>CAMVRS010000005.1 GCA_947169935.1 uncultured Lachnospiraceae bacterium
ATCTTACCATAGGTGGTACTGCCGGAGAGGAAAAGAAGGAAGAAGCAAAGCCGGAAGAGAAGAAGGAAGAAGCAAAGCCGGAAGAGAAGAAGGAGGAAGCAAAGCCCGAGGAGAAGAAAGAGGAATCTGCGAGTCTGAAGGAATACCTTATCAGCGTGGGCGTAGCTGAAGGAGATGTGATACCGGCTAAGTGGAAGGAGCTGGGGGATAATCTCTGGAAACTGGCATTTGTAGCTAAGGGCAAGGTATATCTGGATCGTGTTCTGGCGCCTGTTGACAGGCTTATTTCCGCTCTTGTGGAAGAAATAAAAGACAAGTCTGATAAAAAGGCTCTGGCAGCCAAATATAACAGTATATTAAAAGCTTATAATCAAATAAAGATCAACGGCGCTGAGATAGCGGGTGATCTGTCGGGGAAGATGTATGAGGATAATAGTGAGATAATAGCCGCAGCTCTTGCCCTTTCAAATCATGCAATAGAGGAGGTAAGACCCTTTACTATCGGGGGGAAGACCCTGCTGAGAAATCCGAAGGTAACCAAAAAACTGGAGGACTGTACACACTGGCTGGAAGTGATCAGGGCCGGCGAAACGCTGCCCGAAGACGCGGCGGCTATGAAAGCGGGGAAAGAGCAGGAGGAAAAGCCGGAAGAGGAAGAGATCGAAGACGATGCTCTTGCTTTGCTGTTTGATGAAGAAAAGGCAAAAGAAGACGATCTGGCGGACGGTGAACATGAGTTTGCGGTTAATGCGGCTTTCCTGAAAGAGCCGGAAGATGAGAAAGCTTATGCTAAACGCTGGGAAGATATGGCCAAGAGTATTATGCAGCTTACCAACGGTAAATATAAGAGTGATAAGCTGATGTTTCTTGTTAAATTCTGTTTCAGTCAGGCGTCTGCGCTTTCCGGTAATGTGCCGCTAAGCAGGTTCAGAAAGAAGGTTGTTTTAGGCAAAAATGATAATACCATTAAAAATAATTATATTGAAATACGCGAACTTGGCAGGAATCTTGTGACTGCACTTTCCAAGCAGGATTTTGACGGTGCAGGGGATGCGAAGATCCTGGCCGGAACCATTGTCAAAACCGCTATCAGGGAGCTGGAGGTATTCGAAAGAGGCTGCGGCAGGATCGACAATGAAAAAGATAAAAAGGATATGACCTGGGCCAGAGCGCTGATCGTTGGCAAAACAGGGATGTTTGATGATGCTGAGGTGGTAGAGAAAGAAAAAGAGCCGGAGAAAAAGGAGCCGGCGAAGAAAGAGCCCGAGAAAAAAGAGCCGGAGCAAAAGGAGGAGCAGAAAGCTGCCCCGGGTATTGAGTTTACGGAAATGGTCAAGGAAGGCGCCGATTATGTGGAATTCTGGAGAGTTATGAAAGAAAAACTCCAGGGCAGCGTCACCGAGAAGTTCAAGTTAAAACACCCCGGTAAGGGACAGGTCTTTAAGGATTTTGACAAAGTGGTAACGAGTATTGGCACTGTCATGAAGCTGCTGGCTATTAAGTCGCCGGGATTGCTGAATGCGAAGCTTCGTTCCGATATATCTGCCCAGCTTAAGTTTTATTACAGTTACATAGACAAAATAGGTGATGTACTCTCACAGGTCATGGAAACGGATGATGTGAAGAATACAGAGGCGGCGGCTGCCCTGAAACAGGTATCGTCACTTGCAAAAAAAGAGCATATTTACCTTATCGCGGGAACAAGAATGGCCGGACAGGGAAAGAATATTAAGACTTTTGCCGATTATTTGGTGACAGGAAGAAAGGAATATGAAACCCTGAAAGCCAGGAAAGCATCCAAAGAGCAGCAGAAAGAAGCCGGTAAAGGAAAGGCACAGCCTGTTGCGCCCCAGCAGCCTCTGCAGCCTGCAGGAGGCGGTAATGATGGTGCTCCGAAGAATGAGCCTCAGCAGATCGCCGGTGGCGGGGATCATGCAAATGAAGAGCAGGTAAACGGTGATCAGGTAAACGGTGACCAGGTAAATGACGGTCAGGGAAATGAAGATCTGGCAAAAGAGGGGCATGGTGACGGTCAGGGAGTTGAGCCTCCTAAGGATAATGAACAGAAAGAGGAGCCTCCTAAGGATGATGAACAGCTTGACAGGGAACTGGAGCAGCTTGAAAAAGAGTTCGGAGATGAAGAAGAAGCCGGAGATGATGAGGACCAGCTGGCAGACATAAAACGTGACATGGATCTGTTTAGAGGCCGCTTCGAGGCGGAAATGAAAAGGTATAACAAAGTCCTGGGTATTGAAGACGAGAAGGGAGAAGAAAAGGCGCCCGGGAAGAAGAAAGCGCCTGATAAAAAGAAGGCGCCCGAGAAGAAGAAAGCTCCAGGAGGCAGAAGAAACAGCATAAGCGGACCGGTTGAGAAGAAAGAAGATAAGCCCGAAGTGGGAAGAAAACGCAGGATGAGCGTTGATCTTACTCATAAGACCAATCCCGAAAAGATAGCTGATGCTGCCAAGGAGATGAAGGCTCTTAATGATGGTGCAAAAGAAGTCGGAAAGCAGAGCTTTGTACCTATCAGCAAAGGTGAGATAGCCAAGAACCGGGTCGTTTCCGGAGCCAAATATGTATGGGGATCAGCCATGATGCCTTTTAACGCCCTTACTATGGGTGTCAGCAAGCTGCTGCTGAAGTATAAGAAGTCAAAACGCCCCGGGGACGTGCAGGCTGACAGAACAGAAAAGAATGTAAAGAAGATCGCCGGACGCGGGACTAAGAGTCTGGCAGAGAAAAATGTTCCCAAGGATAACGAGGGGAAGGAGCTGGTCTATGATGATACACGCAATGTTCCTCTGGTCTGGGAATTTATAACTGCCGGGGATACCGAAGAAGAACCGGAGATGAGTATTAACGTAGATCAGCCCGTAGAAGGAAAGACCAAGGCGACCTCCGGTACTAACGCCGGCCATACATTTATAAGCCTTTCATATACCAGGCATAATCTGTCGACTGACAGTAAGGAAAGGTATAAAGTTGAATATGGTTTTTATCCCAAGGACGGTTTCGGAAGTATAGGGCTTTCGATCAATCAGGGTATGAAAGCAATGATACCGGGTATGCTTTTTAATGACAGAGGACACAGTTACAGCATTTCCAAGAGATACAGCATACCGGTAAATAAGGTTAATGAAGTTTTAAAAGCATCAGAAAATTATGCGAACGAAGGCTATAATATAATGACCCGAAACTGCACTACCTTTGCTGTGGAGATGGGTAAGATTGCCGGAATTCCCGTAGCTGATCAGATAAAGGAATCTGAGTATGAGCTTGGAACCGGGGCAAGGATAGGTTCTGTGTTCTTCGGCGGTTTTGCACCCTCTGCAAGATATACGGGTGAGATGGATATCGAAGAAATGCTCACAAAGGAAGATAAATCCGGTTATCAGTTTTATGGGCAGAAGATGGCAACTCTTGGAGAAAGAGAAAAATATAAGAAGACCCGTGAATTAATGCCGCATACGCCCTATGGGTTTTCACCGGCTGTAGCGGGAGAGACCATGCGTCAGGTGAAGGAGGAAAAAGGAGAGACAGGTGCATATCTCGAACTGAATATGGAGAAGAATTTTAAGACCATGGGAGAGGAAGCGGACAAGCTTACTTCAGATATCGTAAATAAATTTACCACTTTATATCAGGCGGAAAAAGGAAATGCAAAGGATAAAAGTGAAGGCAGGAAGGATGACAAGGGAAATGAGATAAATCCCAGATACGACATGATCCAGAAGATCCAGGCGAAAGACATATGGGCTAAGATGAAGAAATACAAGCCCAAGCCGAGGCAGGAAGCAAAAGATGAGCTGGAGGAGATCAAAGCATTCAGAAAGGAAATCAATGACTGGCGTAAGAGCTTTGCCTCCTTTATCAGTGGCTATCCCGAATACGCCAAAACCAGCATGGAAAAAAATATGCAGCTGCTGAGCATTCTGGAGGAGGCGATAAACCAGCTGGATGATGCTTATATGAAGCAATATAATGCGAAGTATACAGGTGATCTTGCAGAGACACGCGAGCGTTATCTCAGGACGGATATTCCGTTAAAATATACAGATGCCAAGAATAATGTGCATGAAGTAAGGCTTCCGCCCACGATCGTAGAGGCATATCTGCAGATGTTCGGATCCATGGATGAAGCTGCGCCCCAAATGGCGGAGTATTGCAGATACAGTAATGAGTTACTGGATGCCAAAACAGACAAAGATAAAGCTGCGTTAAATAAGAGATATGCAGATGCTATACAAACATATAAAACAGCAACCGAATTTGCTGCTTCACACAGATATCTCTTTAACAGGAAGTCGTTTGATAAGGAAGAGCTTGATTATGCATTCAAAGAGCTGCCACGGATGGAAAAACCGGGAAAAGACGCTTCGGTCTCAGATGCTATGGTAACGGAGAAACTCACTCCTTCTGCGATGCTGCAGACGCTTATGATTGAACCGGTATTTAGAGGTTTTGGCCGGAATATAGGTGAATTTGAGCGTAAGAAAAATAATGAAGAAAAAACAGCCTGGGTAAAAAACCGTATTATGGAAGTAATACAGCAGGAGGATAATAAGAAGGAATTAAAGAGGATACTGGCGTATTTTAAGAAAGACTCAGGTAATGATGCGAAAGCTAAAGAAAAGTTTTTAAAAGCGGTGTTTGATTCGTTTTTACCCAATTTCCTGATAGATCACACTCTTTCAGATAAGGAGAGGAACGCAATAATTGATGAGCTGCCAAAGTGGGCTGAATTTAAAAACCATATTGATGCCGTGCTGGCAGAAGTAACGGTTGAAGATTTTACTGAATAGTATGGCAGTATCTGACGGAATTTGACAGATGGGGGCAGACTCCCTTGCAAAGGGGACTGCCCCTTTTTCATGTCATCCTGAGCGCAGCGAAGGATCTTTTATTCCCGGATTGATTCGCTGCAATTGATTATTTTACACATTTATAGTAAAATCCATCTTTGATGCATAATATCATACAGGTAAGGAGGGAATGAATATGCAAAAATTCTTTACAAGAAAAAGAAGCCTTGCACGTAAAGCAGCTGCCATGATGTCTGCAGTTATGCTCTTTACGTCGGAGGCGGGCGTATTCCTGGAGAGCGCGGCTGTCGTAAATGCGGCAGATGATGAAGCACAGGAAGACGCTGCAGAGGAGAGCGGAACGGTAAGCGCTGCGGACGGTGCATTTTCCGTAACGGTTTCCAAGCTTCAGTACGGTGAGGACGGAAGCAATGCAAAGGGCAATCTGGATGCCATCTTCGCACCTAAGCTGATGGCAGACGGAGCAGAACTGGTATTGGGCAAAGACTATACCACAAGCTATAAGTTCTTTGCAGATAAGGAAGAGGCCCTGGCAGTAACGGCAGATTCCTTTGCTGATGCAGAAGGTCTGGTGCTTTCCGAAGTGCCCGCAGGCACAACTGTCTACGCAGTGGTTAAAGCCGTTGCAGCCGATGCAGACTATCTGGTATCAGCAGAGCTTACAGTAGCAAAGAGAACAATAAGCTTAAGCTATGAGGCATCCGCAGATGCAGCTATCGAAGGCCGTGATGTGGCAGAGGACGGCAGCTATGTGATAGCAGCAGATGATGTTGATTACAGTGGATTCACCCTTGATATCGCAGACGGTTTTGCTTATGAGCTTAATGCAGAGGCGCTGCTTTCCGGTGATGTGGTCCTGGATCTGTCCGGTGTGGACCTTTCAGCTGACAGCTGCAGCAGCGTACCCATGGAAGTCTGGCTTGACCCCGCTTTTGAAGATAATTATGAGCTGGATAAGAACATCCATGGTGATTATTACATCTTAAAGGCACAGTATTATGTAGTATTTACCGCAAATAATAACGGTGAAGTATTTACAAAGACCTATGCTTTTCCTTCATATGATTTTAGCGGGACAGCACAGGAGCTGCTGGATAAGCTTGGGGCTACAGCAGATATATTCACCGGGACCGGCAGTGAGTATACCCTGGGCGGATTCCTTGATACCGCCACCGATCATCTGACCGGCTGGACAGTGTATACCGACGGATTCAACGCAAAGAGCGATAATTATCAGTCGGGATATTACAACACTACAGTTAATGTCAATGCCGATGCTTCAACCTATGATGATGCGGGAAACAAAAAGGATTTCAAACTGAGCGGCAAGAAGGATTATCTTTTTGTAGGACAGATCAGTAAGGCTGCAGCAGATAATCTTTTTGTTTCGGTAATACCTTCGGTTTACTACGATACACGTGAGCATGTGGCTCTGGGTTCAAAGGCCAATGCAAAGAAACAGGCTGCAGACCTTCGTATCAAGGTCAACTATTCTGATAATGGTAAAGTTGGCGGTATGCAGAGCTACAGCGAACTGAACCTGAACACGGATTACACTGTCAAGTATTTCAATAATAAAGATGCATCCATGGCAGTGAGTGAGAACGGCACCTATGTACGCATAAAGTCTGACGATCAGCGCCCCCGCGTAGAGATCACAGGAAAGGGCAATTATACCGGTTTTTCCGCTACCGTATACTTTGATATCCTCCCGATCAATATGGGTGATTATGAGTATAAGTATGATTTTATCCATGAAAAAAATGATACCTATCGCGACGGATTTGATTATAGCAGCTTAGATAATCCCTATACCTATGTTCATTCGGAGGCAGCTAAGGTTTCGGGCATAAGCAAAGATACCTATATATTGAAGAACGGAAAGGTCAGCGGTATCAATCCCAAGCTTACGAAGTACTATTATACCTACGGCTACGGCAACTACAAGACCGCATATAATACCATAACACTTAAGGCGGGCACCGATTACACCCAGGAAATCTGGAAATGGAACAGCGAAGATAATTGCTGGGATAAAGTTGAGGGTATCACGGATCCCAATAAGATAACCGAAGCAGGTGATTATCTCCTGTTATTCAGGGGCACGGGCAATTACTGCGGAGCAATTTTCGGCGGATATGATGCCAATCATTTTGCAAGCGGCAGGGATACCGAAGGATACATTAATCCTTCACATGATCCCGGCACCGATTTCCAGTTCCGTATAACGGATACTACAAATTTCGATGTGGAATATGCTACCGTCACCATCGGTACCAAGTCCGTTAAGTGGGACGGCCTGGAACGTAATTCTGCAAGCTTTAATATAGTTGTAAAGGATAAGAGCAAGAAGGAACTGGAATACGGTAAGGATTATCTCATAAACTTTAGTGCAAGATATTCTAATGCTAACGGCAAAAACGGCGGAGAAAGCATAACAGCTTCCAACGTTTATACCCTGTATCTGATCGGCGTAGGTGATTATTACGGTTACAAGTACGGAAAGACCGTTACCATTCAGGGACTTAAGCTCAATAAAAAGTTCTTTACCATTAACGGATCAAGCTGGGATGTTTCAGAGGCAGGCAAGACTGCAGGACTGGTTAAGGATCAAAGCAGTAATGCATATTATGTAAGTTCCTATACAAGCAGCAGTAACGGTAAAAAGAACCTGGTGATCGGCGGCAGCGGCCGTTCCGGACAGGCTATCGATCCGGCTTCCACAGTAAAATCTCCCATAAAGGTAACCAAGATGCAGCTTAAAGATGCTATAGCCAATGGTTATGTGAGCTTTACTGTTTCCGATAACGGTGCATACAACATCAAGGGAGCCATACCTGACAGTATACAATACAGATCAGGTAAATATCAGAGCAATAACTGGGGAATAAGCAGTCTGTATAGCGGATTCAGAGCATATATAAGCATCTATGATCCCGAAACCAACAACTACATGGGTTATGCATATGTGACCTTTACCTTCAAAAATAATACAAAGCTGGGCAAGACTGCAAAAGTTACAGCAAGCGTTACGGGAGGCAATATGCTTACCGGAAGTGCCGAATTAGGTACTTATAAGGTAGTTAACAAAGATGTATTCAACATACCCGTATACAGCAATGTTACTCCCTATGCAGGAAGCATGAGCTATTCGGCTGTATACTCTGTGGTTATGGATGCACCTCAGTCAAAGGGCAAGCTGGATAAGCCTAATGTAAAGCTTTATCAGGTATACCGTGACAAGAACGGCAGCTATAAGTCTGTAGCTCTTTCCGCAAAGCAGTATACGATAAAAACCGGTGATGAGCTGGGCAGCAACCATATCGCTATCAATACCTATGCGGCTAACGGCAAGACCGGTGATTTCAACTTCATACCCGAGTACTCGGATCTTGGAGTATTTACCGGCGTATTTGCTCTGTATAAGGCAAAGCTTACACCTGCCGATATAAGCGCTGTATCTATCAACGGTATTGGATACACAGTAAACAAGGGCGTTATCGACAGCTCTTTTGCTCCTGAATTCACCGGTTATTACATCAATCCCCAGGTGGATAAAGTAACGGCGTCCAAGGCAGAGCTTGTAAATTCTTCTGATTATGATCTGGGTTATTATACCAATACCGCGGCAGGCGATAAGAGCGGTACCATTATGATAATGCCTCATTATAATTCAAAAACCGACAGCTACGAGTATGGCGGAACAGCTTTGATCAACTTTAAGATAGCTTCCGTTGAAGGCGTAACGCTGTAATACTGTTTTATCGGACTTTTGTCTGACATTTAAGGGCGCGGCTTAAGGCTGCGCCCTTTTTAGTGATTTTTATGGCTGGGCAAAATATAGAACTAAACCCGACAAAGTATAGGGCAGGGGCGTTTTTTGCCCCTTAGCTTGAATAAAAACCTTTGGTATAGTATAATACCATACGTTACCCTATCATAACACAAACCATTATTATCTATTATTAAGGAGGAAAAAATGAAACGCAGAAAGGTTTTAGCTATGCTAATGACTGCTGTGATGACATTTACTTCCGTTGCACCTGAGACAGCTCTGGTTGCTTTGGCGGGAGACGATGACGCAGCAGAAGACGTAGTAGTAGAAGAACTGCCTTTTGATCTCAAGGGAATGCCTGAAGGTTATGTGCTTGATGAAGAACAGTATGAGATGAAGGCTGCTCTTAAAGAGAATGATGTTCTGAATGTCTTTAAAGGAATGACCGAAGGCGTAGATTATGAGGCTGATACCGTAGTCTGCCTTGCCGACAGTGAGGAAGAGGCACAGACCATCGCAGAAGCTTACAACGGAGAACTCGAGTTATACGCCCAGGGTGTTGCAGAGATCAAGCTTAACGGTAATGTTCCCGTAGAGCAGGCTTTCACCGTTGCAGCAGACGAAGCTTACGCTATACCCGTAGTTGAGCCTAACTATTATGGAAAACTGGAAGATCCTTTCCAGTACAACGTTGAAACAGATTATATAGACGGATCAGATTTCTTTGCCGAAATGGACGCTTCCGCAAAGAAGCCCGGTAAGCTGGTATGGCAGGATTGGGTAACCGGAAAAGACGGCGCAGCAGCGCTTCTGAGCAATCCCGATGAGTATATCAAGGATCCCGCTTCTACATATTATCAGTATATGCATGAAATGGTCGGTACCTATAATGCATGGTCTGCTTCCATGGGCAGTGCTGATATAACTGCTGCTGTTATTGATACCGGCGTTTATCCTGATCATCCCGATCTTAAAGGCCGTGTAACCCAGGTTGCAGTAGGAAACGTTAAGGCAGATGCATATTCAAGCAGCCATGCTACACATGTTGCCGGTATCATCGGCGCTAGTGCAAATAACGGCGTCGGCGGCGCAGGTATCGCACCTAACGTAAAGATCCTCAGCCTGAATGTATTTGGCGAGAATGAAGAGTATACCCATGCGGCTGTTGCACGTGCGCTCAATATCTGCGCAGAGCGTAAGGTGCAGGTAGTAAATATGAGTATCGGAACTATAGCCTACAGCCCGATGGAAGCTGAGGCAACGAAGACTGCCGTTGACGCAGGCTGCGTTATATTTGTTGCAATGGGAAATGAAAACTCCGAATGCAGATGTACTCCTGTTTGCTACGACGGTGTTATAGGCGTTGCTTCCGTTGATATCACAGGAGAGAGATCCTGCTTTTCAAACTTCGGATCCTGGGCTGATATCGCAGCTCCCGGAACTTCGATCCTGAGCTGCTATAATCCTCTGGTTTCAGGTGATAAGTCAAGAAGTGTCGGAGGTCAGGGCTTATATGGTCTTATGAGCGGTACATCCATGGCTTCACCCGTAGCAGCAGGCTGTGCAGCTCTGTATATGAGCAAATTCGGAAAGGTTTCTGCCGACGAGATGCTCAAGATAATGCAGAAAAATGCAACCAAGACCAAGTCTAAAAAGATCGGTAAGATCGTAAACGTAGGCGAAATGTTCTTAGCTAACGGCGCAGGCGGCAAAGCTACAGCAGCTCAGAGCGATGATAAGAACTTCTTTACCATTGAGCTGGAAGATGCAGCTGAAGGCAGCTATGCTGTTTATACCGTTGATGGCAGTGAGCCTGCATTGATGGACGGAGTCGTAGTAAACGGAACCGTTTATACCGACAGCGTAGAGCTTGTTCCTGCAGAAGGACAGAATACTGTTGTTGTTAACACCATGGTAGTTGATCCCAGCGGAATCGCAGGGGAAGTTGAAAGCTACACATTTGAGGTTCCCAATACCGAGATCACAGGCGCTAAGTCCGGAGCTTCCTTTACAATAAAGAGTGACTCCAGACTGGCTGATGGCAAGGCTACCATCTTTACAGTTAATGTACCCGGAACAACAATAGATGATGCTGCCATGACCCTTGATGCCGGTACAGCTGTCAGCTGGACCAGTTCCAATGCAAAGGTTGTGGAGGTTGTAACTGCTGAAGGAAATAAAACTGTTGTCAAAGCATTAAAGGCCGGTTCTGCAAAGATCACAGCTAAGGCTTCTGACGGATCCAAGGCTGTAGTCAATATTAAGGTTGTTGTGCCCGTATCAAAGCTTGTTGTGGATGTAGACGGTTTTGGATACGGCGGACAGATCGCAGTCGGAAAGAGCAGAAAAGCAAAAGTATATGTAGGCGACAGCTATGGAAAGCCCACCAACAAGAAGCTGGAATGGGATTACCTCGTAGCCAATGATGAGGCTGCTACCGCTGTATTTAAGAATGCCAAGGCAGTAAAGATCACTGCAAACGGCAAGGTCAGCATCAACAAGAAGAACTGGAATAAGGCACTCCAGTCCGCATTTAATGTTAAGGAAATGGTGATCGGTGACAGAGTGGGACTTACTGTTACTGCCAGAACTACCGACGGAACCAATCTTTCCGATTCTGTTCCGTTTATCGTACATAACTGCGCAACTGTTTTTGTACCTGTGGATCTCAGCGGCTACTATAACGGTAAGAATTTCAATTTCTCCTCCTCAGAATGGTATACCAATGACGATATAGGTACAAATGGTTATCTTGCCGGAAGAAGAATACCTATAGCAGTTGATTCCTATAATCCTTATGATCTGGATGTTGAAGTGTCCAGCAGCAACCCTGAGCTGGTCAGCGTAAGAGCTGACGGAGCTTATGCAAACAGTGCCGGACAGCTTTATACCGATACATATAAGGGTAAAAAAGTTTATTTTTATGCAGTTACGATATATGCTCCCGATACCTGTGCTAAAGCCGGAAAAACCGGCAGTGCAAAGATCACTGTCAAGCTTAAAGACGGAAGCAATAAAAAAGCTACATTTACCGTAAAGGTTAAGTAATGACTGTTTAAGGTGTGTATTTTGAGACCGGCGGCTCTTGTCGCCGGTCTCTCCTATATCTGCAGATAATAGGAGGTTTAAGCAAATGAAAAAGAAAAAGCTGGTATTAAGTACGATATTGCTGTCGCTTGCCCTGCTTACGGCATGCAGCACCGGTGATGGTCCTGTCATAGTGGAAAAGGATGAGGGCGGTGAAGTGACAGATGAAAGCAGAGGAAGTATTGGCGATGCAGAGGAGGGGGATCCTGTGGTCAGCGGAAGTATAGTTCCTGTGGTATCAGGCAGTATTGTCGCAATAGACGATGAGGAGAACGAAAAAGAAAAGGTAAGTGATGAGGAGATCATAACGGGAAAGGCAGATGACGGCGCCGGAATAGCAGAGGGTGAGGAATTGTGGGCCCTTGCCGGTTCCGAAGAAGAGGCAAAAGAGATAGCAGAACTGTATGGCATAGAGCTGGTGCTTTATGACCAGGGGGTCGCAACTTTTCATACAGATGAGGATCCGGCTGCGGTGATACAGCGCGGGATCGATAACGGCTGGAAGGCCTTAGCGGTGAATAAAACAGGCAAACTTGTAGATTAGTGTTGAAATGGAACAGGTCTTTTGGTATAATCACGCAATCATTTGTTTTATGGAGGTAATCTGATGAAAAAAAGAAGGCTGGTATCAATGCTGCTCACAGCAGTGATGACAGGCGGAAGCATTTTTTCGGAATATGCTTACGCGGCGCCGGAAGATGACATCGATACGGAGATTATACTTGAAGAGGAACCGGCAGAAGAGGAAACCGGTGAAGCAGATAACGATGACGGAAATAACGCCGAAGCCGGTAATGCTTCGGTCAGCGAAGATATGCCGGTAACGGAAGATGATACGTCTTCGGTCAGTGAAGATGTAACGGATCCGGAAGCCATAGACTATAATGATATAGAGAGCATCAGGTATGGTACGTACGCCACGCCTGTAGAAGGAGTTGTTTATCTTCCGGATGATGTGCTTAAGAAAATGAGCGCGGAGGAACTGGAAGTTTATGTTGCTTATTGTGATGAGCTGGCCGATGTTAAGCAGCAGTATCCGGAGATGGAAGATATGGTCATCTTCACGGATGAAAAGGGCCGGCTTTGTTATACCTATGAGATACCTGCAGAGGTGATCAGCGGTATAAGCACGGTAAGCTTTGGCGGAAATGCGCTGCTTGAGCCCGGTGACGATACCGATTGGGCAGATGATATTGAATTTATCGATGAAGAGGATACCGATGCAGCGGGAACAGGTAATATGACTGTTGCAGGCTGTAATCTGGAGATCGCGGATATCGATACCGACTACGATATATCCGATTACGAAGATATCGATCTGGAGGATGAGCTTAAGGAAGAGTATGGCGACATGATCATCGATGGCTCTATGTTTTCTCCGGATATGAAGGATTATTTCTGCAGCCAGCTGGATTCTACTTCCAGGAAGTTCTATGACAAGGCGTATGAGAACATAATCAAGAAAAAGAAGAGATGTTACATGTATACGGACAGAAGCTCCGGTGTGAGCTGGGCGCCGCATTGTAATGCTGTTTCTGCCCTCGAAGATACCTATCCTACGAAGCTTGGCTGGAAGAACCCGTCGGGCGGTATCAGGGCGATGACTTATTATAATTACCGGACAGGGACTGCAACCCATACCATTTCCATGTCCAAATCCAGTCATTACAGCTCTGCACTTAATTCAAAAGCCAATAAGCAGATCGAAAAGCTTGTTAAAGAGGCATACAGTTTTGCGGCAGAGAATTATCCCGCATCACCTACATATGGCATAGTATATTATTTCAACAAATGGATCATGGATAATAATTACTATGATTACAGGGGAACCTATACGGATGCGGCAACCCGTAAATCTGCTGTGTATTATTACTGCCACAGGCAGTACGGGATACTCCTTAAAGGCTACGGCGTATGCGAGAGCTACGCGCTGGCTATGAGCTGTCTGCTTGACAAGGCCGGTATACAGAATGTATACATAGTAGGTGACGCCGGCGGCGGACATGCATGGAATTATGTAAAAATGCCAAACGGCTACTGGTATATGCTCGACAGTACCTGGAATGATTCTGCAGGTTCCTGGAGCAGGTATTTCCTGGTGCCCGACGACAGCACCCACACACCCAGGGGACAGTACTATTCAGGACTCAGCGGATTGAAGGTTTTCAGCTATCCTTCAACTGCAGGCAGCACATACAGCAGGGCAAACGAAAGCTTCAGCCTTCCGAATGTTGCTATCAAAAAGGGCAAGAGTGTTGTGATAGAGCCTAAAGGAACTTATGCAAAGATGATCACAAGCAACTGGGTAAGCAGTGACCCCAAGGTGGTATCTATAGGCAAGAACGGAAAGGTTAAAGGCAAGAAGACCGGAAGCGCTGTTTTAAGCTGTAAGATAAACGGTCTGAGCGCAAGCTGCACCGTTGTTGTGTATAGTGTTTCCAAGATGAGTTTTGCGGCTAACAATAAAGGCTCACTTTCCGGGACCCAGGCATTAGGCAGCGCAGCGAAATATGTGATCAACGTAGAACAGAAAGATAAGGTATATACTGCACAGCAGCTTTATAATACCGGTTATCTGGATGCGCCTGTCATCAAGTACAGTAAAAAGAATGTAGTAAGCGCCTCATATACTATATCCGGGGATCAGCTTAACCTTACGGTTACGCCTCTGAAGGCAGGCAAGACTGTAGTTAAAGTGAAATTTGCGGGTAAGACGGCAAAGCTCACTGTAAAGGTAAATCAGAGCGGTGCATATAACAGCGCATCGGATGTGCAGGATTACGAAGTAAACATCGATGATCTGGTAATGGAATAAGAAAGACAGATTTAGAGGAAAGCGGAACGCTGCAATAGACGGCGTTCCGCTTTTTTTACTTTATAACATTCTCTTTAAGAACTGTCCTGTATAGGACTGCTTTTGCTGTGCCACTTCTTCCGGCGTGCCCTGCGCTATAACGGTGCCGCCGCCGTCGCCGCCTTCGGGACCCATATCGATGATATAGTCAGCGTTTTTTATAACATCCAGATTATGCTCGATGACTACCACGGAATTGCCGCCGTCAGTAAGCTTCTGCAGGATGGCGATCAGTTTGTTTACGTCTTCGAAGTGAAGGCCGGTGGTGGGCTCATCAAGTATATATATGGTCTTTCCCGTGGAACGGCGGGATAATTCCGAAGCCAGCTTGATACGCTGGGCTTCACCGCCGGACAGTTCTGTGGAAGGCTGGCCCAGTCTGATATAGCCAAGTCCCACATCATAGAGAGTCTGTATCTTGGTGCTGATGGCTTTTATCGGTGCAAAGAATTCCAATGCTTCCTCTACAGTCATCTCCAGCACGTCCGAAATACTTTTTCCCTTATAGAGAACATCAAGAGTTTCACGGTTATACCTTTTTCCTCCGCAGACTTCGCAGGGAACATATACATCCGGCAGGAAATGCATTTCTATCTTTACGATACCGTCGCCGCTGCAGGCTTCGCAACGTCCGCCTTTTACATTAAAAGAGAAACGGCCTTTTTTATAGCCCTTTGCTTTTGCATCCTGGGTGGAAGCGAAGAGATCCCTTATCAGATCGAACACTCCCGTATATGTGGCGGGATTGGATCTGGGCGTGCGTCCTATGGGAGACTGGTCTATGGCTATAACCTTATCCAGCGCCTGCATTCCGCTTATCTTTTTGTGCTTGCCGGGTACTGCGTAGGCGCGGTTCAGCTTTCTGGCCAGCGCTTTATACAGCACCTCGTTTATCAGCGATGATTTGCCGGAGCCGGATACGCCTGTTATGCAGGTGAATATACCCAGGGGTACATCCACATCGATATTTTTCAGATTGTTTTCCGAAGCCCCCTGTATCTTAAGCCAGTTTGAAGGCTTTCTGCGTACTTCGGGAACGGCGATCTTTTTCTTTCCGCTCAGATACTGCCCTGTGATGGAACGCTTTTCCTTGATGATATCCTCTACAGTGCCGGTGGCCACGATCTCTCCGCCGTGTTCGCCTGCAAGGGGGCCTACGTCAACGATAAAGTCCGCTTCACGCATGGTATCCTCATCATGCTCTACGACTATAAGGGTATTGCCCAGGCTCTGCAGTCCCCGCAGTGCGCCTAGCAGCTTATCGTTATCCCTCTGGTGAAGGCCTATGGAGGGCTCGTCCAGTATGTAGCATACGCCCACCAGGCCGGAGCCTATCTGTGTTGCCAGACGTATGCGCTGGGCTTCGCCGCCGGAGAGTGTGGCGGTGGCTCTTGAGAGGCTTAGGTATTCAAGCCCGACTTCTACAAGAAAACCGACGCGTGACTTGATCTCACGTATTACCTGGTCGGCGATAAGATGCTGCTGTTTTGTCAGCTCCATTCCGTCCAGGAAATCCTTGAGCGCGCCTATGGATATCGAGGTTATTTCGTATATGTTCTTTCCGCCGACGGTGACTGCCAGGGATTCCTTTTTAAGGCGCATGCCATGGCATTCGTCACAGGGGGATATGGACATGTATTTTTCATACTCGGCCTTACCTGCATCTGAAGAGGATTCGCGGTATCTGCGTTCCACGTTGCGGATCAGTCCTTCAAAAGCCGTGGGATATACGCCGTAGCCGCGCTGTCCCTGATAGTGAACATCCACTTCTATATCCGTACCATAGAGCAGGATATCTTTTATCTTATCATCCAGATCTGCCCAGGGAGTATCAAGGCTGAATTTGAATCTCTTGACCAGGGCCTGCAGCAGGGCGTTTGAAAAGCTGCCTTCGGAAGAGGCGCTCTGCCAGCCGAGTACCTGTATACAGCCGTCGTTGATGGATCTTGTGGGATCGGGGATCATGGATCCTTCGGTGAATTCCATCTTTATTCCCAGACCTGCGCAGTTGGGGCAGGCGCCGAAGGGATTATTGAAGGAAAAGCTGCGGGGTTCTATCTCGTCAATGCTGATGCCGCAATCGGGGCAGGAGAAGCTCTGTGAAAAATTCAGGCGGTCTCCGCCAACCACTTCCACTACCAGCAGACCGTCGGTCAGCTGCAGCACGGTCTCGATTGAATCCGTAAGACGGCGTTCTATACCGGGCTTTACCACAAGACGGTCCACAACCACTTCTATGGTATGCTTGACATTCTTATCCAGTTCTATATCTTCTTCCAGTTCATAGAGGCTGCCGTCTATCAGGGCGCGGACATAACCGCTTTTTTTCATGCGCTCCAGCACCTTTTCATGGCGTCCTTTTTTTCCACGCACAACGGGAGCCAGCAGCTGTATCTTGCTGCCTTCATCAAGAGCCATTACCTGGTCGCACATCTGGTCGACGGTCTGGCGCTTTATCTCCCTGCCGCATTCGGGACAGTGGGGTATGCCGGCCCTGGCATAAAGCAGACGGAAATAATCATAGATCTCCGTAACCGTGCCTACGGTGGAACGGGGATTCTTATTGGTTGATTTCTGGTCGATGCTTATAGCGGGGCTGAGTCCCTCTATCTTTTCGACATCGGGCTTCTCCATCTGGCCCAGGAACTGTCTTGCATAGGACGAGAGACTTTCCATATAACGCCGCTGTCCTTCGGCGTATATGGTATCGAATGCGAGCGAGGACTTTCCTGAGCCGGAAAGTCCCGTAAATACTACGAACTTATTTCGGGGGATAGTCAGGTCTATCCCTTTCAGGTTATGCTCCCTGGCGCCGGTGATGCGTATGCATTCCGAGGCCGGCAGCATCTTTAATGCTTTATCTTTCGAAGGCATTCTGCCACCTTTCATAGGGCCATCAAAGGCCATTCAATATCTGTATGTTTTTTGGGATAACGAAAGGCATTTTACCAGAAAAGGAGTTTTTTTTCAATATGAAAAGCCGGGGACTTTTGGTCCGGTAACAGCTTCTATAACAGCGACAGAAGCAGCGGGATGGTGGCGATGGATACCACAGTTGTCAGCGCTATCGCGGAAGAGAGTATACGTGTATCTTCTCCGTTTTTTTCGGCCTGGATCATGGGCAGATTTCCTACCGGAACGGCTGCCATCAGGCACATGGCCTGAATGGAGATATCATCAAACTTAAGGGCACGCATAACAAATACGATCGCTAAGGGAACGAGCAGCATCCTCAGTCCCACATAAACCCAGAGCCTTATATCCTTCAGGGACTCTCCAAGATGTGAGCGTGATATGTTTACTCCCAGCAGTGCCATAGAGATAAAAATCGTGGCGTTGCCGGTATATTGTATGGTATTTGCGATTATGGGTGGAGGAGTCAGTCTGAACCAGAAGACAACCAGACTGAGAACCGCCATGATGATGCCGGGATTGATGATGTTTTTGAGTTCGATCCGGCCCTTTTTTCCGCTTAATACGCTTATGCCGTGGGTATAGAAAAGAACACTGTAGAAGATGTTTATGACTATGACATAGATTATGGCGTTATCGGGCAGTATTGCCTTTGCGATGGGAATGCCCAGAAAGCCGGTGTTGGTATAGACCGTCATCAGGTTGTAGAATTTCCGCTTATCCGGCGCGGAGCGCAGTATCAGGGGCAGCAGAAAACCAAGTATTATCAGCAGAAGATAAAAACAAAAGCCCAGTATCCCTGCAGTGATAAGGTCTTCATGGGTAGCGGTGATATTGCCGGACAGGATAGAAGCCATGATAAGTGCGGGATTGCATACGTCAACGACTATAGCGGATAATTTCTTTGAGGTAAGGCTGTCCACAACTCCTTTCTTTTCCAGAAGGATGCCGATGGATACCAGTATGACGATCACGCCCATCTGTTGTAAAAGTATGGATAAGCTCATTCTGTCAATAATAGCACAAAGCTTTCTGCTGTCAAGAAAGTAATGTGCCTTCCAATGGTGCTAAACAACTATATAGAAGGGGTTATGTATACTAATATTTGTGAAAAAATAATCTTTCCAAATCAGCCTGTTTGGCTTATAATTTTAACTCGGACGTTTTTACCATTTCGCTTTTTGGAAAGGGGTTTTATATATATGGCAGGCACTGATGTCGGTATAGATCTGGGAACAGCCAGCATACTTGTTTATATAAAGGGAAAGGGAGTCGTGTTAAAGGAGCCCTCTGTGGTTGCCTTTGACCGTGATGATAATAAGATAAAGGCCATAGGCGAGGACGCCAGGCTTATGATAGGACGTACACCCGGCAATATAGTCGTAGTGCGCCCTCTGCGTCAGGGAGTTATATCCAATTACACCGTTACCGAACAGATGATGAAGCATTTCCTTGATAAAGCTCTCGGTAAAAGAGGCTTACGCTTCAAAAAGCCCAGGGTGGCAGTCTGCGTGCCCAGCGGCGTTACCGAGGTTGAGAAGAAGGCGGTTGAAGATGCTACTTATCAGGCGGGCGCAGGTAAGGTGGCAATCATCGAAGAGCCTATTGCAGCAGCTATAGGTGCAGGTATCGATATCGCAAAGCCCCAGGGTAATATGATCGTGGATATCGGAGGCGGAACAACGGACGTTGCGGTAATATCCCTGGGCGGTACGGTTGAGAGCGCATCTATCAAGATAGCCGGTGACGATTTTGACGAAGCCATTGTGCGTTACATGAGAAAGAAATACAATCTTCTGGTGGGTGACCGTACCGCAGAGGATATCAAGATAAATATCGGCACCGCATATAAGCGTGCGGAAGTTGATTATATGGATGTAAAGGGACGTAATCTGGTATCGGGTCTGCCCGAGACCGTACGTGTATCATCTGACGAGACAACGGAGGCTCTGCGTGAGACCACCTCGCAGATACTGGATACCATCTGCGCCGTACTTGAGAAAACTCCCCCGGAACTGGCGGGAGATATCGTTGACAGGGGTATAGTGCTCACAGGCGGCGGTTCCATGCTGCGCGGCCTGGAGGAGCTTATCGAGGAGCGCACCCATATCAATACCATGACGGCTGACGAGCCCATGACCTGCGTGGCAATAGGAACAGGTAAGTATATCGAGTTCCTGGCAGGTTATAATGATGAAGCTTAGGCATAAAGTTTTGTGAAGCATGAGCCGATAAAAATTATAAGATTCATTCCGGGCATGGATTTTATGTTATCATGAACATGAATTTTATGTCATTCTGAGCGAAGCGAAGAATCTTATATATGTACATGGAAGAGATTATCTGGCACGGATGCCGGCAGAGTAATATGGAGGGCTATCCATGCTGAAAGGGCTTTATGTTGCATATACAGGCATGCTCCAGGAGCAGAGGCGAATGGACAATCTGGCCAACAATCTGGCCAATGCCGACACCACGGGTTTTAAGAAAGAAGGGCTTTCCAGCCAGACTTTCGAGACCGTGCTGGTGGACAAGATCAAAGACGGTTCTGAAGGATACCGCTACGCAAACAGAATAGGCAGCGCCAATCCGGGCGTTAAGATAGGCGAGAGCTATGTGGACTGGTCGGAAGGCTCATTCCAGGTGACCGACATTCCCATGGATATGGCTATCGGTGGCAGAGGTTTCTTCACTGTGGAATTCACCAATAAAAATCAGGAATCTACAACACTATATACCCGTGACGGTAACTTCCAGATGACTACCGACGGCTATCTGGTCACCACCGACGGTGATTATGTGCTGGGGAAAGACGGCAATACCAACAAGAGGATCAAGCTGGATCCCACTAAAGAGATCTCGGTGGATCAGCAGGGTTTCATATTCCAGGACGGCAAGCAGGTAGCACAGCTGGCGATCACGGATTTTGACGATTATAATTATCTTGAACACTACGGTGAGAATTATTATTATCCCGTTGACGGAGCCACACAGAGAGCGGCTACCGGCCAGGTTTTCCAGGGATACCTTGAAACCAGTAACGTAAGCGTGGTCAGGGAAATGGTGGAGATGATAAGCGTATCCCGCCAGTACGAAGCAAACCAGAAGGTCATCCAGACCTATGACACTTCGCTGCAGACAGCAACACAGCTGGGTAAGTTAAACGGATAACAGGAGGTTTTCAATATGGTACGTTCATTATGGTCAGGCGCGACCGGAATGCTGGCGCAGCAGACGGCGGTCGACGTTATATCAAATAATATCGCAAACGTTAATACTGCAGGTTTCAAGACCGGCCAGATGGAGTTCAAATCCCTGCTTTATCAGGAACTCCAGACAAAGACTACCAGCGCAAACGGCGATACCAAGCCTATTGATTCGCAGGTTGGTCTGGGTGTGCGTAATTCCTCCATAACCACGATCTTTACCCAGGGTGCGTTCCTTGAAGCGGGAAACAACACGGCATTTGCTATCGGCGGCGATGGTCTTTTCGGGGTAAAGCTTGCAGACGGCACCACAGCTTATACCCGCAACGGTGATTTCCATTTTGCTCTGCATGCGCAGGGACTTGAGCTTACGGATTCCAACGGTAATGCCGTTCTGGACACCAAAGGACAGCCTATCATTATCAAGGGTGAGGAGTATATGTCCAGCAGGATAACGATATCGGGCGACGGTGAGCTTTTCTATCCCGATGAGGATAATAATCCCAAGTCCATGAACATAAAGATCGGCTTGTGGCAGTTCAACAACCCTGCCGGCCTTGAAAAGCGAGACAGTTCGCTTTATGTAGAGACTGCAGCCAGCGGCAAGCCTTTAAATGAGGCAGACAACAGAACTCTTTCAAAGAGCAAGATAGTGCAGGGATACCTGGAAGGCTCCAATGTACAGCTGGCAGACGAGATGGTAAACCTGATCATAGCCCAGAGAGCATACGAAGCCAACAGCCGTGTCATCACTACATCCGATACCATGATGCAGCAGGCTAACCAATTAAAACAGTAAATAGATAGGATTCTTCGGGCTGATGCCGTCAGAATGACACGCAGGGTGTCATCCTGAGCGAAGCGAAGGATCTTTATGAGAGGTACATTATATGGATATAACTAACATCACAGCCATGACCGATTACGCCTCATCCCTGGCGTCTGCGCAGAATACCGATAAGCTTAAGTCCAATGCAAAGACAGCGCAGACCGATGATGAGATGCTTGATGCCTGTAAGGAGTTTGAAACCTATCTCTGGGAGCAGGTCATAAAATCCATGAAGAAATCCGCGGAGGTTTTCTCCGACGGAAATGAAGACCAGACGGTAAGCTATTTTATGGACAGCGCCATTACCGAAACGGCAAGGCAGATGACGGAGCAGACCATGGGAAGCAACAGCCTGGCTATGCAGATGTATGAACAGATGAAAAGAAATGCCGGCGGTCTTACGCTGGAAGAGATAATGGAAAAGCAGGCCGCCTCGGGAACGGTGGCCGGCAATACGGAAGGAGAATGATAAGTCGCCCTCTTTAGAAAATGAAGAGGGCGATCGTTTTAATATATGGATACTATCAAAGGTTACATAGATCACATTACATATCAGACCGACGACGGTTATACCGTCATGACTCTGGCCGCCTCTGACGGCAGCAAGACCTGTGTCGGTTTTGCAAAGGATTACAGTCCCGGTGAGACAGTGGAGCTTGAAGGTACCTGGGTGGATCATAACATTTACGGCAGGCAGTTCAAGTTTACATCCATAAAGGCAGTCCCCCCTTCTGACAGGATATCCGTGATACGCTATCTGGGCTCCGGCGCCGTTAAGGGCGTGGGGGAAAAGATGGCTGTGCGTATCGTGGATAAATTCGGGGATGATACTTTCCGCATAATGGAAGAAGAGCCGGAGAGGCTGGCTGAGATAAAAGGCATATCCCTGCGCATGGCACAGGAACTGGCTGGGCAGCTTGCGGGTAAGCGCGACCGCCGTAACGCCATGATCTTTCTGCAGCAGTACGGCATCAGTCTGACCATAGCCGACAGGATATACGAGATATACGGTAATGATGTTTACAATGTAATAAAGAACAACCCCTACAGGCTGGCGGAAGATGTGCCTGCTGTGGGCTTTAAGAAGGCTGACGCAATAGCGGTAAAGGCCGGCATAAGTATGGATTCCGAATACAGGATCTGCAGCGCAGTGATCTATGAGCTGGGGATGGAAGCGGCGGAAGGCCACTGTTATTTTCCTATGGAGGATCTGTGTGACAGGGTATCCCGTATGTTAAATCTTGATAAGGAGCTTATCAGCGAACAGCTTCCGGTGATGGCACTGGACCACAGAATAGAAATAAAGAACACTCCCGAAGGAGCGCGGGTATATTCCCCGGGGTATTTCCGGGCGGAGAAATTCTGTGCGGAGAAGCTGCTGCAGCTGAGAGATGCATATGAAAAAAGCGACGACGGCGATGAGGACTGGCTGCCGGAGCTGGAAAAAGATATGGGAATGGAGCTGGATGAGCTGCAGAGAAGGGCCGTAAAACTCAGTGATGAGAGCGGCGTATTGATACTGTCCGGCGGACCCGGTACCGGAAAGACCACCACGATAAATGCGATAATCAGGCGCATGCAGGATAAGGGGCTTGAATTTGTACTGGCTGCGCCTACAGGCAGGGCGGCCAAGCGTATGAACGAAGCTACCGGCTACGAGGCAAAGACCATACACAGGCTGCTTGAGATGGGGGCGGACCAGAACGAGCTCCGTTTTGAAAGAAATGAGGATGAGCCCCTGGAAGCCGACTGTGTGATCATCGATGAGATGAGCATGGTGGATATATGGCTGCTGAAGGCGCTGCTGGCTGCCATTGCTCCCGGCAGCAGGCTTATCATGGTGGGAGATGTGGACCAGCTGCCCAGCGTCGGCCCGGGACAGGTGCTCAGGGACATAATGGACAGTAACGAATTCTCTGTTGTACGTCTTCAGAGGATATTCAGACAGTCCGGTGACAGCCATATAGTGGAAAACGCCCATAAGATAAACAGGGGAGAGCATCTGGATCTTTCGGTTAAATATGAGGACTTCTTCCTGCTGGAAAAGGACAGGGTGGAAGTGATACAGGAGTATCTGGTGAAGCTCATTTCCGATGTGCTGCCCAGAAAGCTTGGTCTTTCTTCCGGGGACATACAGGTCATGACGCCCATGAGAAAAGGCCTTTTAGGAGTTGAAGGCTTAAATGAGATGCTGCAGGAGAGGCTCAATCCCGCCCGTGAAGATAAGGCGGAAGTACCCTACGGCGACAGGGTATTCCGTAACGGCGACAAGGTCATGCAGATAAAGAACGACTACCAGCTTGAGTGGGAGATCATAGGGGATCATAATGTCTGCGTGGCTTCCGGCAGCGGGGTCTTTAACGGCGACGTGGGAGTCATCACCCAGATAAATTCGTATCTGAAGCTGGTGGAGGTTCATTTTGACGATGGCAGGAAGGTATACTATCCCTTCCAGCAGCTTGATGAACTTGAACTGGCTTATGCGGTAACCATACATAAATCGCAGGGAAGTGAGTATCCCCTGGTAATACTGCCTGTTCTTTCGGGGCCGGAAATGCTCATGTCCAGGAATCTGCTCTATACCGCCGTTACCAGGGCGAAGCGCTGTGTTATCCTTATAGGCAGTAATGACAGGATACAGCAGATGATAGATAACGATCATGTACAGCACAGATACACCTCGCTCTGCGAGCGTATAAAGGAAGCCGGTGAGATGAGGAATGATGCTTAAGGCCTTGAATGGGAAGATATGTGATCTGCTATTTCCGCCGCGCTGTCCTGTATGCGACAGGGTCATGACGCCCGGGGACAGGAAAAAGGGCGTATGCGCTGAATGCAGAAATGATCTTAAGCTTATAAAAGAGCCCAGATGCATAAAGTGCGGAGCACAGCTTAAAGCGGATGAGGAAGAATACTGCAGATCCTGCAGGGGGCGCCGGCATTATTATGACCGCGGACTGGCATTATATGAATATGCATCAGTGAGAGGCGCTATATACCGGCTTAAATACAGCGGACGTTTGGAATACGCCGAATTTTTCGGAAGGGAGATGGCCAGACGTCTGGGACCGGCCATCAGGGAGTGGGGGGCCGAAGCCCTTATTCCCGTCCCGCTTCATGCATCCAGACAGCGCCGCAGGGGCTATAACCAGGCGGCAGCCATAGCCCGCGCCTGCGGCAGGGCGCTGGATCTGCCGGTGCGGGAAGATATCATCCGCAGGGCCAGAAAGACGCGTCCCATGAAGCTTCTGGATGCAAAAGAAAGACAAATAAATTTGAAAAATGCTTTCATTATGCTACAAGATGTAGTAAAATTAAGTATAGTTGTTGTCGTGGATGACATATATACCACCGGCAGTACTATAGATGCCATGGCTGCGCTTTTGAAAGCGTCGGGGGTTAAAAAAGTTTATTTTGTGACGCTTGCCATTGGCAGTGGGGTTTAAGTATTCATAAGAGAGGAGAAGGACTCATGAATGCGAGAAATTGCAAAAAATGCGGGAAGCTTTTTAACTATATTGCTGGGCCACCTATCTGCCAGGCCTGCAAGGAAGCGATAGAGGCTAAATTCCAGGAAGTAAAGGAATTTGTCCGCGAACATAAAACAGCCAGCATGAAGGAGATCGTTGCCAACTGCGGAGTTGAGGAACGCCAGGTTGAACAGTGGATACGTGAGGAGAGGCTTGTGTTTGCCACGGATTCCCCTATAAAGCTTTTCTGTGAAACCTGTGGCGCGCCTATTTTTACAGGGCGTTATTGCGGCAAATGCAAAAATGAAACGGCTAACAGCTTTGGCGCGGCAGGAAGGAAACCTGAGACGCACCAGGCGCCTGCATCAGGCGGCGGTGCCAGCTCCAGTGCCAGAATGTATTCCCGGAAGTAAGGAAAGATGCTTAACGAATCAAGGATAAAATTAATGACGCGCCTTGCCTCTTTTGAAACGGGGGAAGGTAAAAAAAGTATGGCCATAGGCTCTTATTTTCGCGGGGATTATATCGCAAAGGAAATGGTCAAATCCATAATATACGGGACTGTTACTTTCGGTATTATCCTTGGACTGTATCTGGCCTATGATTTTGAGATGTTCATGGAAAATATCTATGAGATAGATCTGTGGGCTTTCGGAAAGGCAATACTCATACGTTATCTCATTACGGTAGGTGTATATTCCGTTGTCACCTACATTGTTTACGTTGTAAGATATCGCAGAGCCAGAAGGAATCTGCGTATATATAATAATAATCTGCGCCGTCTGGCTTCGATGTACCGTAAGGAAGCCGAGCGGGCGGAAATGAACAAAGGTGGATCATGACTTATTTATTGATGATAAGGGAGCGGATTAAAAGCTTTTACAGCCGCTATGAAGGCTTCTGCAATCCCGCATTAAAATTCATACTTGCTTTTATCGCTTTCCGGATGATTAACAAAAACATTAATTTCGCCGCTGTGCTTACGTCGCTCCCCATCACGCTGATACTTTCATTGCTGTGTTCGTTCTTCCCCATGAACTTCATACTGGTGATGAGTGTGCTGGTGATACTTTTACATTTATATGCGCTTTCGCTGGAAACAGTGCTGATAACGGGGGTTTTCTTCCTGGTATTGTTCCTTATGTATTTCAGGTTTTCACCCAAGGATACGATCCTCCTGATAATGACGCCGCTGTGTTTTGTTTTGAAGATACCTTATGTTATCCCCATCTGTGCCGGCCTGGTGGCAGCACCCACCTCCGTGATATCTACGGGCTGTGGAGTGGTTACCTATCATCTGCTGCATTATATCGCAGGTAATTCTTCGGCACTGATGACGCAGGAAGACGATCCGGCCTTTGCCCTGGAAAAACTCAGGGTGCTGATAGACGCGCTTATGAGCAACAGGGAGATGCAGGTGGAAGTGGCGGCTTTTGCCATCACGATCCTTGTGGTCTATATCATACGCCGTCTGCCTGTGGATCATTGCTGGACCATAGCCATGATAACCGGCATGCTCATAGATATAGTCGTGATACTGGTAGGCGATCTGCGTTTCGAGACCAGGATCTCCATAGCGGGACTTATAATCGGCAGCATCATGGCGCTGGTAGTGGCGATAATACTTAAATTCTTTATCTTCAATGTGGATTATTCGCGAACGGAACGTGTCCAGTTCGAAGATGACGAATATTATTATTATGTAAAGGCCGTTCCCAAGAATACAGTGGCCCTTACCGAAAAGAAAGTCAAGAAGATAAAAGGCAGCGAAAAGGTGCCCGCTGCAGCAGCGGAAGAAACGGATATGGATCCGGATAATCCGCTGAAAGATGCACCCGAATACAGATTAAGAAGAAGTGGCAGTACGGCAGGCAATAAAAACCGCACCCGGCGCATTAGAATACCGGAGGGTATAAAAGATAATAAACCATGATCAATTCATTCCTGTCATTCATACAAGATTATATCGCAGGTATTCACATGCCGAGGATCAGGATCACCGATATCATCGAGGTCCTGATCATCACGTTCCTTATCTACCATTTGATGGTCTGGGTGAGGGGCACCAAGGCATGGTCTCTTTTAAAAGGCCTTATAGTCATATTGGGCTTTTTGCTTCTTGCGGCTATTTTCAATATGTCGACTATCCTCTGGATCGCGGAAAAGAGTCTTTCCATGATGGTAATAGCCATAGTGGTCGTGCTCCAGCCGGAGCTGCGCCGCGCCCTTGAACAGCTGGGACAGAAGAATATACTGTTTTCTTTTATGAATTACGACTCGGGCAGGCAGGGCGGACGTTATTCCGATCATACCATCGATGAGATAGTAAAGGCCAGCTTTGCAATGGGCAGGGTTAAGACCGGCGCCCTTATGGTCCTTGAAAGGAATGAATCCCTGGCTGAATACGAAAAGACAGGTATCGCAATAGACGCAGCCGTTTCCAGCCAGCTGCTGATCAATATCTTTGAACACAATACCCCGCTGCATGACGGCGCGGTGATATTCAGGGGGGACAGGATAGTATCAGCTACCTGTTATCTGCCTCTTTCGGATAACCGCTCCTTAAGCAAAGCGCTTGGAACAAGACACAGAGCGGGCGTAGGTATATCTGAAGCTACGGATTCCCTTACCGTTATCGTTTCCGAGGAGAACGGAAAGGTAAGCGTGGCATACGGCGGAGAATTATTCAGCTCGCTGACCCAGGAAGGGCTCAGGGAGAAGCTTGAGATAGTACGTGACAGACCCGTTGAAGAAGCCGGAAAACAGAGGAAAGGACTGTTTGTAAGGCAGAAAGGAGAATTGCTTGCTGATAAAAAAGCTGACGCATAATCTGGGACTTAAGATACTGGCTTTTTTTGTGGCATTCGGCATCTGGCTGATAGTCATAAACTATGCCGATCCCGTGGATAAGATCACCTACAGCGGCATCAAAGTCGAGCTGCTTAACACGGAGAGTCTCACGGATGTCGGTAAGGTTTATGATGTGCTCAATGACAGCGATACGGTCAATGTTACGATATACGGAAAGCGTTCATTTCTGGAAAATATAAGCCAGGAAAATATACATGCTGTTGCGGATCTGGAAGACATAACCATTATGAACACTGTGGCTATCGAGGTGTATTCCAACAAGAACAACTCCGAGATAGACAGCATCAAGCAGAGCCGCGCCGCAGTAGAGCTGGAAGTTGAGAACCTTAAGGAGATACCGCTTACCGTTCTGGTCACCACTACGGGTGAACCGGCAGACGGTTATATCCTGGGAGATGTTACGCAGAACCAGAACACCGTGCGCGTATCAGGTCCGGAATCCGTTGTTAACCGTATAACCAGGGCAGCCTGCAACGTGAGTGTGGCCGGCCGTAATTCGGATCTGTCCACCAGCGCCGATATCCGCCTTCTTGATACCGACGGTAAGATAGTGACCCATAATAACCTTAAGACAAACGTATCGACCATTAACGTGGGCGTGGAAGTGCTGCCTACAAAGGAGGTCCCCGTTGTTTACAACTATCTGGGAACTCCTGCGGAAGGATATAAGATGACCGGTGAGCCGGAAGCGGATTACAATGTGGTCACCATAGCCGGCAGATCCTCCAGTCTTTCGAATATCAGCGCGATCAACGTGCCGGCAGCAGAGCTCAGCGTAGACGGAGCCGACACCAGCATCAGCAGGCAGCTGGATCTTAACGACTATCTGCCCGAGGGCATACGCCTTGTGACCGATGATGAAGAAGGCTTTGACGGTCTGGTGAGCGTCAATATCGATATCGAAGAGCTTATTTATAAGTATTTCAACGTTCCTATCAGGAATCTCAGGGCGATCGGCGTTCCCGATGATTACGAGGTGGAGATACTGGTAAGACGGGAAGACGAAGATGATGACAGCGAATACAGACCGGTAAATCTTAAGGTGCATCTCTTCGGTATTGCCGATGATATGAAGAATCTGACTTCCGCTTCCATAAGAGGCGTTGTGGATGTCGGAGCATATCTGGATACGTATAACGCAGGCAAGGGCAAGGAAGGTACTTTCCAGATGGAACTTGCACTGGAACTTCCCGAAGGAGTTGAAGCCTCGGAAAAGTACTATGCGGACGTACGTCTGACAGAGAAAACAGATTAACGGGCCTGCCTTGAATATTTTGTGCTGAAGTGTTATAATTATCTTTTAATAAGGGGTTATGGGGTTAAAATACAGTAAGATGTTTTGGAGGAAATGCCAATGGTAAGGCAGAAGGTTACGATCAAGAATCCGACCGGCCTTCATCTGCGTCCTGCAGGGAATCTCTGCAAGGAAGCTATGAAATTCAGGTCGATGACCACGTTCACTTTTCGCGACAATACCGCCAATGCGAAGAGCGTATTAAGCGTTCTGGGCGCATGTGTCAAATGCGGTGATGAGGTGGAATTTGTCTGCGAGGGCGAAGACGAACAGGAGGCTCTCGAATGCCTCGTCAAAGCCATAGAAAGCGGACTTGGGGAATAAATCAGCCAAGGAGTGAGAAGAAATGTTAAATTACAAACGTTACCAGCGCGTTCCCGTAGATCACTATCCGGAAAGAACATGGCCGGATAAGGAGATTGAGAAAGCACCGGTATGGTGCAGTGTGGACTTAAGGGATGGTAATCAGGCTCTTATTGACCCGATGATAGTATCGGAGAAGATAGAGTTTTTTAATTTTTTGGTAAAACTGGGATTTAAAGAGATTGAAGTAGGCTTTCCCGCAGCCAGCCAGATAGAGTATGATTTTCTGCGCCAGCTGGTCGAGAGAAAGATGATACCCGATGATGTCAAGATCCAGGTGCTGGCCCAGTGCCGTGAGGAGCAGATCATCAAGAGCTTTGAATCCGCAAAGGGTATCAAAAAGATAGTCATGCATATCTATAATTCCACTTCCACACTTCAGAGGGATGTGGTTTTCAATGCCAGCAAGGAAGAGGTCAAGGAGATCGCTTTAAAAGGTACCCGTATGGTCATGGATCATATGCATGAGTACGACGGCGAAGTTACCCTTGAGTATTCACCGGAGAGCTTTACCGGAACAGAGCTGGACTATGCGCTTGAAGTATGTAATGCAGTCATCGATCTGTGGAACCCCACTCCGGAACATCCCATGATCATCAATCTGCCCTCAACGGTAGAGATGACCACGCCCAATGTTTTTGCTGACCGTATCGAATATATGAGCAAGAACATGCATAAGAGGGATTCGGTGATCTTAAGCGTTCATCCCCACAACGACAGGGGAACCGGCGTTGCCACCGCGGAGCTTGCAATTTTAGCGGGTGCGGATCGTATAGAGGGTACGCTCTTCGGAAACGGCGAGCGCACAGGTAATGTTGATATAGTTAATCTTGCATATAACATGTTCTCACAGGGCATCGACTGCGGACTTAACCTGGATAATGTAAAAGAAGCGGCAGAGATCTATGAAAGATGCTGCAAGCTGCCGATCCATCCCCGTCATCCCTATGCAGGCAAGCTGGTGTTCACGGCATTCTCCGGATCACACCAGGATGCCATCAACAAGGGCGTTCATGCTATGCAGGTACGCAATTCGCAGATATGGCAGGTGCCTTATCTTACCATCGATCCCGCAGATATCGGCAGGGAATACGAGCCTATCGTACGTATCAATTCCCAGTCCGGTAAGGGCGGCGTGGCATTCGTAATGGAGACTTATTTCGGCTTCAAGCTTCCCAAGCCTATGCAGAGGGAATTTGCCGATGTTATACAGAAGCTTTCGGAAAAGCAGGGTGAGGTATCTCCCGAGACCGTTATGGAGAAATTCCGTGAGGAATATCTTAAGAAGAACGAGCCCATACATTTCAGAAAGCTCAAGGTAGACGATCTTTCCGGCGAGACCGAATCGGAGTTTGATACCGGAGTACATGTAACATATACCGATCATGATATTGAGAAGACCTTTGACGCTGTGGGTAACGGACCTCTGGATGCCGTACAGCGCGGCTTAAGAGAGACCTTCGGCATTAAGATAAAGATCCTGGATTATGAGGAGCATGCTCTCCAGAGCGGTTCCAATTCACAGGCTGCCGCATATATCCATATGCTCAATGAAGAGACCGGCGATGTTACCTACGGCGTGGGCGTAAGTTCAAATATCACACGCGCATCTGTAAGGGCGATATTCTCTGCTATCAACAGATTTAACCTGGGGGAAAACAGATGAGTTATAAGCTGATGGTTACCGGCTGTAACGGACAGCTGGGAAAGGCATTGCAGAAACTTACAGCTGAGGATCCGGCCTTTGAATATGTGGGATCCGACGTGCCCGAGCTGGATATCACGGACAGCGAAGCACTTATAAAATATGTCAGCGAACTTAAGCCTGATGTGATCATAAACTGCGCTGCCGCTACCAATGTGGACGGCTGCGAAAAGGACGAGGATCTGGCGTTTAAGATAAACGCCCTGGGGCCCCGCAATCTGGCTATAGCGGCTTCTGCCGTGGATGCAAAGCTGGTACATATTTCCACGGATTATGTTTTTCCCGGAGACGGTGATACACCCAGGGTTGAGACCGACCCCGTGGGACCCAGGAGCGCATATGGCCGTACCAAGCTGGCAGGAGAAGAGTTCGTTAAGCTGTTTGCGAAAAAGTGGTTCATCATCCGTACCGCCTGGTTATACGGGGAGGGAAAGAATTTCGTGCGTACCATGCTCAAGCTGTCGGAAACAAGGGACAGCATCAGTGTGGTAGACGACCAGCTGGGGAATCCCACCAGCGCCCTGGAACTGGCCAGAGGAATACTAAAACTGGTACCCACACAGCTCTACGGTATTTACCATGGTACCTGTGAAGGTGTCTGCAGCTGGGCGGATTTTACCGAGGAGATATTCCGTATCAAGGGAATATCCACTGAGGTAGTACACATAAGCTCTGCGGAGTATAAAAAGAATTATCCCGAATCGGCGGACAGACCGTCGTTTTCGGCTTTGGATAACAGGATGTTCAGATTAAATCTTGGGTATGATTTCAAGGACTGGAAAGATGCCCTGGAAGAGTATCTGAAATAAACTGTGTTAAGGCAATACCTTTAAGCACATAAGGCATGCAAGAAATACGCCTATTATGATACCCACGATAACCTGAAGAGGTGTATGTCCAAGGAATTCCTTAAGACGGTCATCGGGGGAAAGATTGCTCCAGTCGATCTGATCCATCCTCTCCATGGTATCCATCATTTCATTAAGTACCTGAGCGTGTTTGCCGGCCTGGCGGCGTATGCCAAGGGCATCGTACATGACGATTATGGCAAGAGATGCTGCAAGCGCAAAATCAACGGAATCAGGACCGCACTTAATGAATACCGCCGTGGCCAGAGCAGTCACTGTGGCAGAATGGGAACTGGGCATACCGCCTGTCCCTATAAGCCTTTCGGCTACGAAGTTACGGGTGAGTACGGTGTGTAATATGGATTTCATGACCTGGGCTACAAACCAGGCCGATACCGCCGACATAAGGATGGGATTGTGAAACAGTTCATATAAGTAACGCATGCGTCTATTATATAGGTTAGCCCCAAAAAAAACAAGAAAAATGTCATCCTGAGCGCATGTTACCTTGAGTATGTGTCATCCTGAGCGAAGCGAAGGATCTTATCAATAAATAAAATATTTAGGAGGAGAATAAATTGGCTACGATCGAAAAGAAAGACAAGATATATGTTGCCGGTCACAGAGGACTGGTAGGCAGCGCGATAGTAAGAGCCCTTAACCGTAAGGGATATGAACATATCGTGGGACGTACCCATACGGAACTGGATCTGATAGAGCAGTCGGACGTAAGGGCGTTTTTTGAAGTGGAGCGTCCCGATGTAGTGGTACTGGCTGCGGCAAAGGTGGGCGGTATCAACGCCAATAATACTTCTCCTGCGGAATTTGCATACAGCAATATGCAGATACAGTGTAACGTTATCGAATGCTGCCACCGTTACATGGTAAAGAAGCTTCTTTTCCTTGGAAGCACCTGCATCTATCCCCGTATGGCACCCCAGCCTATCCCCGAGAATGCACTTCTCACCGGACCGCTGGAGACCACTAACGAGGCTTATGCGATCGCAAAGATAGCAGGTCTTGAGATGTGTAAATTCTATAAAAGACAGTACGGCAATGATTTCATAAGCTGCATGCCCACCAATCTTTACGGACCGCATGATAATTACGAGCTTAAGGGTTCCCATGTGCTTCCTGCCATGATCAGAAAATTCCATGAGGCGAAGATGTATGCATCACCTTTTGTGGAACTGTGGGGAACAGGTGCACCTTTAAGGGAATTCCTTTATGTTGACGATATGGCAGATGCCTGTGTATTCCTGCTGGAGAATTATTCGGGCGAAGAGCATGTCAATATAGGTACAGGTAAAGAGATATCCATCAGGGATCTGGCTGAACTGGTAAAGCGCACCGTAGGCTATGGCGGCGAGATCAGATGGAATACCAATATGCCTGACGGTACTCCCAGAAAGCTGACAGATGTTACCAAGCTTCATAAGATGGGCTTTCATCATAAAGTAGAGCTTGAAGAAGGCGTAAGACTGGCTTATCAGTGGTTCAGGGAGAATATCGACACGGCCAGGATGGGTAAGAGATGAATCAGCCGCCGGTAAGCATTGTAATGCCGGTGCATAACGCGGAAGCTGTTCTTGAGGAGACTGTAGGCAGTGTCCTCATGCAGAGCTTCGGTGATCTTGAACTCATAATGGTGGAAGATAATTCTGATGACGGCAGCCTTGGGCTGATGAAGGAGCTGGCTTCAAAGGATGCACGTATACGTGTTCTTGTTAATGAAGGAGAGCACGGGGCGGCGCATGCGAGAAATATGGGGATAAAGGCGGCAAGAGGCCGCTATCTTGCATATCTTGACGCAGATGATATCTGGCATAAGGATAAGCTTAAAAAGACGCTGGGCTTCCTAAAGAAGCAGGATGCGTCTTTTGTTTTTACATCTTATGAATTCGGTGATGAGAATGCAAAAGGAACCGGCAGGGTGGTCAAAGTGCCACGCGTACTGGATTATGCCCATGCCCTTACCAGGACGATAATATTTACCTCAACGGTGATGCTGGACCTTGAGAAGCTGGGGAAAAAGCTGGTCTATATGCCTGCTGTTCCCTCAGAGGATACGGCGAGCTGGTGGCGTATCCTGCGCAGCGGTGTAAATGCGTACGGACTCAATGAGAATCTGGTAACATACCGCAGGGCGGGGAAGAGTCTTTCGTCAAACAAGCTGGTGGCAGTAAAAAGAATATGGTATCTCTACCGCAGACAGGCGCATCTGAGCGTGCCGCGCAGCATTATCTGCATGTTCGGCTGGGGCGTCCGCGCGGTTTTACGGAGGATCTGATATGTATATAATAGCCGGGCTGGGAAATCCGGGAAGACAATACGCAAATACAAGACATAATGTGGGCTTTATGGCTCTGGACCTTTTGGGACAGAGGCATAATATAGGCTATCCCGAAGACGGCCACAAGTCCATGTTCGGCAAGGGCCGTATCGGTTCAGAGAAGGTTGTGCTGGTAAAACCCCTGACTTTTATGAACTTGAGCGGAGAGGCTTTGGTCAGCATATGTAATTATTACAAGATAGATGTGAGCAGCGAACTCATAGTGATCTATGACGATATCGATCTGGATCCCGGAGTGCTCCGTATCAGAAAGAGCGGAAGCGCGGGCGGTCACAACGGCATGAAGAATATAGTCAAAATGCTTGGGACCCAGGAATTCATGAGGGTACGTATAGGTGTCGGGGCCAAGCCCAAGGGTTGGGATCTGGCGGATTATGTGCTTGCCCAGCTTAATGATGAGGATTCCGGGCCTATAAAGGATGGAGTGGAACACGCTGCAGATGCGGTGGAGATGATATTATCCGACGGCATCGATATGGCAATGAACAGATTTAATTAGCGGGTACTTATAACAGGCTGTATTTTGGGTTACATAAATAATCTGGATATATGAGCATTTATCTGATATAATAAAGTGTTATGAAGAAGCTGGAAACTTCCAGAAGGGTTATAATGCTGTTTTTATCATTTTTGAACCTGGCTGCGCAGGTCGCAGGCTTTGCGCTGTGCTGGTTCTGGTATTATAAACCCTTCTTAAAAGCTACATGGGGCATTGAGTTCTGGGAAAAGGGTGATATCACGCTGATCGCAGTTTATCTGGTGATATTGTTCATGTTCTCGCGTATGTACGGCGGTACCCGTGTAGGATATCTAAAGGCCTGGGAGGTATTCTTCTCCCAGATATTCTCGACCCTTATCGCAAATGTTATGGCCTATGCGGTCCTGGCACTGATGGCTACCAAGGTGATCCCCGCCAGGGAGCTGCTTATACTGACAGCCATACAGTTTGCCTGGATAGCGGTGTGGACTGCGTCGGCGCAGTTCGTATACAGCTGTCTGTTCCCGCCGCGGGATCTGCTTCTGGTGAGCGGAGAGCGTTCGACTGACGGGATACTTCAAAAATTTGCCAGCCGTCCTGATAAGTATAATATCTGCAAATGTATGGATATCGCGGAAGGCGTGCCCGCTATCTGTGAGGAGGTGGAGAAACGCTATGACGGTCTGGTGCTCTGGGATATTCCCACAAAGGAGCGTAATATGCTTCTTAAGTATTGCTATGCCAGATCTCTGCGCGTCTATATCATGCCCAAGATCCCCGATGTGCTGGTAAAAGGTACGGAGGAACTTCACATCTTTGATACACCTATCTATCTTATACGCGAGTACGCCCTTACCGTGGAGCAGAGGGCTGCCAAGCGTATCATTGACATTGTATGTTCGTTTATCCTGCTGATACTGGCTTCGCCTTTTATGCTGTTGGTGGCGCTGGCTGTAAAGATCTACGATGGCGGTCCGGTATTGTATAAGCAGGTGCGCTGCACCATAGGAGGCAGGGAATTCAAGATACTTAAATTCCGCAGTATGAGGGTAGACGCAGAGAAGGATGGCGTTGCCAGACTGGCGGCGAAGAAGGATGACCGTATCACTCCTGTGGGCCGTTTTATCCGTGCCTGCAGGCTGGATGAGCTTCCGCAGCTCTGGAATATCTTAAAGGGAGAGATGAGTTTTATAGGCCCCAGGCCTGAACGCCCCCAGCTTATAAAGGAATATGAGAAGGAGATGCCGGAATTTGTATTCCGTATGAAGGTAAAGGCCGGACTGGCAGGCTATGCCCAGGTTTACGGCAAGTACAACACCACTCCTTATGACAAACTGAAACTCGATCTTACTTACATAGAGAATTATTCGGTATGGCTTGATCTTAAGCTGATGCTGCTGACTCTTAAGATACTCTTTAAGCCCGAGGCAACAGAGGGCGTGGATAATGAGACGCATCAGAAGGAAAAGGCCGGGGAGGAGAAGAAAGTTGAAGGGGAATGATCTGGACAGAGGATTCGACTTGCGTCGTTTTCTCCTGCTTTCCGTACGCAGGTTTTGGATGTTGCTGGTCGGTGCGGTCATTGGCGCAGCGCTTTTCGGAGGATACCGTTTCCTGAAGGAGAAGGTATTTGCTCCCGCGCAGATATACCGTGCGGATACGGAGTTTTATATCAATTTCACAAAGGGTGAGGAAGAGGAAACACAGGCCTATTTTAATGACTATACCTGGAATGATGTGATAGATACGGATGTGATAGCAGGCTCTGCGGCTGCCATAGTAGAAGGCGCGGATAAAGCATATATCGCGGCCGCTACCTTTGTACCTACTTTGTCCGATATCCGTATGTTCCATGTTCAGGTTGATGATACCGATCCCGCAATGGCTGACAGGATAATGAATGCGCTGGAATTAAGCATTATGGTCTTTCCCAATTATGTGGAGGGCATGGACAGCATAACTGTTCTGGACCGTGAGCCGGCAAAGGCGGTAGTCGAGATGAGCACCATATTCCGCTGGGCTGCAGCTGGTGCGATAACAGGTGTTCTTGCGGCAATCCTTGTACTTTCTTATATCTATGTAATGGACGATACCATCCGTATTGCAGAGGACATAAAGACTGCAGGCGGAAACTGTCTGGGGATCCTTTTTAAGGGAAAGCAGCTTGAGCGTGAAGAAGAAAGTTTAAAAGAAGCCCTGGACCGGGAGTTCGGCAAGACGGAAGAGATAAGGATGATAGATCCCGCAGGTACTGCGGTTCCGGCAGAAGCAGCCGCTAAGATAAAGGAGATGCTGGGCGGGGATAAGAAGTATAATACCGGAAATAAGGAGGCAAAGATCCTTTGCTGTGTGGCAGCCGGCAGCATGAGCATTGCAGAGCTTAAGCGTTTTATGCAGGATAAGGATACGGCTGTAGTATTCTGTGAAGCCGATCATAAGCTTCACAGACTTTATTATTTCTATGCAAACAGAAAAGAAGCAGCGAGTCTTCCAGGAGAGATCGGTTCGGCATCAAAAGAGGATAATAAAAAATGAGATTATGTGTTCTTGTATCGGCTCTTGAACAGGATACCATGAAACTGCCCCAGAAGATGAGGCTTAAATCCGATGCTGTAATAGTGAACCAGTGCGGCTGCAACAGCGAGGAAGAGCTTTCCTATAACGGAAAAAGGATACGTGTCATAAACAGGAATGCGCGCGGCGTGGGCAAGAGCCGAAATTTGGCGGTGGATAACGCCTGGGGTGATGTGGTTCTTTTTTCGGATGATGACATTATCTATGAAGAGGATTATGCAGCGCGCATAATACAGGCCTTCAGACGCAGGGAAGATGCGGATATAATCCTCTTTAACGTAAGGGTAAATCCCGAGCGCCGTACCTACTGGACCGAGAGGAGCAAACGTGTTCACTGGTTTAACTGCGGCCGTTATCCTACCTTCAGCGCGGCTGTAAGACTTGAAAGATTAAAGGAAGCGGGAGTGCGTTTTTCGCATCTTTTTGGCGGCGGAGCTCCATACAGTAACGGAGAAGACAGCCTCTTCTTTATGGACTGCATACGTAAGGGGCTTAAAGTATATGCGGTATCCTCCGTGATCGGTACCGAGCGCAGCAGAAAATCCACCTGGTTTAAGGGCTATGACGAGAAGTTCTTCTTTGACAGGGGAGTGCTTTTCCATTTCCTTTACGGAAAGTGGGCAAAGCTGTGGGCACTGCGTTTCGTACTGACAAAGAGCGGAGTGATGTGCAGGGATATAAAACCGATGCAGGCGCTTAAGCTGCTTGTTTCAGGGGTTGAAAAAGGAAAGACCTTATGCAGGGAATGATGCTGTACACATTGCTGCTGGCTGTAGGTACAGGCGTTGCAGCTTTTATATCACCAAGGTTGGCTGTGGTAAGAGGGACACGCAGGGAAGCCCTGAACAGGGTTTATCTTGCTGTGCTTTTTCTGATGCTGCTGATCCCTTCCGTACTGCGTCTTTATACCGGGAATGACTATTATACCTATATCGAGCATTTTCATGATGTACGATGCGGGCATTATGTGGTGACGGAACCCGGCTTTAATATACTGGTAAAGCTGGTATATTCCGCTCTCGGAGGAGAATACTTCCTGGTGATATTTGCGATCTTTGCTTTTGCTACGATCCTGTTTTTCATTAAAGCCCTTTACGAGCAGAGCTGTGACATGGGGATCTCCTTCTTTCTCTTTCTGGCGCTTGGCCTGTATTTTCAGAGTTACAATTCGGTAAGATATTATCTGGCCCTGGCTATGGGGCTGTATTCACTTGGCTTTGTAAGCCGCAGGCAGTGGGGAAAATTCGTGATCACAGTCCTTGCTGCGGCGTTATTCCATAAGACGGCTTTGGTGATGCTGGTTCTTTATCCGGCGTCTGCCATACCCTGGAAAAAGTGGTATTACGGTATACTTGCAGCACTGGGTGTTTCCGGGCTGGTCTTTAAGGATCTGTATATGAAACTCTTCGTATTCCTTTATCCTTCGTATGTGAATGAGGAAGAATACTTAAGCGGTGATTACTTCAGCATAGTCAATATAGCGCGCTGCCTGGCGGTGATCGCCTTATTCATTTTTGTTTACCAGTTTGAGAAGAAGGCGCTCGAGGAAAGACCGGTGTGCAATATGTATCTTAAGATGAATGTGCTGGCGCTTTTATTGTACAGCTGCTTCTCCTTTGTGCCTTTTGTATCCAGGATAGGATATTATCTTAATGTAAGCCAGATCCTGCTGATACCGGAACTGATATTATGTCTTAAGGATAAAAAGCGTGAAGCGGCACTGGCAATATTATTATTTGGGGGAGCGGTATATTTTATGATCTTTTTGTTCAAGGCGGATGATATGTATGTCAACATTCTGCCTTATACCACCTGGCTGTCTGTACCGGATGGGATAATGCCTGAGTTTTGATATATCGCCGGCCAAAGGGAGGGGTTATGCGTTTTACTATAGTGGTAGTCAGCCTTAACGCTGGCGATGAACTGAAAAAGACGATAGACAGCGTGCTCTGCCAGACTTACAGCGATTATGAGATAGTGGTAAAAGACGGGATGTCTGCCGACGGATCGCTGGATACGCTGCCCGGAGATAAGCATATCAAGCTGATAAAGCGTGCGGATAAGGGCATCTATGATGCAATGAACCAGGCAGTGGGAAGGATACGCGGGGATTATGTGCTCTTCTTAAACTGCGGGGATTATCTGTATGATGACCATGTGCTGGCAAGGCTTGCAAAGGCTGTAGCTAAGACGCGGGCGGATATCTATTACGGGGATCTTTACCGGAGGGCTCTTGGCAGCGTTGATATATCGCCGTCAAAGATAAGTGATTTTGTATGCTACCGTAATGTGCCCTGTCATCAGGTATGTCTGTATGCCGGAAAGCTGTTTTCAAAAAGAGCTTATAACTTAAGATATGCGGTGCGTGCGGACTATGAGCATTTTCTCTATTGCGTTTATAAGGAAGGGGCTGTCTGCGAACATGTCCCCCTTACTGTATGTTCTTACCAGGGCGGAGGTTTTTCCGAAACGGAAGAACACAGGAGAGAGGCTGCGATAGAGCATAAAGAGATAACAGATCATTATCTCGGAAAGAAAGCGATACTGTTTCGCATCATTATGATCATTACGCTGCAGCCCCTGAGGGAGAAGCTGGCGAATGATCCTAAATTTTCATCATTATATCATGGGGTAAAGGGTCTTTTGTACGGAAAAAAGACCGGGGGTTGATCTATGAAGGTTTTGTGGATATGTAATCGTTGCCCGGCGATCTTTGCCGAGGATGCCGGTATCAGGCGTTCAAATATGGAAGGCTGGGTAAGCGGCGCGCTGGATACACTGCTTAAACACTGCAAAGAAGACGGCATACAGCTTGCTGTTGCTTTTCCCATGCCGTATGAAGAAACATTACACGGAAAAGTTAAGGGCGTAGAGTACTTCGGTTTTGTTGAGGATACTTCACATCCGGAAAAGTATGATCCGGCACTGGCGGCGGCGCTTGGCGTTATCTGTGAGGAATTCCATCCTGATGTCATACATGTATTCGGAACGGAATACCCCCACACCCTGGCGATGATGAGGGTGCTGGAATGGAAGAAGAGGACTGTTGTTCATATGCAGGGCGTAGTGCAGAGCTGCGCGGATGAATACTTTGCAGGGCTTCCCCAGGATGTACTTGAAAGGGCTACCTTAAGGGATGTTGTCAGGAAAGACAGTCTGGAACGCCAGAAGGAAAAGTATGAGGGCAGGGCATTAAACGAGCAGCAGGCGCTGGAAGCTGCGGATTACGCCTGCGGCAGGACGGATTTTGATAAGGCGTTTTTTGCAGCAATGCATCCCGATGCGGTGTATTATTCACTGAATGAAACTCTGCGTCCCTGTTTTTATGAGGGCTCATGGGATCCCGATGCATGTGACCTCTATACTGTGTGTTTATCGCAGGGCAATATACCGTTAAAGGGAGCGCATATCGCGATAGAAGCAGTCTCCCTGCTTAAAGACAGGTATCCCGATATAAAGCTTAAGATAGCGGGCGATGATATATTAAAAGGCGAAGGGCCTATTTCCGCAATATCGCGAAGTGAATATGGGGAGTATTTAAGATCTCTTGTCAGGGGATTTGACCTGCAGGATAAAGTCCAATATATGGGACAGTTAAAAGATACGGAAATGAAGGACCTGTATCTTTCATCATATGTATTTCTTATGCCTTCCTTTATTGAGAATTCACCCAATTCCCTGGGAGAAGCTATGCTTCTGGGAATGCCATGTGTAGCATCCCGTGTGGGCGGCATACCCTCAATGGCGTCCGAGGAGGAGATACGTTATGTGACTGCAGGCAATGCGGAAGAACTTGCCAAAGCGATAAGCGATATCTTTGATAACAGGGAAGCGGCTTTAAAGACTGCGGCTGCGGGAAGAAAAAGAGCCGTACTTACATATGACAGGGAAGCAAATTATAAAATGCTCAAATGGGTTTACGAGAGCATGATAAAAGATAACTCATGAAATTTACATTCATCACAAATTACCTGACACACCATCAGCTGCCTTTTTGCCTGGAAATGGTAAAGCGCCTGGGCGATGATTTTAAGCTCATAGCCACCAACAGCATGGAGGAAGAGCGTATCCGCATGGGCTGGGACCTGGATCCCAAAGCTTATCCCTTTGTTATACAGACAGATGAGTATGAGGGTGAATGCAGAAGACTCATGATGGAGTCTGATGCGGTGATGTGCGGCGGCGCCAGCGTATATTATGTTCTGGAGCGTATGGACGCGGGAAAGCTGACCTACCGCTATCATGAACGTTTGTATAAGACGGGACGCATACATGCTTTTGCACCCCGCGGCTATATAAAGAAGCTTAAGGAACATACGAAGTACAGAAGATCGCCTGTATACCTCCTGTGCGCGGGAGCATATGTACCGGCAGATTTTTCCCTGTTTTTTTCCTATCCGGGAAAGATGCTCAAGTGGGGATATTTTCCGGAATGCATAGAATATTCCGAAGAACAGCGCAGGCGTCCGGAAAGAGAGAAGCTTAAACTCTTATGGACAGGACGCATGCTTAAGTGGAAACATCCGCAGACAGCCGTGCATGCAGCCAAACTGCTTAAGGAAGAATACGGCGTTCCCTTTGAGCTTGAAATGATAGGTGAAGGCGAATGCCGCAGCGAGATAGAAGAAATGAGATCACGTTACGGTCTTGAGGATATTCTGACTATAAGGGATTTTATCAGGCCGGAAGAAGTGCGCAGGAAAATGCTGGATGCAGACATTTACCTTATGACCAGCGATCATCAGGAAGGCTGGGGTGCTGTGGTAAATGAAGCCATGAATGCGGGCTGTGCCCTGGCGGCGTCTACGGCAGCCGGAAGCGTACCCTATCTTCTGATGGAAAAGCAGTGCGGACTTGCCTATCCTTTTTACAGCAGCGAAAAGGAAAATGCGGAATATCTGGCGATGCAGCTGAACCATCTGTGTACAGAGGAGGATATGAGAAATACCTTATCCCGTCTGGCATATGAGCGTATAACGCAGCTGTGGAATGCATCGGTGGCAGCAGAGCGCCTGCTTGAGTTTTCTGAAGCTGTATTGGCAGGCGGACAAAAGTGCTGGGAAGAAGGACCTTTGAGTGCTCCGCCCATGATGCAGCCTATAGTTTTCAAACCACCTAAGGAGCCTAAATGAAGCTTACCTTCGTTTCAAATTATTTTAACCACCATCAGCGTCCGGTGAGTGAAGCCTTTGCGAATACGGAGGGTGTTGAATATACCTTTATCCAGACCGAGGATATGGAAGAGGAACGCGTAAGGATGGGATGGGCTGTTGATATAACGCGTTATCCTTATGTGAAAGTCTGGAAAGGAAACGAGGAAGAATGCCGCGCTCTTATCATGGACAGCGATGTCGTTATCTGGGGCGGACTGGAGATGGAAGAAGAGATAGAACCGAGACTTCAGGCAAACAGGCTGACTTTCAGATACAGCGAGCGCATATATAAAGAGGGGCAGTGGAAGTTCATTTCACCCCGCGGACTTAAAAAGAAATACCACGACCATGTAAGGTATCGTAAGTCAAATGTATATCTTTTATGTTCCGGGGCCTTTGTGGGATCTGATTTTAAGCTGATACATGCTTATCCGAAAAAGAAATTTGTTTGGGGTTATTTTCCAGAGGTTAAGCATTATGATATAGATGAGCTGATGGCAAAGAAGAGTAAGGATGGAGAAGCAATCCGGCTCTTCTGGGCAGGAAGGATGATCGACTGGAAACATCCGGAATTTGCCATCGAGGCAGCGGATAAGCTGCTGCACGGGGATCCTGCGCAGCGGTTTCCGGGAAGGCTTGCGCAGCAGGGCGGTTTTATGCTGACTATGGCCGGTGGCGGAGATATGGAAGAAGAACTTCGGCGCATGGTGCGTGAAAGGGGCCTTGAGAATGTGGTGCGTTTTACGGGCTTTATGTCTCCCGAGGAAATACGCGCCGAGATGGAACGGTCCGATATATTTCTCTTTACCAGCGATCAGAAAGAAGGCTGGGGTGCAGTGCTTAACGAAGCCATGAACAGCGGATGTCTGGTAGTGGCCAGACCGTTTATAGGAGCTGTTCCGTATATGGTCCAGCAGGGATGGAACGGTGTGGTATGTGATAATAATATATCAGGGTTTTGCAGAACGGTTTACGGCGCAGTGCTTAACCGTGAGGGATGCCGCGAAAAGGGCAGACGCGCCTATGAGACCATGATAAAATACTGGAATGCTGATAATGCCACGGCTCAGTTTTTGAGGGTTGCGAAGAGCCTGCTGGCAGGTAAGGGTTTTGAATATTCAGAGAAGGAAAAAGAAAGCTGGGCTCTGCAGCCTATGTGTAAAGATCCGGAGATAGGACCGGCGGATGCCGCGCGATTTGTAAGACGGTGGTAAGCTGCCACGTGTCATCCTGAGCGCTAAAATGCGTGTCATCCTGAGCGCTAAAATGCGTGTCATCCTGAGCGCAGCGAAGGATCTTTTTTAGAGGTAAACTATGGGGTTAACAGAAAACGACATCATCAGTGTCATCATACCTGTTTACAATGAGGAAGCGCATCTTACGCGCTGCCTTGACTCTGTGTTGTCGCAGACCTACGGCAATCTGGAGATAATAACGGTAGATGACGGATCCACGGACAGGAGTCCGGAAATATTAAAAGAATATGCTGCGAAAGATAAGCGTATAAAGATCATAAGCAAGGAAAACGGCGGGGCTTCCACTGCAAGGAACATGGGCATCGAAGCAGCTGAGGGAAGCTATATAGGTTTTGTTGATGCTGATGACTGGGTGGAAGAAGGAATGTATGAGGCGTTATACGGTTACCTCAGTACAGAGGGCAGCGCCTACGAGTTGGCCAGGATCATGTGCCGCAGCTTTTCCGATGACGGAAAGCTTATCGAAGAGCCAAAGAACGAAGACGGAAAAACTACAGTATTGAAACAGGAAGATTATTTCCGTGAGCTTGTTATGCATGAAGGCGTTTTCAGCCTGTGCAACAAATTATTCCGCAGTTCTTTCTTGAAACAGTACCGTTTCATGGAAGGACACAGGAACGAAGAATTCGAACTGATGCTGCGGCTGCTTAAAGGGTTATCTGCCGGAGTGCCTACTATCGGTTCGGTATTATACAATATTAATCTTCCGGTGCAGACGGCAGACGGCGGCGTATATAAGCAGCAGTATTATGAGGACTGGATGTATAATGCTTTCACTGCCTGCCGTATAGCGAGGGATTATTATCCCGAATACTGGGAAGAGGGCAAGCGCCTGCGCCTTGTGCGGCTTCTGGATTATATGACCCATATGCCCATAGAGGAAATGAAAAAGGACAATGCTTTTTATATGCGTATGGAACGCTTTTTAAAGAGCGAGAAAAAAGAGATAAAAAAGAACAGATATTTAAGCAGGAAACAAAAGAGTTATCTCTTCCTGCTCAGCACCTCGCCTGCGAGGATAAGGAAGATACAAAAGGCGGGACAGCGCAGACACTGAGTTTGACACTGTCCGGAAAATAATGATACAATCACGGGCTGTATGATAAAGACACTGAAAAAACTGAATAAGCTGCTGGATAAAAAACAGAAGAGTTTCATGATGGTGCTGCTTCTCATGATGCTCTTCGGAGCTGTTCTGGAAACGGCCAGCGTAGCGATAATCGTACCTGTAGTGACTCTGTTGATGGACAGTGATGCCATAACAGATAACGCTCTTGTTTCGGGTATATATGATTTTCTTCATTTCAGTTCACACAGGGCGTTTATAATTACCGTAATGCTCTCGCTGATATTTATATTCATCTTTAAGAATCTGTATCTGTACATACAGCAGAAGGTGCTGTTCCGTTTTGTATATACCAACCAGTTCCGTACTTCGGAGCGCATGATGAAGAATTACATGCGTAAGGATTATGAGTTTTATCTCAATGCAGATACGGCGGTGATACAGAGGAATATCACTTCGGATGTAAATAATATGTACGCCCTGATACTTTCGCTCCTGCAGCTTCTGTCGGAGAGCATAGTTTTTGTATTTGTGGTAGTGGTGCTCTTTATCGCGGATCCCGCAATGACCCTGATGATCGCGACACTGCTTCTTATCACACTTTTTATCATCAAGTCGGTTTTGAAACCCCTTATGCATAAAGCTGGAAAGGATAACCAGGATTATTATTCGGATCTGTTCAAATGGATAAGCGAAGCGGTTACGGGTATCAAGGATATAAAGACCGGCGGCCGTGAACAGTATTTTATAGATGAATACATAAAGTGCGGAAACGGCTATGTCAATGCCGTTCAGAAGTATACGCTCTATAACAATATTCCCCGCCTTCTGATCGAAACGGTATGTGTTGTGGCCATGGTGCTTTACATGCTGATACTTATGTTATCCGGCAGGGACACATCCCAGATGATGGCGATAATCGGCGCATTCGGTATAGCGGTCATGCGTCTTATGCCCTGCGCCAATAGAATAAATAACCAGCTGAACAATATCGCATACTTTGAGCCTTTCCTTATGGGTGTATCCGATAATCTTCAGGATGAGATAAACATTGATATCAGTGAGAACGAATTTGATCCCGATGTAAAGAAACTCCCTGTAAAGGAAAAGATCGAGCTTAAGGATATCTGTTATCATTATCCTAACAGCGATGTGCAGATATACGATCATGCAAGCCTTACCATACCCGTCGGAAAGAGTGTGGGTATCGTGGGCAGTTCCGGAGCAGGCAAGTCCACGATAGTGGATGTGCTGCTGGGACTTTTGAAGATACAGGAGGGCAGCATCACGGCAGACGGCGCGGATGTGCTGGACGGGAAGAATTACCGCGGCTGGCTTAGAAATATCGGTTATATACCCCAGAGCATCTTTATGCTGGATGCCACCATAAGACAGAATGTGGCTTTTGGCGTACCTGAGGAAAAGATCAGCGAAGAGCGTATCTGGCAGGTACTTAAGGATGCGCAGCTCGATGAGTTTGTAAAGTCCCTTCCGGAAGGGCTTGATACAGGCATAGGAGAGCGGGGAGTACGTCTTTCCGGCGGACAGAGACAGCGTATAGGAATAGCCCGCGCACTTTACGAGGACCCCGAAGTACTGATCCTGGATGAGGCTACCAGCGCGCTTGATAATGATACGGAGAGCGCTATCATGGATTCCATCAACCGTTTCCAGGGCGAGAAGACCATGGTGATAATAGCCCACCGTCTGCAGACTATAGAAAAATGCGATATGGTATTCCGCGTTGAAGACGGAGCCATCAAGAGGGAGAGATGAAGGAAATTATCCTTAAATACAAAGATAAAGCGGTATACCTGATCTCGATGATGCTTTTTGTCGTTATCAGTTACATGAGCGTAAAATACTGTAATGCAGGGCATTCCTACGAACAGGATCTGCCTTTCCGTGTGGCATGCATAAGCATAGCGCTGATAGTGCTTATCAACCTGCCGCTTAAAGATACGCTGACTGTCTGGTCTGTGATCTGGATCCCCATCTGTTATTTCATTACGCATGTCGGTTATGAAAAACACTGGATACCGGATAACTGCGATTACCAGTTTGTGGAGCTGATACGCCTTGGCAAGCTGGTAGCTCTTACCTGGGGTCTTATGATCATAGCCGTTATCAAGAATATAGTCAGGGAAGATCTGGTACGTAAATTCCTGGCGTGGATCAATGAGGCCGGCAGATTAAAGAAAACCGTTGCGCTGCTCTGGATCTTATATGCGGCTGTGCTCACGGTCATTAATCCCGGATATGAGTATGTGATAGTCTTCACCATAGGTTTTCCCGCTGCCCTTGTGGCCTGCAGGGAAAAAGAAAAAGCTAAGGCGCTTTTAAACGCCTACCTTGACGGCATGCTTTTATGCTTCCTGATACTATCCGTAAAATCCATGCTGCACCGGCCCTATGATACGGAGCGCTATCTGTTCTATTTTTCCAATGAGAATATGGCAGGCATGTATCTTTCCGTGATAATGATCACCATGGTATACAGACTGGGGAAGGCATGGGCTATGGCAAAGTCACGCTTAAGGACGCTGTTTCTTATAGCAGGGCATTTGCTTATCGTATGGACCGGCGTTTTGGTGATGTTTAATTATACGCGTACCTATCTGCTGGGTATGGGCTTTTCACTTTTTGTATATTTCTGCGTACGCCTTTTTGTACACAGGGAAAAGAAAGCATTTCTGCTTCGTTTCTTCCTGCCGGTGATACTTATAATTGTCTGTTTCTATCCGGGATATCTTACTTTACGTTATCTTCCGGCATTTTCAAACGATCCGGTTTATTTTACCGGTGAATGGGGGAATGATACCAGAGTACAGCCGGATGATCCCATAGATTCACCCCATTATACAAGTATCAAACGCTATCTGCGCCTGGCTTTCGGCAAGCTGGGTATCAGTCTGGACCTGGATGACGGGGAACAGAGGGAGGAGCAGTCTTCATTTGTTGAGATAGAAGAAGACCGCGATGTTTCCAATGGCCGCATGTTTGTCTGGAAGAATTTCCTGCAGCGCATGAACATAAGAGGCCATTATCCCGGACATATAGTTCTTGACGGAGACTGGGTAATATATCATGCCCACAATACTTATTTCCAGAATATGTTCCAGTTCGGCATACCCGTGGGTCTGTTCTTCGGGCTGCTGATACTGCTCACGTATATTTTTGCGGTGATATCTTTTGCAAAGAAGAGAAGCGGCAGCTTTGCGATGCTGGCCATGGGAAATATGATGGTGGCAATGCTGACGGAGTGGTCAGGACATCCGGCCTATCCTTTCGGAATGTTTTTACTGCTGACGCTTCTCTGTCTTGTTTTCACGAAGACCGCCGATGAAAAGGCAGATGACAAAGCAGACGGTAGCAGCGAAGTCGCCGAAGGAAAATAGTTTTTCGATTCTTTCCTGTATCCCGGCGAGAGCCGAAAAGCCATCCTGCAGCGCAAAGCCGTATACAAATACCGTATTTGCAAGCTGCAGCAGGCTGAAACAGATGTAAAAAGCCAACAGGGATTTTGAAGGTTTATAGATATACGCAAGGGCCAGCAAAATAAGGCCCGAGAGCATATAACGCTCATGCATGCCCGTTGCGAAGCAGAATACGGGAAGTATTAGCGAAGCCCCCAGCAGGGGGTATTTTTTTTCGTCTTTTCTGTAAAGGAAAGCCAGGATGAAGCACAGAAGCGTTATACCTATGATAGCCAGTTTTCCCCAGGTACCGCAGGGGATACCTATGAAGGTGGTGTCCATGCTGCACCAGCCGCGGTTTACCAGCATCCAGAAATTATAAGCCCCAACGCTTACATAGGGCATGCCGCTCTGTACGGAGAGATACTGCTTAAGCATCTCACCCAGTCCGAAGGGGAGGCTGATCAGGAGCATGGCGGCGATCACGGCCATGCCCCAGCCGATCACGGGGACGGTTCTGCGGTTGAAAAAACGATGTTTTTCAACCGCAGAACCGTCCCCGTGATCGGCCGGAAATACCTGCTCAAAGACAGCAACCATCAGTACAGGCGCAAAAGTAAGAGTCTGCTGCTTCAGCATCAGTCCTGCGCCAAAGCAGATAAAAGCCTGCGGCAGTTTCTTTTCGCACAGGAATACACACATCAGTGCCACGGCAAGGGTGAATACGGCATCGGTCTGGCCCCACATGGAAGAGTTGTGTATCAATGCAGGATTAAAGGTATAAGCGGCGGTGAATATCAGAGCCTTCTTATCGTCAAGCCGCTTTGAAGCAACATGCCAAATAAGACATGCACCGGCGATATCGCAGATTATGGGAGGCAGTTCTATGATCAGCTCCCTGAGGCCGGGATCGCTGATATTAAAAACCTTCAGGATAAGTCCCAGTACCCAGAGTATATACAGATAAAGCGGAGGATAGGGCCACTGCACTTCGGGACCGTAAAAGTGAGCAAATCCGGTCTCCACTATGCGCTGCGCCCAGTCCTTCATGGTCTCAGGATAAGGCGGATAGCTGTATCCCAGTATAAGCCTGAGCAGCAGTCCTGCTCCCAGTATTATGATCAGTATGGTGTTTGTACGCTTATTTTTGCTCATGAGGGAGATTATAATTCACTTCATTCGGGAGTGTCAATGGGTACCCGGGACTGTTATACGGAGGCCGGAGTATGGGGAGGCTGAGGTTCTTTAAGTATTTGAAATTATCGCGGTTTTATGATATAATGCCCCTCAGTATTATGTTTTCAAGGAGGACGCAAATGACTTATCACAAGACCATCATGGAATATGCCGAAAAGCAGGTACCTGAGTGTGTATCGCATGATACGATCTCTGACGAGCTGTTTGCAAAGTACGGGGTTAACAGAGGACTGAGAGATATCAACGGAAAGGGCGTACTTACCGGCCTGACAAATATCTCAAAGATAGTCTCTTTTAAGGAACTGGGAGAAGGAAAGCGCCAGCCCTGTGACGGCGAGCTCTGGTACAGAGGCTATAATGTGCGGGACCTGGTCAGCACACTGGCAGGGCCGGGAAAGCGTTTCGGTTTTGAAAGGACCGCATATCTGCTGCTTTTTGGCGAACTTCCCAATGAAGAGCAGGAGGCGGATTTCTTCAAGCACCTGGCAAAGAGCCGTTCACTCCCCACCAATTTTACACGTGACGTTATCATGAAAGCGCCGGGCAGCGATATCATGAGCAGCATGACCAGGAGCATACTGACCCTGGCCAGCTATGATCCGGAGGCGCTTTCTTCCACGCTTGCCGATAATCTGAGGCAGTGCATAATGCTGATAGCCACTTTCCCTATGCTGGCGGCATACGGCTATCATGCATATAATCATTATGAGAACAATGCCAGCATGTATATCCATCGTCCCATGCCCAGAAAGAGCACGGCAGAGAATCTGCTGCGTATGTTAAGGCCGGACGGCAGCTTCACCCAGACAGAGGCGGAAGTCCTGGATGTGGCGCTTATGCTGCATATGGAGCACGGCGGCGGTAACAATTCCACATTTACCACCCGCGTAGTCACCAGCTCCGGCGCGGATACCTATGCGACCATGGCAGCTGCCATGAGTTCTCTTAAGGGACCCAGGCACGGCGGCGCAAACATCAAGGTTATGGAGATGATGGACGATATCCGTGAGCATGTCCAGAACTATGAGGATGAGGATGCAATCCGGAAATATCTTACCAAGATGATCCGCGGAAAGGCCTTTGACGGAAAGGGACTGATCTACGGTATGGGACACGCGGTGTATTCCATCTCCGATCCCAGAGAGCAGGTATTTAAGAGCTTTGTTACCAGGCTGGCCGAGGAAAAGGGCCGCTGCGACGAGCTGATGCTCTATAATAATATCGAGAAGATAGCTCCCGAAGTAATAGCTGCGGAGCGTAAGATATATAAGGGCGTAAGCCCCAACGTGGATTTCTACAGCGGTTTCGTATACAGCATGCTGGGTATACCCGTAGAGCTCTACACGCCGCTCTTTGCCATCGCGCGTATCGTAGGATGGAGCGCACACCGTATCGAGGAACTGGTGGGCAACGGAAAGATCATACGTCCTGCGTACTTAAGCATCATGAAAGAGCGCAAGATGGATAAAAAGTAATCCGGAAATTTGATAAAAAGAATAGTATAGTAAAATGCATTTTAATATGCTATACTGTAAAATACAGAAAAATGTCTGATTAAGGAGGTTCATCATGCTAGCTACACTGATACCTTTGTTTGACCATACAATGAGCGTCTGCGCGTATTCGGTGTTTGCGCAGAAGGATAATTTTCTTCTGAATCCCCGCCTGCTGGGGGTTGGGCGCTATGACGGCGCTGCCAATGTGGTGGGCTTCGAGATAATCGAGAGCATGGGCCTTGAGACCATGGCCGGCGACAAATTCGTATTTATCGAGATGAACAATATCTCGATCTTTGCCGATATCGCCGCACAGTGTAATGCTCCTCACGATCGTATCGTTCTGCTGGTGGATAATGAGCTTCCGCCTGATGAGAGATACACCGAAAGGCTCAAGGAATTAAAAGCCGAGAATTATAAGCTGGCAATACGCAGACTGCCTGTTGTCAGATTTGAGGAATACCGTCCGGTACTGGCGCTGATGGATTTCATCATGCTCGACCATAAGAAGATCGATATCAGCAAGGCTAAGGTATACTTCTCAAAGGTATATCCCAATATCAAGCTTATTGCGGTTAACGTTGATTCACAGGAAGAGTACGACCGTTTGAAAGAGGGCGGCGGATACGATCTTTACGAAGGCCGTTTCTTCCGTATGCCGGTTACGAAGGGCAGGGAAGAACTGGCGCCCTTAAAGGTGAATTATCTCGAACTGCTCAAGGTTGTCAATGACGAGGACTTTGACTTATCGGATGCGGCGTCCGTAATAGAGCGTGACCCTGCGCTGGTCGTATCACTGCTGGCTATGGTTAACCGTATGACAGTTAATTCCGGCATCACTTCCGTAAAGCATGCGGCTGCAATGCTGGGCCAGAAAGAATTAAAGCGCTGGATAAATACCGCAGCAACTAAGGAGCTCTGCGTAGACAGACCCAGCGAGATACTGCGCCTGTCGATGATACGTGCCCGTTTTGCGGAAAACCTGGCACCTGTATTCAAGCTTGCAAGCCAGACATCGGAGCTCTTCCTCATGGGACTATTCTCCGTGCTGGATGTCATCATAGAAAAGCCTATGTCAGAGGCTCTGGCAATGGTAAGGGTTTCAAACGAGATACAGAAGGCGCTGCTCCAGAAGGAAGGCGCATTTGCATCGGTATATGATTTTATGGTGCAGTACGAGAACGCATCCTGGCAGGAGGTTTCCAGGCAGATGGTTGTCGGGGACATAGATATGGATCTGGTCTTCAGAGCCTATGTGGACGCGCTCTGCTGGTTCAGGGATCTGTTTACCTGATAAAGATCTTAATAAACCGAAAGATAAACTTATCCCCTGCCTGAGGCGGGGGATATTATTAAGAAAAGGAGAGAGCATTGGATACCAGTATTTTACTTGAAAACGGAACAAATGAACTGGAAGTTCTTGAGTTCAAAGTAGGCAATCGTCATTACGGCATCAATGTTGCGAAGGTAAGGGAGATAATCACTTATCAGGAAGTGACCCCCATGCCCCATGCGCATCCGGGCATCGAAGGCGTTTTTATGCCCCGCGGTACCATGCTCACAGCCATAGACTTAAAGAGCTGTCTCCAGATGGGAGCTTCGCAGCCCGGCGGTCTGTTCATTATCACTAATTTCAATTCGCTGGATCTGGCTTTCCATGTTGAGAGCGTGCTGGGTATCCACAGGGTTTCCTGGGCTGATATCATGAAACCTTCGGCTACCGTAGCCAATGTGGAGGACGGCGTATCCACAGGTATCGTCAAGAAGGGCGATAAGCTGATAATAATACTTGATTTTGAAAAGATAATCGCAGACATCAATCCCGAGATAGCTATCAAGGTTACCGATGTGGCGGCTCTGTCCGACAGGAAGCGTATTGATGTACCCATTCTGATAGCAGAAGATTCCGCACTGCTTAACAAGCTGATAGTGCAGTCACTGGAGACGGCAGGGTATACCAATCTTACCCATACGGAGAACGGGCAGCAGGCCTGGGATCTTATCAGCAAATGGAAGGATGAAGGCACCCTGGAGGAGAACGTCCAGTGTGTCATCACCGATATCGAGATGCCCATAATGGACGGTCATCATCTTACCAAACTGATAAAGACAGATGATAAACTTAAGAACCTGATCGTGGTTATCTTCTCGTCGATGATAAATGATGATCTGCGCCGCAAGGGAGAACAGCTTGGAGCTGATGCGCAGCTCACCAAGCCCGAGATAGGAAGCCTTGTGAGCGCAGTGGATAAGCTTTTGGGGGTAACATGTTAGAACTTATAGTACATATAGCTATGTTGGTGGTCGGATTCGTCGGCCTTATCAAAGGGGCAGACCTTTTTGTGGATGGCAGTTCATCCATAGCCAGACAGTTCAAGGTCCCGGGCGTCATCATAGGTCTCACTATCGTGGCTATGGGTACCAGTGCTCCGGAGCTTGCTGTAAGTACTTCGGCTGCTGTATCGGGTTCAAACGAGATCGCCTTAAGTAATGTGCTTGGTTCCAATATCTTCAACCTGCTGGTTGTGCTTGGCTTCTGTGCACTCTTTAATACCATACCCGTAGAAAAGAACATACTTAAAAGGGATTTTCCCCTGCTTATAGTTATGTCCATAGCGGTCTTTTTACTGACCTGTTTTGGCAGCATCACTAAGGGAACCCTTTTCAGCGGAGCTTTTTCCGGTGAGGTCGGCGAGGTAAGCCGTTATATAGGGATCATCTTTATGGTTGTCTTTGTTATCTATATCGTGGTACTGATACAGGATGCAAGAAAGAACAAGATAGAGGAAGAGACGGAAGACCCCATGCCTCTGCTTAAGAGCATAGGGTTTATACTGATCGGACTTTTGCTGATAGTTGCCGGCGGTGAAGGCGTCGTGCTGGGTGCCAAGTATATAGCGGCAGCAGCGGGAATGAGTGAAACGCTTATAGGTCTTACCATTGTGGCTGTCGGTACATCGCTCCCCGAACTGGTAACTTCCACAGTGGCTGCAAAGAAGGGCGAAGTAGGCATGGCAGTAGGTAATGCGGTGGGATCCTCCATATTCAATCTGCTGCTCATACTGGGTATCTCATCAGCGATACATCCCTTCGGCGTTAACATGGCGTCGGCAGCTGATATGCTGGTACAGATCTTTGTAGTGGTTGTGACCCTGATCTTTTCGGCCACCGGCAAGGGCATAACCAAACTTAAAGGCGCTGTAATGCTGCTTATGTATGTAGCCGATATCGCCTTTGCTATCTGGAGAAATTATTTATAAGATGTTAAAACTTGGAGAAAAACAGAAACTTATAGTTATTAAAACCGTGGACTTCGGCGTATATCTGGCGGAAAGCACAGAGAGCGCAGATGACAGGGTATTGCTTCCCAAAGCCCAGGTGCCTGAGGGCTGCAAGATGGGTGATGAGCTGGAAGTCTTTATCTACAGGGATTCACAGGACAGGCTTATTTCTACGACACGCACGCCGCTCATTACGCTGGATGGCGTTGCTGCGCTTAAGGTGGTAAGCGTCGGTAAACAGGGCGCTTTTCTGGACTGGGGGCTTGAGAAGGACCTTTTCCTGCCTTACGCCCAGCAGACCAGGAAACCTGCTGTGGGTGAAGAAGTGCTGGTATATCTTTATATAGACAAGAGCAAGCGTCTTTGCGCCAGCATGAAAGTCTACGATCATCTGCGTACGGACCCGCCTTATAAGTCCGGGGATGATGTGAACGGTCTGGTATTCCAGGCAAATGAAGATTACGGTATGTTCGTGGCAGTGGATGATATCTACTGTGCAGCTATCTTAAAACAGGAATTATATGGGGATGTTAAGCCCGGAGACCGTATCAGGGCAAGGGTCAGCCGTGTGCGTGAAGACGGCAGGCTGAACTTAAGCATCCGCGAAAAGGCGCATGTACAGATCTTTCCCGATATGGAACGCATAATGGAGCTTCTGGAGCAGTATGGCGGTATCCTTCCCTTTACGGAGAAAGCTACGCCGGAAGTCATAAAGCGTGAGACGGGCATGAGCAAAAATGAGTTCAAGCGTGCCGTGGGGCATCTGTACAAGGAAAGAAAGATAATTATTGAAGACGGAAAGATAAGACTGGTTAAAGATGAACAGTAGCAAAGCCGGATGGCTTTTTCTGGTAATCGTATCATGCTTTATCGCAGTGGAGCTGGCCATAAGCTTTACTCCTGTCGGAGATGCGCTTTCCGTACCTGCTCTGATGGTGATCAGCGAGCTTACGTTCATGCTGCCGGTGGCAGTATGTTTTCTGTTTTCGGGCAGTTCTGCCGGGGAATGTTTTGCATTAAGGGGCGTAAAGCCTTCCGTAGCCCTTCTCAGTATACCTTATACCTGGATGGTAATACCGCTTACTACGGCGCTTAATCTCCTTACGCTGTTCTTTACCGATAACCGCGCTTCGGAGATAATGAATTCGCTCTCCGGCGGCGGACTTTTTCTTATGGCTTTATTTACGGCTGTTATAGGTCCCGTATGTGAGGAGCTTACATTCAGGGGCATTATCTATACAGGTATAAGAAAAAGCGGATCCGCCATGCAGGCAATAGTCTTAAGCGGTCTGCTTTTCGGGCTTTTTCATATGAACATCAATCAGGCTTTGTATGCCTTCGGACTGGGACTTTTCTTCGGAGCTGTCAGGGAAGTGACCGGATCCATTATCCCTCCGATAATCTGCCATATGACGGTAAACAGCGGCAGCGTGATAGTGATCATAATACAGAGGTACTTTTTAAAGGATAATGAACTGCTTGAGGAAGCTACAAAGACAGTGCTTAAGCCGGAGACCCTGGCGATGGGACTGACGAGTGATATTATACTGGCTTTTATCGGAGTGGCTATAGCCCTCTGCCTGCTGGCTTATATAGCGCGTAAACAGGGAAATATCAGGGCTTTTAAGGATATAGTTGATAAGCGCGACAGCAGCAGGGGAAAAGTCTGGGGTGTGCCTCTCTGGATAGGGGTATCCATGTCGGTAGCCTTTATGATCGCCATCCTGATACTGGAGTGCATTCTGGGCGGAAGCAGCGCATAAAAAAAGAACCTCCGCGCGCCTGTCATCCTGAGCGCAGCGAAGGATCTTTCCTGATAATTTCAAACCTTTATATCAATATTGCCGCCCACTGCGGGATTCACGGAACGCTCCATAGCAGCGGAATCAAGCATCTTTATTAAGCCCTGGCCTTCGTCAGACTGCTGATCCAGAGCTTTGCTGAGCATTATTGTTCCTATGTCACCCATAGTTCCCTGTCTTACAGCAGATAAAGCAACATTAGTATTAATACCGCCGATACCCATGGCACAGTCCTCCTTTCGCTGTATACCTGTTTAAATTATCTCCCATTCGGGCATAGATGTCAAGAAAAAGCGGAAATTGTAAATTTTTTATGAAAAATGCAAGGTTTACACTAGATTTATTTGTAGAAATAGTTTAAAATATCATTGGTTATAGATAAACTATGTAATAATCCGTGCGCGGTATTGTAGATATTTACCATTACGGGTTACATGAGCTTTTTGGGGGAAGGGAGTACTTTATATGATATCAAATCAGATCCTGCAGAATACTATTGATGGTATGACATCCATTACACATGTGGAATTCACCGTGACGGATACGGAAGGCAGGGCAGTTGTTTCTACTATGCAGGAACGCAAGAACTTTGAAAAAGCGGTTCTTGATTTTGTGCGTTCTGCTGCAGATTCACAGGAACAGCAGAACTATCATTTCTTTAAGATCTTTGATGAGCAGCAGCTTGAGTATGTGCTGATCGTGGGCGGAAGCAACGAGAATGCATATCTTGTGGGCAAGATGGCTGCATATCAGCTGCAGAGCCTGCTGGTCGCATATAAGGAAAGATTCGATAAGGATAATTTTATCAAGAATCTGCTTCTTGATAATATGCTGCTGGTGGATATCTACGGCCGTGCCAAGAAGCTGCATATGCCCATTGATGCAAGACGTATAGTTATGATAGTGGAGACCGTTTCCGGCAAGGATAATAATGCCATCGATCTGGTAAAGGAATGCCTGGCAGCAGGCGGCGGAAAAGAGATAGTCACAGCCGTTGATGAGAAGAACGTTGTGATAGTCAAAGAGCTCTCGGATGATGTGACGGCTAAGGACATCGAAAAATCAGCAAGGGGCATAGTGAGCTTCATGAACAAGGAGAAGCTCGAAGGAGTAAAGGTGGCTTACGGTACCGTGGTCGATGAGATCAAAGAAGTGAGCCGTTCCTACAAGGAAGCCAAGATGGCCCTGGATGTAGGAAAGATATTCTTTGCGGATAAGGATGTAATCCCTTACAACGAGCTGGGTATAGGCCGTCTTATCTATCAGCTTCCCCTGCCGCTGTGCAAGATGTTCATACAGGAGATATTTGACGGGAAAAATCCCGAGGAGTTTGATGAAGAAACCCTTACTACTATTCACAAATTCTTTGAGAACAGCTTAAACGTTTCCGAAACGTCAAGACAGCTGTTCATCCACAGAAACACTCTGGTATATCGTCTGGACAAGCTCCAGAAGAGTACCAATCTGGATCTGAGGGTCTTTGAGGATGCCATCACCTTCCGCATTGCGCTTATGGTGGTGGAGTACATGAAGTACATGGAAGAGCAGAATTATTAAAGAAAGGAAAAGCGTTTTGGCAAAGAGAGAATTGAACGGCGATCCCGAAGAGATAAAGGCTGCTATAGCCGATCTTCAGGGTAAGGTAGCTGCGAAAAACGCTGCATCTGAAGAGGCATACGAAGAAGAGGCATACGATGAGGAAGAGCAGACGCCTGACGTAGAGATAGCCGTAAAGAATTTTGAGGACAGGATTAATGATACGGTCCGCCTTGGAAATGTTGGTGACCTTATCAATGACGCCGAAGAAGAGCTGGAAGAACAGCAGCGTTACGAAGAGGAAATAGAGGCAGAAGAGCGCAGACAGCGCAGGGAAATGAGACGCCGCAGCCGTATGGAAAGCTTAAAGCAGGAACGTGCGGCAGAGGAGGCAGCAGAGCCTGCCCCCAGGAAGATCAAACGAAATAAGAAGTACAAACCTGATGATGATATTATCATAGAGATGGAAGGAGTCAGCAAGTCCTATGTAAAGGGCGTGCCGGCTCTTAATGACGTTAATCTCAAAATTAAAAAGGGCGAGTTTGTATTCATAGTAGGCGACAGCGGATCGGGAAAATCCACGCTGATACGTCTGCTTTTGCGTGAGCTTAAACCTACCACCGGAAGCATATGGGTGAACGGCTATCAGGTAGAGAAACTCCGCCGCGGTAAAGTTCCCAAGCTTCGCCGCAGCATGGGCGTTGTGTTCCAGGACTTCCGTCTTTTAAAGGACAGGAATGTTTACGAGAACGTTGCTTTTGCGCAGAGGATCATACAGGTTCCCATCAGGGAGATGAAGAGGAACGTGCCCAATATACTGGCAACCGTAGGGCTTGCAGGTAAGTATAAGGCGCGCCCCGACGAGCTTTCCGGCGGTGAACAGCAGAGAGTGGCTCTTGCCAGGGCTTTGGTTAACAGGCCGCCTATTCTGCTGGCAGATGAGCCTACAGGTAACCTGGATCCCAAGAATACCATTGAGATCATGAATCTTCTGGACACCATCAATAAGAACGGTACTACCGTGCTGGTGGTGACACATAATGACAAGATCGTCAATGATATGCAGAAGCGCGTTATCACGATAAAGAACGGCGTGATAGTCAGTGATGAAGAAATGGGTGGATATTTAGATGAGGATTAGGACTTTCTTTTATGTTATAAAGCAGGGTATCAAGAGCACCTTTAAAAACAAGTGGTTTACACTGGCATCCATAGCAACCATTGGAGCCTGCCTGTTCCTCTTTGGTATAGGCTATTCCATAGTGATGAACCTGCAGTATATGGTGAAGGCGGCAGAGGAAGGCGTTTCCATCACGGTATTCTTTAATGATGATATCACCGATGACCGCATTGCGGAGATAGGAAACATAGTTACCAATCATCCTGCCGTATCCAAGGTAGTATACGTATCGGCTGATGAAGCCTGGGAGCGTTACAAAGCCAGGTATCTGGGCGATGAGTTCAAGGATGGTTTTACGGAGAACCCGCTGGAACACTCAATGAACTATGAGATCTACTTAAAGGATGTTGAGCGCCAGGCAGAACTGGTATCGTATCTTCAGACCCTGCAGGGCGTGCGCCGTGTAAACCGTTCGGACATCACGGCAAACATGCTCAGCGGTATGAATTCACTGATAGCCTATGTTTCCATCGGTATCATATTCATCCTGCTGGCAGTATCCATCTTCCTTATATCGAATACCGTTATGATAGGTATCTCGGTCAGAAAGGAAGAGATAGCGATCATGAAATACATCGGAGCAACGGATTTCTTTGTCCGCAGCCCCTTCGTTATAGAGGGTTTGCTGATAGGAGCCGTGGGAGCGCTGCTTCCTCTTGGAGTAATATGGTTTTTATATGACAAGGGGATCAATTATGTGATGGGACGTTTCCCCATCCTTTCGGGAGTACTTACCTTTATGCCCAAGGAGCAGATCTTTGAAAAACTCTTCCCTGTATCCATGGCGGTGGGTGTAGGCATAGGCTTCCTGGGAAGTTTTGTAACCGTCCGCAGACATTTGAAGGTATAGCTTATGAGCAGATTAAAAGGAAAAAAATACATATTGATGATAGTTTGCGTCTGGCTTCTGGGATTACCCTTTTTCCTGCCGCAGACTGAAGGCTATGCAGGGGATAAGAACAACGTAGACGAACTTAAGGAGCGCATCAGCAAGCGCGAAAAAGAAAAGCAGAATCTCGAGAATGAAAAGAAGCAGATCCAGCAGGGAAAGAGGGATGTGCAGAATTTTATCAGTTCCCTTGAAGGAGAGAAGGCAGAGCTGGGTGCGATGGTCAGCGAGCTGGACAGCGAGGTGGCAGCTGTTGAAGCCGAGATCGAAGAGTACCAGAAGAAGATAGCAGACAAAGAAGAAGAGATAGAGATAATCCGTAAGGAGCTTATTGCCGCAGAGGAAGAAGCTCTGGAACAGTACAATGCCATGAAGATCCGCATCCGTTATATGTATGAGCGCGGTGAGAATTATTATATGGAGATACTGCTGGGCTCCGAATCCTTTGGTGATATGCTCAATAAGGCAGAGTATGTTCAGACCCTTAACGAGTATGACCGTAATAAGCTGAACGAATACCAGTATGTGGTTGATAATGTCAGAGCCACAAAGGAAGTGCTGGAAGGCGAAGAGGAAGTGCTGGAGGAAGCAAAGCAGGCTGCCCAGGAGGATGAGGATAATCTCAATACACTCATTGAAGAAAAGAAAAAGCAGATAGAGGAATATAAGGCGCAGATAGCAGAGCAGGAAGCGCTTGTTGCCGAATTTGAGGCTGAAGAAGCTGCTCAGGCGGCTGTCATAGCCCAGGTGGAAGCTCAGCTGGCAGCAGACAGAAATGCTCTTGCGGAAGCACAGCGCATCCATTATAATGGCGGAAAATTCTGCTGGCCCGCTCCTGATTATATACGTATATCAAGTCCTTACGGATACCGTATACATCCTATTTCCGGAGTGCAGAAGCTGCATGCCGGCGTGGATCTGGCTTCGGCAATGGGAACGCGCATACTGGCAGCTTATGACGGAAAGGTAGTGGCTGCCGCATATAATAACAGTATGGGAAATTATGTTATGATCGATCACGGCGATGGTCTGGTGACCGTATATATGCATGCATCCGCACTGCTGGTATCCACGGGACAGAATGTTACCAAAGGACAGCAGATCGCCAAGGTTGGTTCCACCGGTAATTCCACCGGCCCCCACCTGCATTTTGCGGTACGTCTAAACGGAGCATACGTGGATCCCATGCCGTATTTGCGCGGATAATTCGAAAGAAGGCAATACTAAATTATGGATAACAGCAACAAGAGATCATATTTATTAGGTTTACTTACAGGCTGCATCATAGCAGCCTTTATATTCTGTGTGGTACTGATAGTAAAAGTGATTACCGGCGGACCTGCAGGCGAAGGTAACACCCGCGGTAACCATGTTCCTACTGTCACATCAAAACCCACACAGGCGGCAGGCGCCGAACCTACAGAAGGAGGTGCAGCTCCCACAGAGGCGGTTATGGCCGATGACGGATATGTACTGGATGATCCCAGGATCGTGAACAAGATGGATTATCTTGAGAACCTGATCGACAGGGAATATATCCAGAGCGTCAGCAACGACAGACTGGAGGAGGGCATCTATGACGGTATGATGGACGCCCTGGACGATCCTTATGCTGATTATTATACGCCTGAAGAATGGATCGCGATGCAGCAGTCTACACAGGGTATCTATTACGGTATAGGTGCTTATCTTGCAAAGGATACGGAGACCTTATATCCAAAGATCACAGGTATCATAAAGAATACACCTGCGGAGGAAGCGGGACTTTTAGAGGATGACTTTATCATGGAAGTCGCGGGAGAGGATGTCTATGACATGGATCTGGAGGAAGTTGTTTCCAAGATAAAGGGACCTGAAGGCACCACCGTGGAACTCAGGATAATCCGTGGAAAGGATACAGCTAACAGGGAGGACCTGAAATTTACGGTTGAGCGCCGTAAGGTTGAAACTCCCACGGTTGAATATCAGAAGAAAGATAACGGCATAGCATATATCGCTATAAGCGAGTTTGATGTAGTGACCATAAACCAGTTTGCGGAAGCGCTGGCAGAAGCCCGGGCAGATGGTATGGAAAGTCTTATCATTGATCTGCGCAGCAATCCCGGCGGTTCGCTTAAGGCGGCGGTGGAGATAGGTAATATGCTGCTTCCCGCAGGCAACGTGGTTTATACCGAGGATAAATACGGAAACAGAACGGAGTATACAAGCGATGGAAAGCATGAGCTGGATGTTCCGCTTGTGGTCCTGATCAATAAGAACAGTGCCAGCGCTTCCGAGATACTGGCCGGAGCCATAAAGGATTATAAAAAGGGTACGCTGATGGGCACCACCACCTTCGGAAAAGGCATAGTGCAGCAGTTATTCTCACTGTCTGACGGTTCTGCCGTAAAGCTTACCGTCAGCCATTACTATACCCCCAACGGAAATGATATCCATAAGGTGGGTATAAAGCCGGATGTTGAAGTGAAATTTGATTCGGAGGCTTACCTGAAAGACGGGACCGATAACCAGCTCGTAAGTAACAGGGTCACAAGATGAGAGTGATTCTGTCATTCTAAACGAAGCGAAGAATCTTTTAAGTGTCCTCCGTCTTCACCAATTGCTCATAAGTAACCCCATATTTAACTGCAATATCCTCAGCATAAGAGCGTCCCTCCGGGGACGCTATTTTCATCCTGAAGGAACGGGCGCCTTCTGTGGATACAGCGATAAGGGATGCTGCCTGTGCCTCATCCATATCCTTATTGAGTTCGTCTATCTCCAGCGCCAGTTTGTGCATATGTGTATTATAAATGGTGCGGATCTTTTTCTTGAGCAGGGCGCGTACGGCGTCCTTTGCGATAAAATAGCCTTCCTCGAAAGAGGTGGTGGAGAAGGTCTCGTTTAAGAGCAACAGGCTGTTATCTGTGCAGGCGTCGAATATTTCCTTGAACCGCCTGCATTCCTCGCCCAGACGTCCCAGATCCATGGTCTTATCCTCATCAGCGGGATAGTGGGTGTAAATGCAGTCTACAGGCGTGAAGACAAAGCCTTTGCAGGGAACGCAGATACCGCCCTGCGCCAGTGCATAGAGCAATCCTACCGCCTGGGTGATGGTGGTCTTTCCGCCGCGGTTTGCACCTGTCAGCAGATAGACGGTATGTTCCTTGGAAAAGTCCAGGTCATTGCGGACTATCTCATTCATGGGCATTTCGCCTATGGCAGCCAGTTTCAGATTATATATGCCCCAGGCGTTCATGCGCTGCGTGGCGCCTTCTTCCGCGATGGAAGGAGTGCAGAATTCATAGCCTTTTTTCTTAAGGGCTTCAATGTATTCCGCCCATCGTATGTAATACATAAATTCAGGTATCAGATCCACTATGTTGTTAATGCTGAAGTTAACGTATTTGCTGAGGACCTGTTCAAGGCGCCTTGTGACCAGGTTAAGCATCCCGGTTATTTCTTTATCGAAGAAGCGGGTAACATGCTGGGCGGAGTCGTTATCCGGAGGTGTGACTAAAGTAGTGGCTAAAAGGGGAGTCATAAGAGGAACCCGCGCAGCCGCATACAGCGCCCCCAGTTTGCCGGCGTTGCCGGAGCTGAATTCTTCGGAGGTATTGGGAACGGGGCTGAAATGCATCTTTCCGTTCCAGTTATTATCGTCTTTAATGCCGTCTTTGGTTGTAAGGGCGTCAGCGAAATTGCTTAATATGCCGGAGCTTCTGAACTCTTTGTTGTTTACGGATATCAGGCCTATGCTGTCTACCTGGAAATTGCGGTTAAGATTGATGCCTATGGTAACGCTTTTTAAGTTTGAGGTATCTGCTTTAAGGGCAGAGATGTCCTTCTTAAGCTCTTCAAAATGTGAATCCTGGTATATTTTTTCGATAAAGCCATGAAGGTTTTTAAGGGCTTCGGATTCGATCTCGAATTTTTCGAGACACTCATGTATCTGTTCTACGCTCTTTATATAATCGTCCAATTCACTCATGCGGTGGAGCAGTTCCCACAGGCCTGTGCGCATATCGTGATCCTTCTTGAAACTGCCGTAGTCGCTTAAGAACTGTACGTGTGAGAGCAGCTCCGTCATCTGCGTGCGCAGCTCGGGAAACTTAAGGATATCATTGAAGACACCTATTCTGTAAGACGCTACGTAGGGATCGTCTGTCATTGCCCTCATAACAGAGGCGATGGTGGTACGCTCTGTGGTCTTGGGACTTAACTTATCGCATATGGAATCAAGCCCCAGATCATGCCATGAAGCATCGG
>CAMVRS010000006.1 GCA_947169935.1 uncultured Lachnospiraceae bacterium
CTGACAAAAGAGGTTAACAAGAGATTTTAGTTATAGGAATTTGGAGAAGTTAAGGGTATAGGCTTGACATATATTATTTAGTATTGTACAGTATTCTAAAGTATATCAAAGTATATCTAAGTATGCTGCGATGGCAAAAGTATATCATAGTATATCGTAGTATATCTAGCGGACAATAAGTATATCGAGGAGAAAATATGCAGCGACGAGAGAATCCATATACTGTTGGGTTTGGAAGAATACCTGAACACTATATAAGCCGGGATACAGTGATAGATGAGATAATTAACAGTTTTAACAGCGATATTGTAAAAGAACAGGCTTATAAGCTGACAGGAATACGTGGTACAGGAAAAACCGTAACACTGACAGCCATAGAAAAAAAACTCCGTGAAGATAAAAGATGGGTTGTTATTGGAGTAAGACCGGAGACAAACATTATAGAAGAACTGGTGGCAGAGATATATAATGAAGTGCCGCTGCTCTCTGCTTTTTTTAATACAAGTTTGAATCTCAGTAAATTTGGTATAGGTGTGGATATAAAAAATGTAAGTCCGGTCAGTAGTATGGAAGCGGCACTAAAAAAAATTCTGGTTGAGTTGAAAAAGAAAGGTAAACGTTTGCTCGTAACCATAGATGAGATAAAAAATACTACGGATATGAGAAAATTTGTTCAGGTGTTTCAATTATTGATAAGACAGGATATGCCAATCTATATGATCGTAGCTGGTTTATATGATGATGTTGAAAATCTTGAGAATGCCGAACATTTAACTTTTTTTCTGAGAGCAGAAAAATATGAAATGAAACCTTTGAACCATACTATAATACGTTCAGATTATATAAAGACCCTTGGAGTAAGCCGCGAGATAGCGGATGAACTGGCTGCGATAACTAAGGGATATGCTTTTGCTTATCAGGCATTGGGAAAATATATGTGGGAATCAGGGCAAAAGGAGATTACCGAAGATGTATTAGCGCGTCTGGATGAGGCCCTGGCTGATAAAGTATATGAGAAGATCTGGAGCGAGCTTACTCCAAAAGAACGATGGTTTCTTGGCTTTATAGCCAGAAAAGACACTATGGCGGTAAGCGAATTGTTAGAGCTGACGAAACAGCAGAAGAACCAGTTCTCAAAACCAAGGCAAGGTCTGAAGCGGAAAGGGGTTATAGATACTTCTGTGCGGGGAATGCTAACCATACGCTTGCCACGATTTTATGAATTTGTAAAAAGCCGGCTTGAGTTTGAAGACTGAACAGGAGGAATTGATAAGATGGAGAAATTGAGATTTCTGTATACGCAGGGCGGTTTTGTATTAGATCGTCAGGAGGGTGAATTTTCAAAGGAGGTGATGACTTGGATCAAGCGATTTAATGATGACAGATATCAGGCGTTATATGATCTGGGCTTTAAGGAGAAACCGGCATGGCTGGATGCGTCCGGTTCTTTTTTATATCGCCTTACAGACAGATTTCAAAAGGAATTGACGAGACAGCCGGATCTGGAATTGGTTCGGGAAAAGCTGGATATACAGCCTGATGATGATATGTTCCAGAAGAGATGAAAGAAATATTTCTTGGAACAGATGGTCTGTTTCCGACTCCAAGGGAAATATCATTTTCGTGCAGCTGTCCCGATTGGACGCTTATGTGCAAACATGTAGCTGCAGTTCTTTACGGTATAGCGGTGCGTTTTGATGAAAATCCACTTCTTTTCTTCGAACTGCGCGGTATAGATGTAGAGAGATTTGTGCAGGTAACGCTTGAGAACAGTGTTGACAGCATGCTTTCTAATATGGATGTAAAGAGTGACAGGATAATAGAGAGCGATGACTGGGAAGCCTTATTCGGATTAGTATAATATGAAATATATAAACTGTAGAGTGTAGAAGATGACAGTTACGTGCTTCTGGATTATGAGAGTAATTACAGTGAAGGGAACAAGTGTAAATACCTCGGATACATTGCAAGAGTAAGCAAAAGACTGTATAATGTACATAAGGATTTTAAACGAATAAGGCTGATCATTATATACAGCGGATGTTGAAAGGGGGAATACCAACCCGGTACTGGAGGCCGGAGCATTCAGACTCGAACTGACAGAGGTGTTTCTTGTTGATATGGATAGTGATGCCATACGGGAAGCCCAGAAGGCAGCAACTCATAAAGCCATAGAAATATCCGACGCAATAAAGGATGTTGAAAAAGAATGGACAGTACTGAAGCTGCTTCTGGCGTTTACAGATAAGATAATCAGTAAGGAAGACAGACAATATATCAGGGAGGTGATCACGATGTCAGGTGTAGAGAGAATGATAGAACAGGAAAAAAGGGATGCGGTCAATAAAGCTGTCAGTGAGGCTGAAGCCCGAGCCGAGCAGGAGAAAGCGGATGCGGTAAATGAGGTGGCGGCCAGAGCTGAGAAAGAAAAGGCAGAAACAGCAGCTCAAACAGCAAAGAATTTCCTGAGAAAAGGCGTAAGTGTAAGTGATGTGGCTGAATGTACAGGCCTGCCGCTGGAAAAAGTTCAGGAACTGGCAGCAGCGATAGCGTAGACAGGATTAAGAGTTGAGATTGTTAATATAACCGGGTGGTGCAGCTGCCCGGTTATTTAAACGATAAGGTATAGCAGATTGTAAGGAATATTTAAAGAAAGGATGGAGCCTCATGAACATTAAGAAAGTTCTGCTTATAGAAGACACAACAACTAAATATATGGATATATTCCGCTATCTACGCAGATAGGGATATTGGAGAGTATTAATACTTAAGGAGTCAATAGGTGACATGAAGTTAAAAAATATAATCTATATCACTGCTGTCACTGCTATCGCAGGCATAAGCGCCTGTGGAAAGACAGAATACAGCAATATTGTTGAGCTAAAACCTGTTGAAGAGACAGAGCCTGATATTGTAGTTGCGGATGATAGTGAGAAGGTGCCGGACGAGACTCAGGAATCTGAGCAGGCATACAAAAAAGAGAAAAATACGGAAGAGTGCCTTAAAAATGGAGAGGGAGTCTATATTGAGGATTTTCTTTCTGCAGATAACGAATATGTGGATCTGTACCGGGAATTACTGGAATCTGATAGTTATCTGGAGGATTACTGGGAAAAAGAAAGAGTTAAATGCACGCTGATGAAGCTGGATGAAGATGATATCCCTGAGTTGTTTTTAATATCTGATTACTGGCATTCGGCTCCGGTCAAGATATATAGTGCTGATGGGCAGGGGAATGTTGTGTATGACGGGATCTTTCTTTCGGAGTTTGGCAGCTTAACGATCAGTCCCGGGCATAATATAGTAGCTGTGGTTGATGGAAACCATGGATATTATTATACGGCATATCTTTATGTTAAGGATGGCGAGATCAAATATCTGGGCGGAGCTACAGAGGATGGCGGACATCGCAGCCGTTTGGAAGGGAACGGGGATGAAATCTGGATCACATATTTCATTGACCTGGATGTACCTGATTATGAGTCGGATCCTTCTGTTTTTGGACAGGATGGCCGCTATTCAGAGGTGATGAAAGCAGAAAGCGGCACCATTACCGATGTAGATGGTTTTACTGAATATATCGCACAGTTTTTTACAGGCGGCAAAGCGTCGGTGGCTTATGAGAAGTACAGGTGAAACAAAATACATGATAATCTTATAACAAAGGGAATAATTACCTGGTTATAAAAGCGGCGTAATATGAATAGTAATTGGGAGATTCGATATGGAAAACAACGAGACTTTATGGATAAGAATTTTGGGGCTTGTTGATGGACTGAATCGCAGAGTAAAAGAACCCGGTTGGAGCAAAGAGGATATTCGGAGATCTTATGACTTGAAGGATAAGGTGATGGAGATCCTAATAAAAAACAAACCTGAGGAAGTGAATCTTCATATGTACTATGTACCATATTATAAGTATTCGGATAGTACCAAGGATAAGGCGGGTGCTATCATGCGTAAAGATATCGAAAAGAAACCATTTGAATACTACTTATCGCTTGTAGAGCCGGGACCTGATGATATTGAGCTGCCGGATAAGGCCATGGTAGAAATTGTAGCTGAGTGTAATGGAGTAGAATACAGTTTTCATCAGCCTATAGAGTGGTATAAATCCCATGGAGGGACGGTTGAAGGAATGGAAAGAAAGGCGTGGATAAGCGCTCCGGAATTCCATCATTCATTGTTGGAAGACTATTCGAGAGAGATTAATAGCATTATAGAGTTGCTCGGCGTAGATTTGATATAAGTAAAAAAGGAAACAAAAGGTTTGATTAGGACATAGCAATAAAGTATAGCGGATAGTAAGTGATATTATAAGAAAGGACGGAATTACCATGAACATAAAGAAAGTTCTCCTTATAGAAGACACAACAACTAAATATATGGATATATTCCGTTATCTGCGCAGATATGATTTTGATGTTACCTGGGTGACAAATGCCGAAGAGGCGCTGAAAAGTATTGAAGAAGTGAAAGATGAACCATATGACCTGATCATTTCGGATATGCATTTTGATTTCTTTGGCGTGAATGATGAAGAAGCCGGGGAAAAGACCATGAATCGCATCCGTGAAAAAGGCTGTGTTACACCTATAGTATTCTGTTCTTCGCGTAACTGGAAGATACCCGGAGCAATAGGAAATATCTTTTATAATCCCAGAAGTGATTGGGAACTTGAGGCAGACAGATTGTTCCGGGATCTTAAGGGGATGTGAGGGGGCTGAAGTGAAAAAGTAAATTCCACTTTCATTCGGAATGGAGGTGCCCCGGAGGTTTTTGCGATCAAAATAAGGACCTTTGCGATATATTCGATAAAATATTGGTACAAAACGGCTAAGAATATTGGAGAGAAAAAAATGATACATGACAAAGAATTATATCGCATAATACAGGCAATAAATATCCCTGTAGGCTCTGAGACAAGTGATGGGAGATTTAGGGATATACAACGCTTAAAAGCAATTGAAGAAGAGATAAATGAGAATAACAGTCCGTACTATCTGATCGATGGTAGGGAAGAAAACTATTATCACCTTTATGGTAAGAAAAATCTTAGTGATTTGTATAGAATTAATAATAGAATACTATTGATATCGTCACATGCAGATAATCTTCAAGATGAGGCAGTATACCATGATCATGGAAAGTATATAGAGGGAACATTTGATAATGTAGTAACAAATGCTGTATGTGTTTATCTTATGAATAATTTGGAGTTACCGGAAAATGTACTTTTTGCATTTACAGCTAATGAAGAAGATGATAGCATGGGCGCTAAAAAACTTGCAAAAAGAATGAAAGATATATTTGGTGAGGGTAATGTAGATGTTATTGTTCTGGATGTAACTTGTGGAGGGTATAAAGAGATCGATTATAAGATAGAAAATGATTTTATATATAAAAAATATAATGGACGATCATTATTCAAAAAAGTTTGTGATTCCATATCGGGATTAGGGTATAAATGGGATTATATGGAAGCTCCTCCAGTAGGTAAAGAGGAAAATCCTCAGGAATACTTTGATATAAAGGATATAGTAAAGAATTCCGGATGTAGGATGATGGCCCAATATTCCAATGAAGATATGTGGGAAGATGAAGCAACCGAATATGATGAAGCAGATTTTAACGTGTTTTCATTATGTTTAACAACATCAGCAAAAGATGATGTTGAGATGCATGATAATAAAGGATTTTATATTTTGAAAGAAAGCTTATGTAATTATACATATACCTTGTATAGGATGATAATCAAGAGCCAGCCTGTGAATAATGCATAATATCACGCGTGCTGTCTTGTTGAAATGTAACAATAAATATATAATATTACGTATTAGTATATATTTATAATTGAAAATCTTGACCTGGTATAACTATATGTGTTATTGTTTATCTATGTTGTAGGTATAGATAGCCTATGAGCAGATGATAATTGATCTGACAACGAGAGGAGGTGGACTTATGAAGGTTAAAAGAGTTCCTAAGCAGGAAATCAGAAGTAAAAAGTCCAAAAGAACCAATTGCTGCTGATTAAGGACAAGTAAGAAAATGTTATATGATTGTAAAAGGATTTGTACCATGTGCAAGTCCTTTTGCATATTTCGGGATATTATTATGATTAAATGTTTAGAGTTAAATATAAGCGAATCCTGTAACTACGATTGCGTTTATTGTATTTTCAAAAGGAATAATAAGGCAAATAGGTTTATGAGCCCATTAAAGGCCCGTAAATATGCTGACAAATATGTAGAATATTTAAACGGGAGAAAAGGGCATATTTATTTAGGTGCAGGGGAGCCGTTGCTGAATTGGGATGCAATAGTTGCTGTGTCAGAGTGTGTAAAAAACACGCCAAATGTGTGGCTGTCGTTTATGACAAATGCAAGTTTAATGACTGAGGACAAAGTAGATTTTATCAAAGACAGGAATATCGCTGTCGGCGTGTCTTTAGATGGGAAAAAAGAAACTCAATTGTCAAACAGGCCTTCAAGAAGTGATAATACGGATTCTTATAAAGCAGTCATAGATTTTCTTGAATTATCAAAAAAGAAGGGGTATCAATTATATAGTATAAGTTCTACATATAACAACACAGGATTTTTTGAAGATGCAAAATATGTAATGGAATTATGTGAGAAATATGGGATTCCGGAATTTGATCTGGATTATGATATAGGTGGATTAAAAAAAGATAACATAGATAGAGTTGCTGATGAATTAGTACAAACGTATAAATTAGCAAAATCAAAGAACTTACAGGTATTTGGATACTGGTTATTGCCAATCATAAATAAAAAGGAATCTGTTGTTAGCAGAAGAAACTATTGTGATAATGCAATAGGGAATAATGTGTGTATATCTGCAGATGGTTTGTGTAAGATATGCGGATATGATCCAATAAGTTACAGCTCTTTTGTGGGCTTTGAAAATTTCGGTGATATATGTTTGCAGCAAAAACTAGATGATTATTGTGTACGCCAGGGAGATTGCGTAGAATGTGAGAGCTATGATGTGTGTTTTGGTCAATGCATTTTTCAAAATAGAGAGACCAATTCATTTAAGCTTAATTGTGAACTGATAAGGAAATTATCGAAGATGAATATAACGTGAGGATTACAAATATGACCTTTCCGCTTGTAAGAAGTAAATATTATATTGTTGTTTGTTCTGATAAAAAGGGAATAATTGTATATAATTCCATTCTGAATATGCCGTTATCAGTGGCTGAAGATGCATTGAATTTTCTTAATGAAACGGACATTATTACAGAAGAGGATTATTATACATATGATGATCAGACAAAAAATGTTATAGATTCTTTTTGTGATTCTTTTATATATCTTTCTCAAGATGTTGATGAGTATGATATTTGCAAGAAGATAAATCTGGAACATATGGAGTTGTTTGCGGCCGGCAAGATACTTTCCTGGTTGGATCTACATATATCTGATGCATGTAATTTTGGGTGTCCGCATTGTATAGCAGGATGCGGAAGCCGAAGAAAGCTAATGACCAGGGAAGAGGCAATAGATTTATTGGATATATATGTACTTTTTCTGAAAAAACACAATCCTGACTGTAAAGAATTAAATATACATATTGGCAGCTGTGAACCGCTTCTAAATTATAATTTGATTGAACAGGTGGTTGATTATATAAAAATAAATTATCCCGAGTATAAAAGAAATATTTTAATGAATACCAATCTTAGCCTTATGACAAAAAGAATGGCTGAGTATTTTCGAGATAATGAAATAGAAGTATGTACTTCTCTTGACTGTTTAAAGGAAGGAAATGATAGGATACGAATTTATCCGGATGGTAGAGGAACATTCGATGATATTATGGCTGGCATGCAGATAATGCGGGATGTTGGAACTCCTATAGATGGTATAAGTGTAACTTTGACAGATAATAATTATGAATATTTTAATGAAGAATTTATAGAATGGTGTCAGGATAATTCGATGATCAGTGTTGCGGTAGATTTTGATCTTACTAAGTCTACAAAGATATCTAATGAAGAAAAAGCGGATTTTCTGGTTAATATGTATAATAGATTTGATAGTATGGGCATAGAATTTTACGGAACGTGGATGACATCTTATTTAAATATATGTAATGCTTCAAACAGTATTAAACCGGTGACATTCTGTCGTGCAAATGTAGGAGAGAATTGTTCGGTTGATGGAGATGGTATCATGTTTTTATGTTCTTATTCCGATTTGCAGATATGTAATATTAAGCAGTTAGAAAAAGAAATAATGCCAGGCGGGAAATATTATAATTATGTATATGAACATCTTGTCGGTTCAAATAAGTATAAAGAATGCTATGGATGCGAATTAGAAGGCTCATGTGTTGGTCAATGTGAGATATCAAGATCAGGAGATCCCAAATTTATAGAAATGCAGTGTGATTTTTATAGAATTGTAACAAAAAAGATGTTGAAGAACCTAGCATATAGATTATATCAAGAAGACAATCAATAGGAATATAAAGAAGGGTGCAAAATGCTGAAAATCATAGCACAAAAAGCAAAAATGGGAACAACGGATTATTATATAGCGAAAATGACAGCTAAAGATTTAACGGATAATGTTAATTTTGCTTGTGAATTACCCAATTGGAAAGAAACACCATATGAGAGTAGAATCCAACGTGAGATAGATACCCAAAAGGTTATTGATGTGATATATCCTTTATTTATACAGAGAAAAGACAGCTTTTGGGGAAGTATGATCATAAGTGTGATGTCAGGAATGAGCGAAAGGAGTTTTATTTCGATCAAAGAGTATTTGAAAGCAGATAATACTATTGAAGATCAGCTGATGATAGATGATGTAGGTATAATCACATTGTCTGATGATGCAAATCTTATTGTAATAGATGGACAACATAGGCTTTTAGCTATTAAGCTTGCGCTTCATGGTATAGATGGGATACCGAAAGCGGTATTGAATATGAGCGAAGAAATGGAAAGAGAGATGGGTAAAATCCCGATAGATCATGAGATTGAATATGAAGAAATAAGCGTAGTATTAGTTGATGGCAGTAACCGGAAGAGTATTCAGAATTTAGAGTTCCATTTGAGCAGATAAAAGATTATCTAATAATCGTTTAAGTCTAATCAACAAGGGATAAATAAAAAGATATTTCGAGATATCATTATCCAAAATCGTAGTTTTGCAATAGGTATGTCAGGAGGAATATATGAATAGTTGTATTAATACAACGGATTTAGATATAATTAGAAGAGATGCTGATTATTGAGAACTCATCAATAATGATTTTGGTACTTGTATGGGAGGGCAGAGAAAGAACACTATTAAAGATGTAAGCTTTATAATTGGATATCTTAATTGTATACATATACATCTATTAGTATAAAATACTTTTTTTGTTGAGAGCATAATGCAATAAACATACATCAATGTCATTTAATTGGGCAAGATGCACAAATAAAACAATGATACTATACATTGATTAGTATGTTATAGACAAAAACAAAAGGCTTTGATATACTTATTTCGTTAGAATATACGATTTAGTAGATTGTATATAATTTGGACATTTTTAAAGATATTGGGTAAACCCTCAATCATGAGTACCATAAATTAAAAGAACCGCCATTTTACAGGCGATTCAGATATATCAGCACTTTGAAATCAGATTTTGAAAGTTTTGAGGTTTTGTACAGAGCTTTTTGACTTCCTTAGACCAGGGGAGGAGCCGCGTGATGTAATCCTCTTTGGGATCATTAGCATGAGCAGCCATCTCTGCAAGCAGATATTCAAGATAAGCGTTAACATTGAGACCGTTTGCTTTGGCTGTTTCTACAAGACTGTAGATGACAGCGCTGGCGTGAGCACCTTTGTCGGAGAACATGTTCACCCAGTTTTTTGATACGGAAAATGGCGCCAATGCAGGAGCGTCGATCTATAGTATAACTGAAACGGCAAAGATAAATAACCTGCATCCTTATAAGTACCTTGAATTCATCCTTACTGAATTACCTAAGTATCGTGACAGTGATGGAAATATAGACAATGACAAACTTGAACGGCTAATGCCCTGGTCAACTGAATTGCCGGACGAATGCCGGAAATAATGCCGCTGAAAAAGCGGCATCTTTTAAATGGGAGCGGATGGTTTGACGTTTACGAATAATAATTAGTTTTTGAAGAAGTAATATAAGTATACATATCATTTTCTGGAATAAGAATTTAGAGGATAACCATGCTTACATATCATAATCATATTTTTAAAGAAATACTACAGCCTATAGGAATAAGGTATTATTTCGATGGTAGTATATACGTTGAAGTTAAAAATCAAGTCCAATCTTGGGAAATGATGATCTCAGAAAAAATTCGTTCCGAAATGAATGTTAAGTCATTTACGGCTATCAGTAACGGAGAGAAGGATTCTCATGAAAAACATGGAACTGCTAACAAAAGAAAAAAATTGAAAGATTTGCTTATAAATAATGCGGACTTCTACAAATCTATGTCAGACAATATCGATAAAATGATCCGCATTAATGCAGAAGTATTGGTTTATAAACAGATAAAAGGCAAAAATACGTCATTATCATGGAATGCTGTGAGCAGGGTCTGTGAGTTAAATCCAGATGCTGTCAAAAAGTCAAAGGAAGAGATTATAGAGCAGCTTGGCAGGAAATTTGAAGAAATAATAGATACGATTACAAGTGATGAACGTATAACTGATGAATTAAAGATATATATTAAGGAGAATTGTCTGTCGAATCCTAAGGTGGTTTTAGAGATTCTTCTGATACTGTCAGTGTTTGAAGAGAGTGACAGGGATGATGAAGAAAGCTCATTTTACCGGCAATTCTCTGATCATTATTGTAAAAAGACAGAACAAATATCAGAAATAAAGGAAGTTACGGATACCATAGTTATCGAAGCGAATGAGGAGACGGTTTTATACAGAGAAAAAGAAGTTAAAGAGATCATTGAGATTTTGCAGGCAGGCGAAAAGAATAGTATTCTTTTAGCCGGCTTTGCAGGTGCTGGAAAGACAACGGTTGCCAGATGTCTGTATTCAAAAATGCGTTCTTCGTATGATTACCTTGGATGGATCAACTATACAGATAATCTTAAGGATAGTATGATAGCTGCATTTAAGAATGAAGAATACAGTGATGATACAATGACTGAAAAAGATGTGGAAATGAAGTGGAAGCATATTTTAAAGAAATATGCTTCCAGCAATAAGCGCAACCTGTTTGTAATAGATAATGTCAATATCATACCCGGTAAACAGGACCCGCGTACAGACAGGGAACTTCTGAAGCTTCCCAGATGGAAGAATACAACAATTATTATTATCACCCGCCTTCTTTCTATACCGGGTTTCGGACAGCCATATACTATTGGTAATCTGGGGTCGGAAGGAGATGATAAAAGGTGTGTTGAGCTTTTTTATCATTACAATAAAGAGGCCAGGGAGTTTGAAGACGAAAACAGGGATATTGTAAAAGAACTTTGTAAGCTTGTTGATTATAATACTATGGTCATAGAGCTGCTTGCAAAAGGAAGCATTTATGATTACCATGATCTGTCAGGTTTTTATAATAAGATCAAAGAAGTAGGTTTCAGATATGTAAATGAGGTTCCTGTACAAACAATCCATGATTATGATGACCGGGAACTTGAAGGAGGTTTTTATACAAGCGCCGGGCAGCTGATGAAGCTTTTCAATTTAAAGATCAGGACAGAAAAAGAGCGTGCAGCATTATGGGACTTCCATTGTCTGCCTGAATCGGAAAAGATTTCACGAACGGAAATGAAAGAATGGATGGGCTGTACTATAGCGGATATTGATGAACTGAAAAACGAAGGTTGGATTAAATACACGGAAGGTATGTTTTCTATTCACCCTTTGGTCAGACAGTCTATTATATGCGCAGAAGAAGAATGGGAGAAGTATAGTCAATGGAATATAGATGATGATCTGAATATTCGCAAGGATTCTTTATACTTACGCATTAGGAATAATACCCTGTATAAAGAAGATGACAGCTTTGAAATAGCAATTAAAAAGATCAAATATACAGACTATCTGTGTGGTGGTGGTAAAAACCTTTCTGCTGAGGCGTTGTTGTATATAGCAGCGAATGCCAGAAAACGCGGTGTCAGGGATATTGGCGTAAAATACTATGAAAAAGCATATCTTATGCTTAAAGACGAACTTACCAGATTGGGAGTATTGACTGAAGGATTTTTGAAATTAACGGATGAGAGTATGTCCGATGAAATCCCGGATATTGCTTTGGAAGGATCAAGAAAAAAAAGAAAGGTTAAAGTTAATGCTAAGAACATAGACCGTGTAAACTTATTTTGGAGAAGTACGTATTACTACGGTTATATGTTGAGCTATACTTCGAGCGGATATAAGAAAGCGCTCAGTCTCCTGTTTCAGGCATATTATATAATACTGGGACTGGGAGAAAAGACTGATGTAAGGAAATATCTGGCACAAACGCTGGACCATATCGGATATACTATAAGTTATTTTAAACCTGATGATACCGGCTGGATTCTCTGCGCTGAACATTTTTTACATCTTGCGATCAATATACGTAGGGCATTGGTAAAAGAAAGCAAGAAAGATGATATTGAAACTCTCCATGATCTGGCATGGAGTCAGGATAATCTGGGCAATCTTTATGCTATGACAGATATTAAAAAAATAAACAGGAATTGCTCATATATTATTGATTTTTCACCATTGATACGTAATATCCTTAAAATCGACAATGAGACAAAAGAACTATCCGGGGATTCAATGATAAGGATATTAGAAAAAGATAATCCAACGGTTGACCCGGGGCATATCCTGAAGGAATCATTGACAGTACGAATAAAACTCTCTGCAATGACAAACGGCAGGTATGATTCGGAGGTGGGTTGGACATACTGTAATCTGGCAAGATATCTTTCCCAGGATGAATCCCAAAGGGATGAAGCAGAAAAAATGATCAAAGCTGCTTTAGCAGTTTACGAGAAGATGGAAGAAGAATTTCCGGAACAGCATAGGTCCAGTATCGCCAGAACCTACAGAACATATGCAAAGCTTTTATCAGATTGGGATGGACGCAGATCAGAAGCTGTTGAGCTTTTGAATAAGGCTCTTAATCTAAACAGGAGGCTGGAAGATGATTATCCCGGGTTATACCGGAGAGAAATAGAGATTATAGAAAATGAATTAAATGCACTTTTGTGAATAGTAAAAAACTTTGTGCAAACGCACATGGATGCACAAAAATATACGAGATATAAAATGATCAGGAGGAAATATTCCGACTGATCATTTTTTTATACAGATCGGATATGATGATCCTCCGGAATAGAAATCGATGAGAAAGGAGGCGAAAGACGTGTTAGTAAGTTATGCAATAAGCGTTCAGGGCAGTAGTCATGAAAAAGCCGGAATACCCTGTCAGGACTGCAGTCGTACAGAGAAGATCAGGGACGGAGATGGCAGAGAGCTGGTGGCAATGGCAATAGCTGATGGTGTAGGTGCCTGTCCCTTCAGTGACCGTGGAGCTGCCATAGCTGTCAATACAGTAGTTGATAAGCTGAAGAGCTGTATCGAAGACAATGAATGGTATAAGGATCCGTTGGATTTGATCAAGCAGGCATTTGATGCTGCTCTCGTGGCAGTGAAAGAAACTGCCGAAGATGAACAGGTAGCATATCCCTTATTTGACTCAACGCTCACGGCTGTGATCTACGATGGACATAAAGCATATATAGGTCATATCGGGGATTGCGGTGTTGTGGTGCTTTATGCTGATGGTGAATATGAGTTGGTCACTACTCGTCATAAGGGAGCCGAAGCTAATCATGTTAAGCCCTTGAGACACAGCGAATTGTGGGAGTTTGTCGCGACAGAAAAGGAAACGGCGGCAGTACTGGCGATGACAGATGGGATACTTGATGAATATGTTGGCAAAAAAGCTATGAATAACAGAGTGTTTTTCCCTGCGCTTAAGCCGTTTCTGATGGATCTTGTTGCAGATGAGGAAGATGTTGTTAGGGAGAAGGAGGAATGGGAGGCATATTTGTCAACAGATAATGCTTTTCGTGAGCTTGTCAGAGATGACCTTACTATAGCAGTTGCACGTAATACGGAGCTGATAGAGACTATGGAAGAGCCCTTCTTTGACAGAGAAAAATGGGATGCTGATAGTACAGCATATGAAAAGGAGATAGAGGAATTTCTCTATCCGAGCAGATGTGCAGCAGAATAGCCCGGTTTTTTGCAAACAATGAACACGTTAAACATCTTATGAAAAGAGATGATCAAAACAATAGGAGGAAAAGAATATGAGTCAGCATGAAGAGATCAATGAAAAGTATGGGATTGAAAAACCCCGCAATCTTGAACCTGTAAACCCGTCAAAACCGAAGATTCCGACAGTATTGATCCTTGACACATCAAAAAGTATGGCACCTTATGCTGATAAGGTTATTGAGGCATTTTATAGACTCATAAGAGAGATCAGTGAGGATATTATGCTTCAGACATCACTGGAGCTTTGCGTGGTCACTTATGATGATGAGCCTCATGTGAGATCGGAATTTAAGAGATTCAGTACTGATATCAAGTTGCCTGAAGATCTTGATTTTGACGGAACTACTGCTACACACAAGACGATGGAACTTGCCATCGATCTGATCAATGAGCGCCGTAAACAGTATGCGGAAAGAGATATCGACAGTTATAAGCCGGCTATCTATCTTATAACTGATGGAAATGCAAACGACGATGGTGATTACAGTCGTATCCGCAGATATCAGAATGATGGCGGCTGGAATGTATTACCCATAGCTATAGGAAACGACATCACCCCTGCAAAGATGGCTGAGATCAGACCTGATGGTATGTATTTCCACATTGAGGAAAGAGGAGAGCTTTCCGCAGCTTTCAGACTTATTAAAGATTCCTTTTCCTCGCTCACAAGGAATCTTCCGGTTCCTATTCCTGAAAACGTGCAGGTTATCCAGCTCAATAACGGTATTGACAAGGCCAGTGAAATTGTGGCATGAGATAAAAAACAGGCAGGAGAGGAGGATGATACGATGAGAGAGATAGAAAGAAAGAAAAGAATAACAGAAATGATAGTGTTTATTGAGCGGCTTGTGATAGCGGGACTTGTATTGCTCCTTATTACAAAGATCTTAGATTCACCGGGAAACACCTCTCCTGCGGCAGCAACATACATCATCCTTCCCGAGGGGAAGGGTGATGTGGCAGCTATGACAGATACATCAGAGGTCACGAGTGCATCGACCAATAATGATGAAATAGTTGCGGATGTTGAAGAAACAATAAAGGAAGAACCTGTACAAGAGGAAGAATCGTATATATCTGTTGATGAGGAGCCGGCAGCAATACAGGATACACAAGTAATGGCAGAACATAAGAAGCAGTATACGGTAGCTAAACCAATATCCAATGAAAAGCATGTAGTGATCACAACAACAAACAATGAAGCATATGTAGAAGTCACACCAATAAGTAATGATAAACAGGTCGTGTATGAACCGCTGGATACATCTAAACAGGTTAATATAACACCTATAGGGGATGATCGTAATCAGGTTGATATAACGCCCATAGGGGGTGATCGCAATCAGGTTGTAATAACACAGTGATATAGGAGGATGACGCTATGCAGGAACAGAGAAGAGATACAGCATATAATAACAATTATATCAACGATCAGATGCAGTTATACAGGAAGCAGAGGCGTCTGTCATGGTTCCTGTTGTTTATCATAATCCTTTTACTTATTATCCTGATCAAAAAGTACATGGAACCCAAGACGTATGTAAACAATAATACGAGTACTTATGTGGCAACTCTTTCTGAAGTGGATCTGCCTGTAGTAACGGATACACCTAAGGTAGAAGAGGTAACTGTACCGACAGAGATGCCGGTAGTAAAAGAGGTTGTAGAGGAACCGGAGGTTCCGCAACCAGCACCGGATCTTCCGTTATATAAGGCGAATCAGGTAAGTAATTTTGCCGTAAGTATAGGTGAGAGTATGGATAACCGTGGTAATAAGTATAAAAAGGCTCTTCGTACCAGTTGTCAGCATGGCGCATATGTGATCTTTTCCCCTGAGGGCAAGTATAAGTATATTGAAGGGGATATTGCAACCGCTCTGGAGATTGGAGATGACGGTGAGATATGTATATATGATGAAAATGAAAACCTTCTTTATTCGTGCAGTGATATAGGTGTTCTTAATAATGTAGAGCATTTTAAAGTAGATATATCCGGTAAGGATCTGATCAAGATATACTTTGATGTTCCGTTAACACCCATATCCAGCATAGTGTATTTCAACACACTTATAGTGGCAAATGGCCGTTTTACAAACGAAGAATAACAGTATAATGATAAAAGGGAGGATGGAGAGATGAGAGTACATAATATCTATAGAACAGGTACTATAGAACAGGATGAATTCCCCAGAGCTTTTCAGCATCAGAAGGAGAAAGAGAAGCGCAGGAGAAAAGGGATCCTCTTTTTGGTGGGGGTAGTATACCTGCTTATCGCTTTAGCATTGCTCATACGGTTTTATATTGACACATTCAAGGACGGTATTCATCCGTTTACCGATGCTGCGGTGGCCGGCAATGTAGAAACTGGTAAGGAGCCTGTGATGACAGAAGAGCAGGAAGGAAACAAAACAGAAGTGACCATAGCTGAAAAGCCGGAAGAGATTGAGACCGAAGCAGTTAAGGAAACTGAACCTCCGGCTAAGGATCTTAAACTGTCAGAAGCAAACCATGTTACAAGAAATATGGTTAATATATGCGAAGTGAAGGACAGACGCGGGAACTGGTATAAAGATGCTATTGCAGCTGATACAGATGGTGCTTATATTGTATTTAATCCGGAGTATAAGTATAAATACCTTCGTGGAACTATAGCATCAGGATTAGAACAGTATTCTGCTGAAATCAACATATACGGAGATGATGTGCTTCTTTATACTTCAGAAAGGTTTGATATATATTCAGCCCCTCAGGAGTTTGAATGCAACATTGAGGGGGTGGATCTGCTCCGCTTAGAGTTTACGGTGGACGGTAATTCTCTGTCATACGATCCGCTTATCGTAGCTGATGCAGTTTTTACAAATAATGAGTGAAGAACACGATCATCAGTCTCGTTATTGATAAGGAGGACGGATTATGAAGGGAACAAGCTTTATTGGTTCTAAAGGTGAATACATACTGGGTGATCTTGTCGATAACGGGGCTGAGGGCAGTGTATATAAACTGGCGAACAGACCGGATCTGTTGGTAAAGATTTATAATGATGGAGGAATAGCCGGTGATAATATAGTAGCTACGAAGGAGACGGAAGACAAACTCAGGACGATGATGACGCTTGTAAGGGGGGGAGATGTTGACCGTTTCAGCACTGTGGCGTGGCCTGTAGACATTATATATCGCAGAACGGATCGTAAGTTCGCCGGTTTTGTGATGCCCGCAGTAAAAGGTCAGTCTATCTATATTTTGGAGGCAGAAGGTTTAAGGAATGACTACTTTGGTGAGTATGACTGGAGAAATTCAATACAGGCTGCTTATAATCTGGCGTGTATGACAGCGGAACTTCATAAAAAGAACATAGTTTTAGGTGACTGGAACATCAGAAACATAAGGATAACAAAAAAGGGGGCTATAGTACTGATAGATAATGATGGATTCACCATCAGATCTGCGGGCGGGAGGCTTTTTAAGAGCAAAGGAGCCAGGCCAGAATATATGGCTCCTGAAATGCAGGGGATAAGAAATCTGTCTGACCCGCGTGCGGTATTTAATGAGTATACAGATCGTTATGGTCTGTCGGTGCATATTTTTGAGCTGCTCATGAACGGAGAACATCCTTTTAATGCCAGACAAGCTGATCCTTATGCAGCATCGATGAATGCACCCAAGATGATGATGAGCATATTAAAGGGGGAGTCACCTTATATTAACGGGATAGGAAGAATACCGCGTCATTCGCCTGACTATTGCAGAATGATGCCGCCCTATATAAAAGAGATGTTCAACAGGGCTTTTGGATATGATGCTGCTAATTCTATCAAGCTCGAAACTATTAAAAACAGACCTTCGGCTGAAGAATGGAGCAGAGCTTTGAATAGACTGCGGCAGGATCTTCACGTATGTACCCGCCACAGGCATCATTTATACTGGAGGGGCGCTCCGGAATGTCCATGGTGTGCAATGGGGATGGATGATGATTATTGCATCCGGAATTTGCCGGAAGGATATCAGCCCAGGTTTATCCCTATGCAGGCCGTAAACCCTATACAAGCCAAGCCGGTAATTCGCAGACAGTCTGATTTTGTGTTGCCACCTTCCGAGTTAATGAAGAAGTATCTGAATGAACCTATATACAGACCTGTCAGGCAAGAGATGATCCATGAGGAAGAGAGACACTCTGACAGTGAAGAAGCATGGGAGAATCTGAAAGATGCGGTATTGGGGATAGCTGCGCTGGCAGCGGTAGTGATATGTATCGTATTGATCTGATAAAGATAGAAGAATACCGATGCCCTGTCCGCCACAATAAAGTGCACAAACGCAACCGCAACTGTCTAAATATTTGCATTCTAGGCTGTTATTATAATAATATGCGATACTATCCCTGAATAGAGCATAGACGCAGTTATTTACAGCACCAGGACATCTTGATAGGAGGGCAGTGCTTATGTATAATAACCGGGATCCGTATATTGATGATTCTGTAGATTTCAATGATTATACTCTTCCACAGTATATTCATGCGCATATATTATGGGGGCTTATATTTGCATTTGCTTATAAGCATCTCCTTTTCAGGCGCATTCCGGGTTACAATGGCTTTTGCTCAGCCCTGATCCTGGCTGGGATAGTGATCGTAGCATGCATGATAGGCATTTTTTTCCAGTATAAAGATGACAGGCATTTTCTGTGGATCATGGTAAATCTCTTTATAGGATTTGGCATCTATACCGTGGTCTCTTATATCAGTATCTATACTGCTATTGTATTAGCGGCGCTGGTTATTCCCGGAGCGCTTTTAGTACTGAATGCGCTGTTTATCTGTATTAAAAAGATCAAGAAGAGGAAAAAGCTGCGCCGTATTATATCCAGCATCATGGGTTCTTTTGTAGGAGGATGGAGCATTTACGGGCATGCATTAGCGGCGCTCATGGTGTGCTTGGTTCTAAGCAGTGCTTTCAGCAGAATAGGGATCAATGCTGTAGCGGAAGACCTGTTTAACGGGAGTGGAGAGAATCTGACCATAGAAAACAGCATGGATGTACTTGTTAACCTGGATGCACAAAAATGGGAGACGCTTGATCAGAGGGAAAAACTGAACGTTTTACAGCGTATCGTGGATATAGAACGCAACTACATGGGAATTGATCATAATATACTTGTATATGTTAAAGAGCTGGATGAAGATACAAATGTAGGCGCGTACTATAGCGAATACTCTCATTCGATCGGAATAAATATGCGCGCATTGACGAATTCTACTCCGTATTATCTTTGCAATGCGATGTGTCATGAGACCAGACATGCTGAACAGTATATCATGATCAGCATATTTGATGCGGTTGATGAGAACAGCAGGAATAACATATTTTTTGATCAGACAGCGCGGATGAGAAAGGAGTTTGTCGATTATACAAGCGTAGATGAAGATTATTACAAATATCATGGACAGGAATGTGAGAAGGATGCCAGATCCTATGCGGAAGAGCGCGTAGAAGTATACTTTAACTCTCTGCATGAATATTTAAGTGAAAACACTTCATGGGAATATTTAAAGGAATATGAAAGAACTGTTGATGAAACCGGAAACTGGTCAATAATAAACAGTGATGGAAAAGTGATCTTTACGGGTGCGGAGAAGATCAATGATCTGCATGAAGGGGTGGCAGAAGTTACGGCGGTTGTAGATGGCCGGGCCATGATCCTGAGTCTTTCTGAAGATACAGATTGTCAGGCTATGGTTATAAAAGACTTTGACGGATACAGGGATATAACGGATATCTTATGTGACAGTTTTGCTATCGTGACAGATTTAGAAGGAAACAAAGGTATTGTGGATCTTGGCGGCAGGGTGATCATTCCTGCGGATTACGCTCAGATTGCTTATAGTGAGCAGTATGTTACCGATGACGGAAGACATGGTATCCAGTTTGCCCTGAGACAGAATGACATGATCGGTGATGTGATTCTTCTGGAGTTTAATCCTTTGTATATGACACCCTGGGCAGTTATGGGGGAGTAAGAGCAGGGAATGTGAGGCATTTGATACTGTTATGATCGGAGGCGGTTATGGTTGAACTTGGTTTTGACGAACAGCTGAATAGAAATAGATATAGAGACAGACTGGACATCAAAAAAGTTGTTATCAGGGGTGAAAAAGGCATTCCTGATTATTGTTTCATGGGATGTTCAAATCTTGAGACGGTAGTTCTTGATGAGGAGGTTAGCAGGATAGGCATTTCTGCTTTTGAAAACTGTGTTTCTCTTAAAAATGTTATCATAGAAGGTGGTGGAGACAAAAATTCATATATTACGGTATGTTCGCGGGCATTTAAAGGTTGTGTAAATTTAGAGGACAATGGATTCATAAGCATGATAACGGATTTCTGGCCTCATTGTTTTCAGGGATGTTATAATCTTCACAGCATCCAGCTTGGGGCAAGGATAAGAAGTATAGAAGCCAGTGCATTTTCCGGTTCGCGTATTAAGGATTATAAGATTTCTAAAGCAAATAAGAAGTATTATATTAATGATGGTTTTCTTATAGAAAGAGTAGAAAAGAAGTATTTTAAGGCGTTGATTTATTTTGGCAGATCAGAAAAGTGTGTTATTCCTAAGGAAATAACAATGCTTTCAAATATGTGTTTTAAAGACCGATTGCCTGCTGAGCAGATATCCGAAGTCTGGCTGCCTTCCGGTTTAACTTCTTTGGATGATAATGAATGTAATGATGATATATTTTATATGCCGGAAATAATCTGTGATGAACCTGATGCTTATATACAGGATAAGCTTTCAATGCAGGTATCGGATGTCTTTGATGGATGTCACAGTCTGAAGGCATTTCATGTAAGCAAGAGTAATCCTGTATACAGTACCATAAAGGGAGCTCTTTACAGTAAAGATCATAAGGAACTGGTAAAGGTTCCTCCGGCGCATGACGGGGAATTTATAGTACCTAAGGGAGTTATGACCATATCTGACAGAGCGTTTGCAGGCTGTAAAAAGTGCTTTTCGATAGTTTTTAATGAGACAATAGAAATGATAGGATTTGCGGCATTTGCTGATAGTAGTATTTACAGTATTGCATGTCCGGAAGAGGGAAAGGTATTTAAAAAGGATAATGGACTGTATATGCGCGATGAGGGACCGGGTAAAGGTGAAGGATCATTAGAACTTTTGTTTTATGACAGGCTGGCCAAACATGTAAAACTGATAGACGCCCCCTTGACAATAAGGGAATATGCATTTCAAAACTGTAATCAGCTGAAGGATGTGGATCTGATATATGCTGTTAATGGAGCTAAGATACCTTGTTTAATGGAATATGCCTTTAAGGGGTGTAGCGCGTTAAGATCGGTTGTTTTGCCTAACGGAGTTAAATGTGTTCCATCCGGCTGTTTTGAAGATTGTACGTCTTTAAAGAAGATAGAGTTTTCAGAAGATATCAATGTGGTTTGTGATGATTTTATAAGCGGATGCTTAAAAGATATTACTATTGTAATAAACACAAAAAGAAAACGTATATATGCAGATGATCACCCCTTTAGAGGATATGATGGACATATAACTTTTGAGATCAGATCGGACATTTTCAATGCGGAAGGATACAGTGACTTATTGAACGAAGCTCCTCATTGCCGTTATACGGTCAGCGGAGATGCTAAGAAGAGATATGCTGCATATGAGGGATTTCTTCTGGAAAAAGTTGAGGGTCAGGATATGAAACTACTTCATGCGCCTTCCGATACGAGTACTTTTGCATCCAATTTCGAAGGGATTTCCATAGTCGAAGTGTCATCTAACGCATTTTCCGGATGTGAGAATTTAAAGTATGTATATTTTTCTGACGCATTAAAGTATTATTCTCAGGATACTCTGGAGTATTGCAGGAAAGTACAGTTTATACGCGTGCCCGGAAATCTTATTGTTAAATTCAAGGAATACGAACGTGATGGAGAGAAGGAACGTCTGGATAAGGTTAATATACAAGGATTTACGCGGATACATTCAGATATAAAAAGCTTAAGTTATGTACAGATGGGAAAGACAATGATGCCGATAGGCTGAAAGGGAGGGAATAATGGTTGAATATTTGTCATTTGAAAGATGTAAGCCGGATAATGGATCCCGGTACTTTAAACTTTTCAAGAAGGATGAAGGTTATTATCTTGAAATAGCAGCGGGATTCAGGGGAATGTATATAGTCGGAAATAACACAATGTACAAATGCAGGGATGAAGATGCAGATAAGATCACAATTCTTATTGAGCCATTAAAAATATATACCTGGCCGAAAGCATTTCCTTCTGATTATTCTCCCGAGGATCATCTTATGGGATGCGATACAGACTCATGGTCAATAGAATATAAAGAAGTGGAGAAAAAAACCATGAGGCATGTTAATGGTAGAGGTGCGTTTCCAGAAACCGGGCTATATGGAGAATTCTTTCTTCGAATAAGCAGGCTGATACCGGATAGAGAACTTATGGAATGGCTTACTACGGACTGAATCGGAAGATTAGAAGAGTATCCACGGATTCATTTCTTCCGGAGTCTTCCAGTTTATTCCGTATTCTTCCCTAAGAACACATTTCTTTTTGCACCAATACATGTGGCCATAAAATGAACCCCTGATCCTGCAGCAGATCATATATGCTTCGTATATTTCATCTTTTTCAAGATGATCCCGTATTTCTTTCAGATATCTGGCGGCTTCTTCTTCACGTTCTTTTGCAACTTCCGGAGTTGGGATATTGGAGGCATATTTTTTTATTACATCTACCCGATATATACCGAATGCAGCATCCTTTATATTAGTGAATCCGTTATAAACGATATCTTCGAGAGCACGTACTTCTATGTCTATAAAATGAAGATATACTTTTCTTTCGACGTCATCTATTACAGCTTTGAATTCTTCGGTTTCTTCGATTGGATCCCTTAACATCTTAATTCCTCCGTGCACTTATTTCCGTTTGTTGTTTGTATGATCATGGCTTTCCGAGTCGCTTTCATCATCGGAGTATTCATCATCTTCTAAATCCTCATCGTCTTCATATGGACCAAGCGGAGGCCCATATACTATTGAGCTGATATTCAGTTCCGGTTTAAATCCAAACAGGCGCCTGATGATATTTCTGAGTATCATTTTAATACCTCCCCGGTCATTGTATCTGTGTCAGGTGGTCATCTTCCAAGCTGTATTTATTGCCGCAGCATGTGACTGTGCCGTCACCGTACGCATGCAGATCATATAAGGACGGAATCCCTTCCAGTTCACCCAATATAGTAAGGCTGTCATCATCGTATCTTAAGACAAGGGTTGTTTCATCAAGTCTCAGGAATATCTCCATGTAAGCATCCATGCAGTCGATATCCTTTATGTACCAGTTATGATCGGTCCATGACCGGCTGATCTCGTAAGTTTCAAGAACTTTTGAAACATCAATATCGTTGATAAGGATCTTATAATTACCTGTCATTGCATCTACAGGATCAAATACCTGTTCAACATATATGACATCATCTTTGTGATCCCCGTCATTATAAAGATCAACAGATGCTTTTGTACCTGTCTTATCGGAATATGCTGCTACGAAAACACCTGAGCTGTTTCCGAAATAGCTATAGGCAGAGTTCAGACCGTTACCGTATAATGTGTCATACGGTATTACTATCTGTACACATCCGTCAGATCCTCCGCCAAACTCGTATTTATCTGAAGATAAGACAAATCCTTCCTGGAGGAAATACCAGCTGCCGCGATCGATAATGTTTCGTATAAGATCGGGGATATCATCCGCCGCGTTAATTCCCCACAGAAAATCCCTCTGTAATACATAATCGGAGCAGGTCTGTATTAACTGTTCTTCATCAGTACATATGTCCTTAAACTGCAGAAGTTCACCTGATTCGATAAAGTATTTCTCATCTTCATCTGCCTCCTTTTCCATCTTTGCAAAGAATTCGTTCATAGCATCTTCCATGTATCTGTTAATGGCTTCCCGGGCGTCAGGATAGTAGTGGTCATTTAGCTTGGGATATGAATACTTACAGCTCAGTATTGGCTGCTCAGCATCAGTCAAAAAAACCTGTTCTTTTTCGACTATAGAAAAATTAACATCCTCATCGATCACCTCAACTTCATTATCCGTTGTATTATCAGTAATAACAGCGGTACCGGCAGCTGTTTCAGGGATCTCTTCCGCTGTCTCTGAGGGTTTATCCTTCTTCATACCCGATATAAGTATGATACATACCGGTATTAAAACCAGTATGAGCAGAATACAGATTATAGTTTTAAGATTGATCTTTTTCATGATAACCACCTATGATATATATATTCTTTCTCCTGTTTCTATACAATAGCATGCCAGCCGTCCCGCTGAATATCCGCATCCGCAATCCATCATGTATACGTTTTCCTTATCATTCACCCAAATGGAAGTCTTTGTTTCATCAAGGTATCTTCCGCCGTATCTGCTGAAGTATCCTGTATCAGAATGTCCGCAGAAGGAGATATATCCCTCTATACCATCTGTATAAAAGCTGTCCGGCCCCTCTGCCATAAGATAATAGTCATCAGCTTTGACATCATAGGGATCGGAAGTCATGGCGTGTGCAAACAGGTAATCTTTGCCATCTATCTCCATCGTCTGTTGCAGCGGGAGCATGAGCAGCCAGTCCGCCAGAGCCAGCATATCAGCCTGTGTAAGACGTCTCTTAAGCAAGTCAAAGGAATTATAGTGATAAGGTGTCATACGCTGCCTCACGGCATCAGAGGCCGTATAATAGCGCTTTATATATTCACCCAGCCAGCGATCGTGATTACCGGCAATAACCGTACATCTGCCGATATTTTCCAGAAAGGTAAAGTATACCTCTAAAGGTATGGGATTGTAATTGCATCTGTCAAACAGATCCCCCAGCAATATCAGTCTGTCATCCTTTTCCTGACCGATCCTTTTGATCAGTTCTTTAAAACGGACAGCATCATTATGTATATCAGCAACTACATATACCATTGGTTTTCCTCATCTGTCAGATTATTATTTCCGGATATTCTTCTTCGATCCATCCATGTTTTTCGACTATGTCATGGAACGTAAGGATATCTTTGTCATCCTCATCCACCGGCATTGAGTAGAACATCCATCCCAGAAGCTTCTGTGCTTCCTTAACACCGCTTAAAGCAGACAAAATGAAATACTTGACTGCCTGCTTATATCCGATGTGATAGAAATGGTAATCGGCGTAATAGAAAAGGATCTCGGAACTCATTTTATCGAAGCCTTCTTCCAGCCGCCATTCAACCTCGCCCCAGGAATAAGGCTTACGCCCGTACCTTCTTATGAACCATTTTGCGGTTCTGGCCAGATTCTCTTCTTCATAGTATTCAAACTCATTATCATCCGGATCAAAATCCTCAAACCAGAAATCATACTTATCCGGATAGTAATGTTTTCTGTATCTGTAAATATAAGCCACGTCAGGATCATCATTATAACTGACTTCATTAACTGTCTCTATATCGCATGTAAGCCCGCGGGAAGCAGCTTTCCTGTACCATAATGCTGCTTTTGCTTCATCACGTTCGATTCCGATGCCCAGCATATAGTTATCTCCTGTGATGATCTGGGCCGGTGCAAATCCTGATTCTGCAGATCTGAGAAAGTATTTACAGGCATCTATCACCGATGAATACCTGGAACATTTTTCGTTTATGCTGATGATCCCCAGTTTAAACATTGCCTGAGGATCTCCCACATCAGCTTTTGCCTTAAGCACATAACAGATCTCATCAAGATCTGCATTTTTGTTTAAACCCAGTGATACCGCAATATCTTCCAGGTATTTTCCTCCCCTTTTATACGGATCGGGAACATAGTATTTATCAGACTGCGGAAAAGGCAGTTCTTCATCATATATTTCCATACTTTATGTACTCCTTTTATCCAAAGAAATCTTTCTGGCGCTTCCATATACGTCTTGCTATTATGCCGAAAACCAGCTCTTCTGCCGAAAGAAGTATTGCATAGGCCAGTATCATAGAGATAATGCTTATTATTACTCCGGTGAATCCCTCAAATATACGGAAAACACGATAGAAAAGATAACTTACAACTGCATTTATAGGGATAGTCGCAAATACCAGCAAAAAGAAAATAGCCAGGTTCTCGTGTCTGCGTACCCTGCGATAGTTATTAACGAAGATAAATGATATGAGTATCAGTACCCCCGATATAACCAGAGAAACAAGCAGTTCCGTTGAATAATGATATGCAGCTCTAAATATCATTTGAACAGCCCTCCTATAATGAGATCTCCTACGATCAGCACATTCATTACTATGATAAGCGGATACAGAATGTTGTAGAGTTCAAATATATAACATACCGTGATCTTCATAAGTCCGACGGGGCCGTCCTTTAAAAGCATTTTTTTCTTCCGTCTGCTCCGTACAACATTCATGGCCTTTATAAAGTCACCATTTTTCACATCCAGTCCAAGGATATGGGCAAGAGCCAGCTGGCCGTCCATTTTGTTAAAAAACAAAATGTTGAAGGCGCAAAGCACCAGGTTAAGGTCCGCCCAGTTAAGGAATACTTCTCTCAGATTATATACCAGGCAGGATAAGATCAAACTTATTCCCGCAAGCAGGATATTTGCTTCAACGCCTGCGCACATGATCTGGAGCTTCTTAAACCTGGCCCCGGGTCCTGTTATACCGCTGTCATCTGCCGCTGTATAAAAACCGGGAATGAGCCCCAGAATAATCCCATACTCGTATACACGTCCGCCTTTGCACGCACGGCAGGCATTGCCATGAGCCAGTTCGTGCATGTAGCATCCCAGTAAGAGGGGGATAATCCACTTCACTATAACCAATAATATAGGATGCCAGTATAAAAGATCTTCGATATATGTAATGATCGCCGAATCCCTATACCAGATCACTTCATGGTTTAAAATCATGTATACACCGGCTGCAAACACGGGAATGAACATCACCATAAGGAGCATGTTCATCATCTCGGAGAGCATCCTCTTCTTACGTGTGTTCTTTGTCCTGACCAGGGTGATCAGTTTCCCCTCAACAAGCGTAGAAGCAATATTGCCTATCACAGCGCCGGCTTTGTTTCTTTTTGCTGTTAGCTGATAGCTCATGTTTCATACCTCCTTTTTTTCATTTGGTTCAATCTGGAGGCCATGGGTCCGGAAATAATCCACCAGATAACTGGCGGCTATAACGGTCCTGACATTCATGAACCAGTCAATATTGGGCGTTATCTTATTATCGAATTTTATGGTTATCTTGTCCCCGTCGTTAAGACGTGTATCGGCAGGGAGTTCTGCTTCGCAGTCATCGATCTGCGCGTATTCAAAATGATATCCGATATTCTCGTCAAGATAAAAGGCCAGATCAAGAACGGTCGCGCCTTTGTCTATGAGCATCTGGTTTCCGTTCCTTACAAAGACGGTGATCTTTTCGTTGTAACTCTCACGCGGGTCAATGTGGTTTACATCCTGCACCAGAAGGGATCCGTCCTCATCAATGATATTTCCATAGGTATAGCGGTCGGACTCAGTCCTGGTACGTACAAAGAGACGGTAACGGTTATCCATCTCATCAACCAGAAGGAAATACTTCGCGTCTTTATGTGTTGTGTACAGATAGTCCTGCAAGTAAAATCCGCGTTTGGAAAGTGACTTTTCAAAATACGAGAAAAAGACATCATTAGGGGTTGATCCGTAGCTTTCTGCAAGAAGTTCATCATCTATGATCAGATACATATCGTAAAGAGGTATATTCTTCTTGGTGAGAAGCTTTTTCCAGTCTGCATCGATGTTGATCGCCATGTGCGCTATCTGACGGTAAATGCTTATACAGGAACGTTTGGCGTAACTGAAGCCGAGAATGAATCTGTGTTCTTTCTCAAGTTCTTTGGTTTCGTTATTTGTCATGGGGTCAAAAACGCTGCTGAGTGTGTCGATGGTTGCCTTGCAGCTTCTGCTGTTTTCTTCGCAGATAGCTTCGAACTCACGCAGGATGTCCTCATACATACTGACGTGTTCTGTTTTAAAACAAAGTTCTTCGAGGATACTCACAAAATGATATGCCTTAATGTATTCGAGCATCGGTATGATTATCTCGCGGGTGTGCTCGCATTTGGGGATGCGTTTTGCTTCGGGCACACCCGAAAGTGTGTTCAGGTTATCGACCCGGTCACAGAGCTTGATGTAGAGCGCCCGCGCGTTCATCTTACTCTGAAGACGGATATCGGAAAGAAGGTTCTTCTGTGCTTTGGTAAGGGTGTGCTCCTTATAATCCTTATCACTCAGAGAGGTTACACAGTCAACGAGTCCGGCAATATCTTTGCCGAATTCTTTTTTGAGATCCTCGTATGTAGCATCGCTATCTTCTAAAACGTCGTGAAGTATGCCTGCCGATATTACCGGGTAGTTGAATCCAAGTTCTGCCAGCTGTCTGGCAGTGCGGAGACAATGACAGATATAAGGCTCACCTGTACCTCTCTTTACTCCGGCATGCTTTTTAGAGGCGTAATCATACGCTTTGCGGATAGTATCTTCTCCGCTGGCGACAGTATGTTTTTGGGTATATATATCGACTATCTCATCGATACTTACTTCAAGAACGTATGACATAACAGCACCTCCTTTCCGGTCTTAAGATTCTTTCCTGACAGACATATGTTTTGCCAGATGATAAAAATCGTCGTCGTCTTCTTCATCAACCTTTCCGTATCTGAATACATTTCTTTCAAGGCTCTGCTTGATGAAGCGCTCCAGCGTGGAACGTATCATGATCGTTTTCTGGTATTCCGTAAGCTCACTGCCGTGGTTAGGATCCATGTAAAGCGCCTTAAAAAGCTTTATCAGTTCGTCTGCTTCTGCGGGCGCCTTGATATCCGGCTGGCCCAGCAGCAGGCTGTGATGTATCTCCTCTCCGGACATTGTCAGTGTGTAGCGGGAGAAACCTATATACTGTATGACCGGTACATGATGACGTCCTTTTGATACTGAGTTAATGGTTCCAAGACCTCCTATGTAGCACTTCTTGTTACTGGTTACTTTGTTAAGTATCACTAGAGCTCTGTCTGTAGTTTCGTGTCTTAAGGAGATGAATACGTTGTTGCCGGAAAGTTCGAAGTCTCCGTAATATGCCATTTCCCTGAATTCATTGCCTATGCGTTCGATCACCATGTAGGACTCTTCCAGCTTTTCAAGTTCTTCCTTGATCTCAGTTACCTTTCTGCGGTCCTTGATACCCAGGATGGCCGCGCAGCTGTATACGGGGTTATCTGCATGTGATGAAGATTCTTTATAAACGAAAAGTACCCCGTATAATAAGGACTCCGTGGGAGGTTTAACATCTCTTCCTGTGGTGGGACTGGGATCTATGTAGTAGATATAATAAAGTCCGCAGTACTTATCCATCATCTCGGTCTTGCTGCCCTCCCGGTCCTGCGTAACAGGGGCCGATACCGTGGGAGAGACGTCTTTTGTAAGGAAATCATCTATGTCGATGTTGTAAAGCTGTTTGAGTCCGATCAGGAAGTCTGTTCCCGGCATCCTGCGGCCTTTGCAGTAATCTGTCATGGAGGATGCGGTTATTCCCAGCTTTTCTGCAAGTTCCCGTTGCGTTAATCCGTGTTTTGTGATAAACTTCTTTATGTTCTGGGATACAATATCCTCAGGTCGTTTAGTAACATTAACCGTTGTCTTGGGTTTATCTTTACCCGCCATAAAACAGCACCTCCAATATGAAATTTCAGAATGGGGACAGTTGCCTGCTCGATTATACCCTAAATTGCCCTTTGAATCAAGTGCTGATGTGTAGCATTATTTCGAATTAATGGATTTTATGTTCGATTTATTTTAGTTTGCGGCAAACATCTGCTCATGCCTGATTCCGGAGTTTTTGTGCATAATAGACAGATAAATGACGCAAACAAAGGGCTCAACGGCCCCCCAAGAGTTGATATTTGGTGAAAATTCATATCAAACTTCTGAAATACGAAGTTGTTGAATTGTTCGATATTTCTGAATATGCATTTACATAAAATTTTTGGAAGGTTGAATAAAAATATCAAACGTGTTAAAATATGCATTAATGCAGATATTTAGTGGGTAAAAATATGCACGCATGCATATTTTTGACACTTTGTTATGAGGGTAGTGTTATGGAGGCAAAAAATGCTTAAGCGCGATGTAATGAAAGAAATAAAAAAATGGAAGGATAGCCCGGTTCATAAATGCCTGGTGATCCGTGGCGCGAGACAGGTCGGAAAAACCTTTACGGTAGAACGTTTCTGTGAGAAAGCGTATAGTTCGTTTATTGAGATCAATTTTCTGGAAAATCCAACAATGAAAAAAATATTTTCCGGGGATCTGGATGCAAAAACCATACGAAAAAACATATCAGTATATCTTCCTGAGAGCAGGTTTATACCCGGAGAAACTTGCCTGTTTCTGGATGAGATCCAGGAATGTCCCGAAGCAATAACTGCACTTAAGTTTCTGGCAAAGGATAAGGGGTTCGATCTGATCGCTTCCGGTTCTATGCTTGGGATCGATTACAAGCGTCCGACATCCTATCCTGTTGGGGCTGTCCAATATATTGATATGTTTGCATTGAGTTTTAAAGAATTCTTGTATGCGTCCGGAATAACGGATGAGATCATTATGGACCTGAAAGAACATTTTGTGAATAAGACGCCTGTTCCCTGGGCGATACATGATAGATTGATGGAGATATTCCGGTTGTATATGATCCTTGGGGGGATGCCGGAGGTGGTAGCTACATATTTTGCAACGGATTCGATAGCAGAAGCTCAGAGAAAATTGCAGGATATACTGACGGATTACCGTTATGATATAGCACATTATGCGGTGGCAGAGATAAAGATGAAGGCTGAAGAATGCTATTTCTCTTTACCGGGGCAGTTATCAAAAGAGAATCATAAATTTATGTATTCTAACGTAGAAAAAGGAGGGACGGCCAGAAAATTTGGTTCCAGTATTGACTGGTTGAAAAGCGCTGAACTGATCAAATGTGTGTATAATACGAAGGGGTATGATATTCCGCTTAGCAGCCAGCGCATTGATGATAATTTCAGAGTATACCCGACGGATATAGGACTCTTGATAGGAATGTATGAGAAAACGGTCAGGGAACTTATAATCTACCCTGAAAACCAGGTGCTTGGGAGCGCAGTAAAGGGAGGAATTTATGAAGCGGTGATCGCAGATATTCTGATAAAGAATGGGCATAAGGAGTTGTTTTTCAGAAAACCGGAGACAGCAAATTTTGAAATAGAATTTCTTATACAGAATAAAGATGGCGTGATCCCGATTGAGGTCAAGGCCGGAAAGAGCAGGTCGAAATCTTTGGATAATTTATTGCAAAGAGATGAGATTCCATACGGCTATAAGATAATTGATGGAAATGTGGGGGTATCTGACAAGAAGATAACCATCCCTCACTATATGGCGATGTTTCTGTGAATGGATCATTCAGGGTGGAAGCATCCGCGGTTATCTGAATGGGAAAGAGAGAAAAACACTGACGGAACGGATAAAGGAGATAATGGCTGATAACGTTATTGACGCACCGGAAATTGTTATTGCTGATGGAGGAAATGATATGGCAGACAGATTACCTTTTATAGAAGACGCCGATCTTAAGATCAGGAGCATATGTCTTGAAGGAATAGATGCAAAGTATGAAGGAGAGATTAAGGATAAGGCAATAGAACGGTTAGATGAAGAATTAGGTATCGTAAAGCGCATTGGATTCGCATCAGCCTATCTTACTCTGTATGAGGCATTAAAAGCGGTAAATGCAAAACAGGAAGATTTTTGTTTAAGATTTACGCTGGCATCATCGGTCGTATCGTATACTTTGGGATTAACGCAAACGGAACCTGTTAACTGTTCTCCGCGCTTATATCCGGAGTTCTTATATGGGATAAGGGGTGACAGGAGACCCTTCTTTGAGCTGGATGTTACTCCCGGGCTGCGGGAAAAGTTAAAGGATTACTTCGAGAATGTGTATCCCGGAAAGGAACCGGTAACAATTAAATTTGATGAAAAAGAAGGGATCGAAAGTATATATATAGGGGAACTGGATGAAGCTGAGCGTATAGGAGATCATTACTCCGGGGTGTTCAATATCGGACTTAAATCTGCGGATGATACTTCAGCGGAAAGCTTGATAGACCGGAAGATAATGGAGGCATGTTCTCCGAAAACCTTTGAAGAATATGTAAAGTGTTTTGGATTAACTAAAAGCAGAGGGGCGTGGGAGGATAACGCAGAGATATTGATAAATAACAAAGATATACCATTCGAGGAATTAATATCCTGCAGGGAAGATGTTTACGAATACATGATAGAACACGGCATAGAAAAGCAGAAGGCGTATGAGATAGCTGAGTATGTCCGGAAAGGCCGGGCTGAGAAACCCGGGTGGAAGGACGAAATGGTTGAGACAATGAAGGACGTAGGCATACCGGAGTGGTATATTGAATCATGCAGTAAGATCAAATATCTTTATACGCGTGCGCATGCGGTGGAGTGTGTTGGAAGAAGTAAACATTAAAGGATGTTCCCATATGGGAGTTCCCGGACGCATATAACGGGCTTTCGATAGATGTGTACAATGATGCGATAAGGACAGCCTGCCATGAGAATGAAGTATTAATAGCTGATGCCTGGAAAGAATGTTTAGAAGATATTTTGAGCGAAAAGGCAGGGAAATACTTGCCTGCAGTCTGAGGATAAGAGTTTTTGAAAAATATTCTAAAAACCTATTGACATACTATGTGAAAGGGTGTAATATGCACACTTGTAAGGTGCATGCACCTAATAAGACGAAAGGAGCGATGATAAATGAGAACAAGTGTTAAGTCAGTCAAAACCATGTGTATGTGTTGTTGCTGTCGAATGCTTAACTCCCAGGCAAGTAATATGGTCGGGCGTTTGGCTCATTTGTCATGCGTCCACATACAATAGTCCGTCATTTCGGATATAGTGATGACCATTTGCCTGGGAGTAAGATCCCGGGCTTTTTTATGTCACGGGCCGGCATAAGAAAGTAAGACGGGAGATGTGATCAGGATAATTAAGAGGGAGTTCTGAGCGACAGTGAGGGACAAGAAAGATTCTTCGCTTCGCTCAGAATGACAGAGAAAAAAACCAGAAAAGAGAGGATAAAAACTATGAAAAAGGGAATATTTAAATCGTTATTTGCAGGAATACTTACAGCAGGTTTAAGCCTGGGAGCACTTACAGGATGCGCTGAAGAGGGCTCTTTAGCAAATGAAGCAAACGCATCAAATACAGAGCCGGAGAACAGGGTATACAGGACACTGGATGAGATCAAGGCAGCAGGCAGCGTAAACATAGGAGTTTTCTCAGATAAGAATCCATTCGGATACGTTGATGAGAACGGTGAGTATCAGGGATACGACGTTTACTTTGCAGAAAGGATCGGACAGGATCTGGGAGTAGATATCAATTATGTATCTACAGAAGCAGCCAGCAGAGTTGAGTATCTTGAGACCGGTAAAGTTGATATAGTACTTGCAAACTTTACCGTAACAGAAGAAAGAGCACAGAAAGTAGACTTTGCACTTCCTTATATGAACGTAGCACTGGGCGTTGTATCACATGAAGACCGCGTGATCGACGACCTCAGCCAGATCACTGCAGACGATCAGGTGATCGTTATCTCCGGAACTACCGCAGAGACTTATCTGGAGAAGAATTATCCGGATATCAAACTTCAGAAGTTCGATACCTATGCAACAGCAAAGACTTCTTTTGAAAACGGTACCGGCGTTGCATGGGCAAATGATAACACAGAGGTTATCGCATATGCACTGGAGAATGCAGGTTATGTAGTAGGTATCCCTTCACTGGGCAGCCAGGACACCATCGCTCCTGCTGTATCAAAGGGCAACACCACACTTCTTAACTGGCTGAATGATGAGATAAAGGCACTTGGAAACGAAAACTTCTTCCATGCAGATTATGAAGCAACATTGCTTGATACCTATGGTAAGGATTATGAAGATACCCTGGTTGTTGAAGGCGGTGTGGTAGCAGGTGCAGCAGAAGATACAACGGCAGCAGTTCCCGAAGTGAGCGATATCGTAGCAGGTAACGGCGAGACCATTAAGATCGCAGCATCCGCAACACCTCACGCAGAGATACTTGCAGAAGCAGCCGGCATACTTGAAACCTATGGTTACGAACTGGACATAGTAGAATTTGATGATTACGTACAGCCCAATCTGGTAGTAGAATCCGGTGAGTTTGATGCAAACTATTTCCAGCACATTCCTTATCTTGACAGCTTCAATGCAGAGCAGGGTACACATCTTGTAAATGCTGGCGGCATCCACTATGAGCCCTTCGGTATCTATCCCGGAAAGAAAGCAAGCCTTTCCGATATAGCAGACGGCGATTCCATAGCAGTACCCAATGATACCACCAACGAAGCAAGAGCATTACTTCTCCTTCAGGACAACGGACTGCTTAAGTTAAAGGATGGAGCAGGCCTTACCGCTACAGTAAACGATATAGTAGAGAATCCTTACAACATCAAGTTTGTAGAGCTGGAAGCAGCACAGGTAGCTAGAGTCGTAAAAGAAGTGGAATTCGTGGTACTCAACGGAAACTACGCACTTGAAGCAGGCTACTCTGTCGGCAGGGATTCGATAGCATACGAGGCAAGTGATTCCGTAGCAGCAAAGACCTACGTTAACATCATTGCAGTAAAAGAAGGAAATGAGAACAGCGATAAGATAAAGGCTCTGGTAAATGTATTAAGATCCGATGACATCAAAAAATTCATAGAAGACAATTATGATGGAGCGGTTGTTTTCTTCGAATAAATTTCTTCCTTATGAGATGTTTGGGAGGGCCCTTAAAAGCCCTCCCGAATGCGTTTTAAAGAGAGGTATTGCATATGAGTGAGATAGAGATAAAAGAGCTTACTAAAAGATTTCAGCTAAAAGAGCATACAGTGACGGCATTGGATCATATAAACCTCTCGATCGAGAAGGGTGATATCTTTGGAATAATAGGCATGTCTGGTGCGGGAAAGAGCACACTGGTCAGATCCATCAATTATCTTGAGCAGCCCACCGAAGGACAGGTGCTGATAGACGGAGTTGATCTGGCAGGTCTCAGTGAAAAAGAGCTCAGAAAAAAGAGAAGCGAGATAGGAATGATCTTCCAGGGTTTTAACCTGCTGGAGCAGAAGAATGTGATCGACAATATATGCTTCCCCCTGGAGATAGCCGGACATAAGAAAAAGGCAGCAAGGGAAAAAGCGCGGGAGCTGTTAAAAACAGTCAATCTGGAAGAGAAGGAAAAAGCTTATCCTTCACAGTTATCCGGAGGACAGAAGCAGAGAGTTGCGATAGCCAGAGCATTGGCGACCAATCCTAAGATACTGCTCTGTGATGAAGCGACCAGTGCACTGGATCCCCAGACCACGGAATCCATACTGCAGCTGCTCAAGGACATCAATGAAAAATACGGCATAACGATCGTGATAATCACACACCAGATGTCGGTTGTTACCAGGATATGCAAGAAAGTAGCGATCATTGAGAACGGTGTCCTGGTTGAAAAGGGAGCTGTTGACGAAGTGTTTGAAGATCCCAAATCCGAGGCTGCCAGGGAATTGATATTTGAAAAGAAAAACGATTATCTGCCGGTAAACGATCTTAAGGCTGATAAGAACATAAGGATAGTATTTTCCGATAATTCTTCCTACGAGCCTCTGGTTGCAAATCTGATATTAAACTTCGGAAAACCGGTGAACATACTTAAGGCTGATACGAAAAATGTGGGCGGAAAGGCAAGAGGAGAAATGATACTGGGACTGCCTGAAGGAGAGGATCTTCAGAGCAGGATGATCGACTGGATAGAGGAGAGAGGATTAAGCGTAACGGAGGTGAAGGAAGATGTTCGATGAAAAGATAGTTGAAATGATCCTTGTGGGAATAAAAGATACCTTATATATGACACTGGTTTCCACTGCCTTCGGTTATGTTCTGGGTCTTCCTCTTGGAATAATACTGAATGTAACGCGTAAGGACGGGCTCAAGCCCAATAGAGTAATATACGGTATCGGGGATTTTATCTGCAACATCGTACGAAGTGTCCCCTTTCTGATACTGCTTATATTGCTGATACCCTTCACCAGGTTAGTGGTGGGCCAGAGTTACGGATCTACGGCTACGATAGTGCCTCTGGTTATCTGCGCAGCCCCCTATATCGCAAGAGTGGTTGAGGCTTCGCTGAATGAAGTGGACGCCGGCGTTATCGAGGCTGCAAGGGCAATGGGTGCCAGCAATCTGCAGATAATACTTAAGGTGATGCTGGTGGAAGCAAGAGTATCTTTATTAAATGGCGTTACCATCACTACAGGTATATTGCTGGGATATTCAGCGATGAGCGGTACCGTAGGCGGTGGCGGACTGGGAGACATAGCGGTAAGATACGGATATTACAGATGGCAGACCGGGATCATGATAGTTACGGTATTGTTACTGATCCTGATCTTTCAGATAATACAGCATCTGGGATCGGGTTTTGCGAGACATATAGATCACAGAAAACGATAGGATAATTTTATGGACACAGGGGTCATTACATCATACATCCCCATATTTGCAAAAGCTTTTCTGCTGACTTTGAAGATCGGCTGGATAGGCGTGGCGCTGGCTTTTGTTACCGGTATTGCAGGAGCATTTACACTGTACTTTAAAATACCCTTATTATCGGCAGCAGTTAAGTGCTATGTGGAACTGTTCCGCAATACTCCGCTGCTGGTACAGCTTTTCTTTATATACTACGGACTGCCTGTACTGGGATTTAAGATAAGCGCGGAAGTATGCGGCGCTGTAGGTCTTGGGCTTCTGGGCGGAAGCTACATGACAGAGAGTATAAGAAGCGGACTTGATGCGGTACCAAAGATACAGATGGAGAGTGCTGCATCCCTTGGACTCAGCAGATCCCAGACCTTTATGTCGGTGATACTTCCCCAGGCTTTTACCATAAGTGTTCCGGGGCTGGTGGCAAATGTTATCTTTCTTTTAAAAGAGACCAGCGTATTTTCTGCCATAAGCCTGATGGATCTGATGTTCACCGCAAAAGACCTGATAGGACTTTACTACAACACTACAGAGAGTCTTTTCCTGCTGGTGCTTTTCTATATTGCTATGCTGTTACCTGTATCTTTTGCCGGCAGCGTTATAGAGAAGAAGATGAGATCAAAGATGTTCGGAGGCAGGGATGATGGGATTTGAGGTTATATTCAAAGGGAAAAATTTCATAAGACTTCTTGAAGGCCTGGGAGTGGCGCTTAAGATAAGCCTGGTATCCGTGATCATCAGTATAGTGCTTGGCATGATAGTGGGCATGATAATGACACTTAAGAATCCTGTTATCAGGGCGGTATCAAGGATCTATCTTGAGATAGTAAGGATCATGCCTCAGATGGTACTGCTGTTTATCGTGTTCTTTGGCTTTACCAAGATGACCGGACGTAATATATCTGCAGAGCTTTCATCCGTGATAGTATTCTCCTTCTGGGGAACAGCGGAGATGGCGGATCTGGTGAGAGGATGTCTTACGAGCATACCAAAGATACAGTATGAGAGCAGCAAGGCGCTGGGGCTTTCCCGGCTGCAGACTTATGTGTATGTAATAATCCCGCAGATCATAAGAAGGCTTATACCCCTTTCCATCAATCTTATAACCAGGATGATAAAGACTACCAGTCTGATAATGATGATAGGGATCGTGGAAGTTTTAAAAGTGGGGCAGCAGATAATAGAGGCCAACAGAAAGAGCTCGCCCCATGCAGCCTTCGGAGTGTTTGCTGTAGTGTTTCTCCTGTATTTCCTGGCATGCTGGCCCATCAGCCGATTAGCGGGGTATCTGGAGAGAAAATGGACGTAAAAGATCAATAAAGAATTGGAGGCTGACAATGGATGAAATTTTAAAGATAGAACACCTTACCAAAAAATATGATGATATCACTGTTCTTAACGACATAAGCCTCACCGTAAAAAAAGGCGAGGTCCTTGTGATCGTTGGCCCCTCAGGCTGCGGTAAGAGTACCCTGCTACGCTGCATTAACAACCTGGAGGATATACAGGACGGGAAGGTGAACATTGAAGGAAAGACCGGCATGGTATTCCAAAGCTATGAGCTGTTCCCGCATATGACTGTTTTGCAGAACCTGATGCTGGCGCCTGTAAAAGTACAGAAGCGCAAAAAGGATGAAGTGAAAAAAGAAGCGGAGCAGCTACTTGAGAGAGTAGGTCTTTCATCAAAGAAAGATAATTATCCCGCGCAGTTATCCGGCGGACAGAAACAGAGAGTCGCAATAGTGCGTGCGCTGATAATGCATCCGGAGGTATTATTATTTGATGAGGTGACGGCCGCTCTTGATCCCGAGATGGTAAGGGAAGTGCTGGATGTTATACTTGATCTGGCAAAGCAGGATAAGACCATGCTGATAGTAACCCATGAAATGGCTTTTGCAAGGGCTATCGCAGACCGCGTTATCTTTCTTGAGGGCGGATCGATAATAGAAGATACTACTCCGGCAGAGTTCTTTGATGCTCCCCGTTCAGAGCGCGCTAAGAGTTTCCTCCGTACCTTCGAATTTGAAAAAGTACATTAGTTATCATCTTCTCCTGAGGGGGCAAACTCCAGTATATCATCATCGTCATCATCATCTGATATATCCAGATTTGTCTTGATGATGGATACTATCTCCGAATACATCTTCATGGCATCTTCATGACCTTCGTTTATAACGGCTTCATCATTCGCGAGAGCAGCGGCCTCCAGCTTTGCGGCCAGGGCGGAAAGTTCTGCGGCGCCTATGGTCTTGGAAGTGCTCTTTAACGAATGTACGCATATGCTGTAATCTGCCCAGTCTTTACGCTCATAAAAGTCTTTTATGTTTTTGCTTCGTGTATCATATTCAGAAGCATAACCTGCAAGTATATCCAGATAAGCATCTTCTGTATTTCCACAGAAACCGATACCGCCGGCCGTATCCAGACCCGCTTTCTTTAGTGCGGCTATAAGAGGATTTTCAGGAACAGCGGTTTTTGCCGCCGGTTTTACGGCGGGGGTGTCTGCAGCTTTCTTTATCTTTTCCTTGGGCAGATAGTTGAGCAGTGCCCGTTCTAAGGATTTGCTGTCGATAGGTTTGGTAAGATAATCGGTAAAACCTTCTGATATGTATTTTTCTCTGGCACCTCTTATGGCGTCGGCAGTAAGACAGATAACGGGAGTCTTTTCGTTCATCCTGTTTTCAAGCTCTCTTATCTTTTCAAGTGCCTGTGTACCGTTCATGCCGGGCATACGCTGATCCATCAGTATCAGATCATAGGCGTTCTTTTCCGCAAGGTTTATGGCTTCTGCGCCACCGGTGGCTGTATCTATCTGTATCATAGTTTTCTTTAACAGATTTACAGCTACTGTCAGGTTCATCTTTGTATCATCTACGATAAGCAGGCGTGCATCGGGAGCATGGAAAGCTTCTTTATAAGCCTCAAAATGCTCATCATCGGCTGTGGGCATCTTATAATCGCCCAGAGGTTCGCTGTTGCAGATATCCTGCCACAACTCAAAGGAAAATACAGAGCCCACTCCGTAAATGCTGCTTACTTTTAACTCGCTGTTCATCAGCTTTAACAGGCTGGTGGTTATTGATATTCCCAGGCCCGTGCCTTCGATATTACGGTTACGTACCTCATCAAGACGTTCAAAGGATTCAAACAGACGGTCCATATCGCTCTCTTTTATACCTATTCCGGTATCCTTTACTTCTACATAGATGAGAGCTCTGCTGTTTTCTTTTTCACGCAGTTTCATGTTCAGGGTTACGGAGCCGGTCTGGGTGTATTTTACTGCGTTGGTGAGCAGGTTTAAGATTACCTGGTTTATGCGCGTATCATCACCATGAAGTTCCGAAGGGATATCCGGATCTATATCAACGGTAAATTCCAGACCTTTTGCAGAAGCACGGTCGTGTATGGAATTGATCAGGTAGGTGATCAGTGAGCTGACGCTGTAGTCTACGGGCACTATCTCCATCTTGCCGTCTTCTATCTTTGAAAAGTCCAGTATGCTGTTGATAAGCTGTAGCAGATTTTTGCCGGAGATATCGATATTCTTTGAATATTCCAGCAGATTTTTGTCATCTGCTTCACGCAGTATCATCTCATTCATGCCCAGGATGGCGTTGATGGGCGTACGTATCTCGTGGGACATATCTGCCAGGAATTTGCTTTTTGCTTTATTAGCTTCATCCGCGGAGAGTTTTTCAAGGCGCAGTACTTCTGCCTCATATTCCTGCTTTTGCCGGCTGGCGCTCATCTCTTCCATCTTCCGGCTGCTGGCCTGCTCGTTCATGTAACCCATGTAGTAGAAGAAGGTAATGAGCGAGAAGATCAGCAGTGATACCAGTATGTTAAAGGTAAGCTGGGAATAAACGGTTTCAAAAAGATCCGAATTGCTGACAACTATCACCACATACCACTGGTCCATTACCTGGTCTATGAACAGCGTTGAGGTTTCATCAAGAACGTCTGTTTCAAAGTTTCCGTTTTTATTGGTGGTAATGGTTTCAAAAAGCTCATCACCGTAAATATCCCGGAAATTCTGTCCATAGAGCTCCCTGTCTTTATGCGCAACTATAAAGCCGTCTTCGTTGACTATCATCGCATAACCTTTACCGCCTACGGAAACTTCTTCCGTGATATCCTGGATGTAGTTTACGATGACGTCCAGGGAAGTTACATTACGTTCATGATAGTCGCCGGCGCTTTTGCCGTCGGGCAAAAGCCTGGTGATGGTGATGACTACAGACTGGGTTTGGGCATCTACATAAGGCGATACCAATATAGTTTTTCCGTTACCGTCTACTGCAGCTTTATACCAGTCTCTTTCTTCAACCACATAATCGGCGGGTGGTTCCCAGCCCAGACCATCCATGTATTCTCCGTTTATATATGCATACAGACCGGTGAAGTTTTCATCCAGATTATCCTTCTGCATGGTGGTCTGATCAAGTATGAAGCTTAAGATCTTTTCCTGGGGTTCCCTGTTTTTGACCATCAGCTCAACGGAATCTGCGGTGACTTTAAGGGTGGAGATAGCCTTTGTAAGATAGTTTTCAAGATCGGTAGCTGTATTTGCAGCCCTGTCAACGCCTGAATCATAAAGCGCCGATATCGAAGCGCGGTATAAGGTTATGGAATTATACACGACAGTAAATACCATGAGCACCAGGGTGATCAGTATGGTGAATATCAGATTGAACTTGCTGCGGCGGGTATATTTGTTTTTCTGCTCATCATTCTTGTCGGGCTTATACTTTGAAGCGATCAGGTATATGACCGCAAGTATGAGGCAGGAAAGAAATATCGATATCAGGAAAAGAACGACGGCTATTATGCCGTAAACATTGTCGTCGCTGCTTTCGGGAAGAGATCTTTTCATCCAGAACGCGATATAGAAACCGCCGGCGCTGCATATTATAACGATCAGGGATACTATTACCTGCAGTGCGATATGCGTCTTTATCTCTGACGCATCCTTTTCCTTGGGGACAGACCCTTCGGCTTTGTAATCATTGCTGACAGCGCGTGAAAAGAAGATCATCAGGATGTAGCCGGCAATGGAAGCGTAGTAATAAGGATCCTGCAGTTCGCTGTCCCAGTCAAAGCAGCTGCTGGTCCAGGAAACATACTGGCTTATTATATATAAAAGAGTGATAAAGTGAATGTGCGGAAAATGCGCGCCGTCTTTTTTGTTCTTGATATAATACAGGATAACCTGAAGGCAGATGATGGAGATCGCTGTGGTAAAGCCGACCTGCCATATGTTGTTGAACAGACCGCCGTATTCGATATAGATAAAAAACTGCCATATATTGATGGGAATGGGCAAAAGCATCAGCGGGTTAAAATACCGTTTTGCTCCTGCCGGGCGCAGATTCAGCACAGCTATCAGGAGGATAACAAAGGCAACATTCCACCCGAAGTAAGCCATGAGCTCGGAAACGTCGGGGGATTCATGCATTACCAGAATATAAGTTGTCCAATAGTAATCACTTAAGATGTCGGCAAGAAAAAAAACTGACATATAAAGCCAGCCGCGTCTTGGTGATTCGATATACCTGAACATACTGAGCAGCAAGCCGATAACAGCTGCTGCAAGTGTAAAGACATTAACAAAGGTTTCTACGCTCATTAAGCGGTATCCTTTCTTTCGCTCATGCTGTAATCCTTATCTTCCTCCATCATCTCAAGCATGATATCGGCAAATACGGGATCGAACTGGCGGCCTTTGCCATTTACGATCTCTGAACGGACTTCTTCCTGGGGAAGCTTGTCCCTGTATATCCTGTAACTGCTCATGGCATCATAAGCGTCAGCCACGGCGATGATCCTTGCTTCTTCGGGGATATCGTTTCCTGCCAGACCATCGGGATAACCCTTTCCGTCGTATCTTTCATGATGGGATCTGGCGCCAACTGAAAGAAGGGGCATTGCCTTTATATTTGCAAGAATACCTGCGCCTACGACAGGATGGTTTTTTATATAAGCGAACTCTTCATCGGTGAGTTTTCCCTCTTTGTTCATAACTTGCAGCGGAACGCTGACTTTTCCTACGTCATGCAGAAGAGCCGTCATGTACAGATCCGACTGTGCTTTTTCCGAATAGCCGTATCTTGCGGCTATCATCTTGGAGTATTGTGCCACGCGGATGGAATGTCCGTTGGTATAGGTATCCTTTGCATCTATGACATCTGCCATGGCCAGTACTACCTGCAAAGAAAGATCGGCCACTTCACGGGTCTTTTCCTCCACCTGTGAGGAGAGATTGCGCTGCAGCCTTACCAGATCGATGATGTGCCTTACACGCATGACCAGTACATCGGGAACGAAGGGTTTTTTGATGAAATCCATGGCTCCAAGGGACAGACCCTTTGTTTCTGCATCCAGATCCTCATTTGCGGTAAGGAAAATAACGGGGATCTCTTCGATATGCAGATCCTTTTCCAGCAGTCTTATCTGTTTTAATGCCTCAAAACCGTCACATTCAGGCATGATTATGTCCAGCAGGATCAGATCGGGACGGTTTCCCTGGCGCAGGAAATCGAAAAGGACGGGAGCGGCTTTAAACGCGGATACACGCATATTGCTGCGGCTCAGGATCACGCCTGCCGTCTTCAGATTGGTTTTATCATCATCAACAACTACGACCCAGTCAGACATAGTTTTTCTACCTCTTATATGCGCTCTTTGCTATGAATAATAGCACATTTTAGGGAAATTGACAATTCATGCGCCAAAATACGGGCAATTTGCGGTATAAATACACACAAATCATTGTATGATCGGCTATTTTGATATATAATATAAGGATATTGAATTGTCTTTAACAGGAGGACAGATGAAGTCTTACAATCATTTTACCATTGAACCGGAAGAATATGTACAGTATAAGGAAAACTTTATGGATTTTCCTGAACTTCCGGGCAATGACAGCATTATCATGGGTACTTCCGTAAGCGATCCGGATGCCGAGGAAGAGTGGCTGATGGCGCTGCTGATCGCTGCCGTATCGGTAGCGGATGAGAAGGTGGCCCATGTCACCTATGTCTGGCGCAGAAGGCAGGACAGTGTTGAGGATATCTTTGCTGAGATGCTGCCGGCTTTTCTGGGAAAACTTAAAAGGAGGGGGATAAAAACCCTTCTTATCCGGACAGTAACTATTGAGGGTAAAGATTATGGAGTGCTGACGCCAAAGATACTTAAGGCGGCAGGCTTTACCGGGCCGGAAACCTATGGCGTCAGCGGAGGATATTATCTTGCGGATTTCTATGACTCTCTCTTTATGCGTACTCAGGCGATAAGAGCTTCGCAGGATGAACATCTGTTAAGTTTTGCTTCATGCACGGAGGAAGAATGCAGGAAGTATCTCAAGGAACTCCGGAAAGATACGGAGGATGCCGGTTTTTCTTTCATATCACATATGCCTTTCAACTATTTCTACATAAACGATAACAAGCCTTTGGGAGTTATGGCGATAGAGCATATAGGGCGCAACAGCTGTATCCTGGATGGTGCTTTTATAAAAGACGGGCTGGGCGGCGCAAAGATATTCCGCGCGCTTCTTGCCGGAGTACTGTCAGGAGCTTTGGAAGGAGAGGGAATGCAGAGCCGCTTGTATATCCGTTTTGCAGATCCCGGGTATCAGAGGCTTATTGAAGAATGTTTTGATGAATGGAGCTTTAACGCAGAGATAGCAGACTATAAATATATCTTCAAATAAAAACTGCCGTAACGTCAGAGAAGGAGTGAAAGAATGGGTAATGAAAGTCAGGAGTTAAAAAAACAGCAGAAAAAACAGGAGCCGGTGTTTACACAGCAGCAGAAGTATGAACAGCGGCAACAGCAGGGGTGGGATGCCGTACAGAACTTTGACAAGACCACAGGGATCATTGCCACGAAGGAAGGGCTTAAACATAATGATCTGGGGGATATGACCCTTGCCGGTCTCCGTGATGAGCTCTATTTTGATACATATTCAAAATCCGAGACTTTTGACGATATGTTCAAAGCAGTCAACAAGCTTCTCAATCTTTCCATCACAAAGGGAAAGATAGTTGACGAAAATGGTCAGGTAACAGAGATGACAGCCGATTTCTTTGAGACATATTTTTCTGCGCGCCAGGCTGTTACCCATTATCTGGATACCCATGACGGATTCAAGTTTATGGGCAACTCCAAGAGAAGATATCAGATCGTAACGCGGGTACAGATGCTCCTTAATGCGCTGGGAGCCCAGATACTTGAGCAAAAGAAACAGCTCCCTGCCGATAAGCAGGAAGAGATCGAAGGCGCACAGATGGGCCTGGACAAGGGAGAAATAGAAGCAGCCAAGGATTCCAAGAAGATCAATTCCATGTCAAATGATCTGTATACAATACTTCATAATGAAGCAGAAGGACCGCAGCTTGACGAGAAGTCTGCCGAGAAAACGAAGGAAGAATGGCTCAAGGGCGGTTATACGGAAGAACTCAAAAAACTTCTTTCGGGTAAAAAGGATGTATCAAAAGACGAAAAGAATAAACTGCTGGCAGCTTTGCAGAACAAGCAGACCAAGCTTCTGGCTTTTAAGATGACTATAAGTCTTCTGGTAGATGCAAATAAAAAAGACCTGGTCAACATGACGCATCTTAAGAATGATCTGACAAAGTATATCTATTCGAACAGTCCCGAGGAATGGATAAGCCTGTCACCCCGTGAGTATGCGGTGAAGGTTAATGAACTTATCAAAGCTTTCAAGAAGGAAAACAAGAGTGAACTGGATAAATTAAAGAAGCGCAGGACAGCTCTTGAAAAGGATCCTGTACTGGGCAGCTCTTTAACGGGCGAGAATATCTATGATAACCCCGAGATACAGAAGCTCCTGGCCTTCACAGATGATGAGGAATTCAAGATAAGGAAGCAGCTGCTGGTTGATAAGGTTAAGGAAAGCGACGCTCCTATCATTGAAATGCTTAAAGAAAGGGGATATTCCTCCATCAACTTTGAACAGATCAAGGAAAAACTTGATGCGAATCTGGGGGCTCTGCGTCTGTTTGGCACGCCCGGTCAGCAGATGGATCAGGCGAATATATTCTGCGATATGCTGCGTTATGTAGCACCCGAAGAATACAATCAGGAAAGACAGCTTGATAAGGCTATGAAATCCCTTAAGCTGGAGGGTGAGCGTAAAGAAGGTTTCGTTAAGTTCGTCCTGGAACAGACCAAGAAGGAAAAGAACGTTGAACGTGATACCGACTGGTGGAAGAAACAGGGAGAAGAGTATTCGAAGAGGGTAAAGAAGAATACCAAATCATTCTTAAAGCGTATCGAAAAAGAAGGTTTGATGCTTTCGGAAGACCGCTGGGATCTGCTGGAGAAGATGCATCTTTCCAGCGGCGAATGGGAGAATGCGGATTTCAAGAATGCTGTAGAACATATAATCCTTGAGAAAAATGTTCAGGGTGAAAAGAGATATTCACGCAGGGAGTATATTGCCAAGCGTGATTTTGATGATGCAGAGAAGACGCCCGGAGTGATCAAGCGCAGAAAAAAGGAAGAATTAGCTATTAAGAAACTGGGCGATAAAATGGACTCCAAGTTTTGGCTGGCGTTATCCGGCGACGGCAGCAATCCTGATGAAATGCATATCAAGATCGATGATATGATCAGAAAAAACACGGCAAAGAGAAAGCTTGCGGAGAAAGCCGATGCGGAGATGATCCAGCTGCGTACCCGCCATATACAGCGCATGCTCCAGAAGAGCGGTGTTGCGAAGAAGGACTGGGGAAAATATGTCGACAGATTCAAATGGATCATGGCTGAGATGCGCGATGTCAATGAAGAGATGAACAGCGACAAGCGTGCGGAAAACATGCGCATCAATCTTGAGAATTTTGGCGTTAAGACCTGGGAAGAAGCTCTCCTGACTTTAGAGAAAGAGGGCGGCGATCTTACAAAGACTCTGGCGGTAAATAAGATATCAGATGCGCAGAAGCTCTATGACAAACGGCTTAAGAAGCTGGAGGAATTTGACAAAGGTAAATATGCGGCTTTTGCAGCACAGATGGCGAAGATACCCGACTGCTATGCTGCAATGATGAGCAAAGATGAAAAAGTATTTACCGATTACATGAAAAATGAAATGGCCCCCAGACTTAAGAATCTGATCGAGGGTATTGAGAAGGCAAAAAAAGCCGGTAATGCTCCCGTCATAGATGCTACAGTGAGCCAGTATTGTTTCTCATATCTCAGGAATATCTATGATGGTGATATAAAAGGTGACGCCGGGTATTTCCAGGGAGTGATAGAGGATCATACTAAAAAGACTTTTGCCCAATATAACGGAAATATAAATGCTGCAAAGAATGAGATCAAAAAGATCCTTAAGGGTCAGGGATTAAAGGATGCCGTGATAAACCAGCATCTGGCTTCATTCCAGTATAATCTTGTATATTCGGTAAACAGCTTTGAAGAATTCAAGGTGTTTACCGATAAGAATAAACTCATCGCGTGGGCCAAGAAATTATATGATGAGACCAAAAAACAGAATGAAAGCGATAAACGTAAGACGAAGCGGGATCAGGAACGCGATAAACTCATAAAGCAGATAACCCGTAAGGCTGATATGGACTCGGCTTCCAAAGATGAAGAAAAGGGTCTGCGCGAGGATATCAAAAAACAGAGGGAAAAAGGAAAGGTCGTCAGGATGAAGTATCTGGGGATCGATGACGGTTCCCTTAATAAGGTACGCCTGAACGGTTCACTGGTACGCGTAAAACAGAACGGGAGAGAAACGGTAACCCTTACACATTCTACAGTGAATAAAATGAGGGAATACGTTGACAAGTATGCAGGCACTGTAAAGATCCCCCAGGTACTTAAGGATGCCCTTATAGAAGAGGGAGCTTCTTCCGACGGAGAAGACAGAGGCCTTGGTATCTATGAAGATGATGAGCTGCTGTACAAACATGCCGCTGCAATGGAGATGATGTATTCCATGCTGCAGACAGAAGCTTCGGATGACGCCGCCATGTCTGAAGAAGAGGCGCAGATGTATATCGTGAGCCTGTATGGCGATATGTCAAAGAGGTCTTTGTTTGAAGATAATAACAAGCTGAATATAGCCGAGCTGAGAAAGGGCGAGAGCTATAAGGTATTCAGGGATAATTATGCAAAGATAAAGGCTCTGGAAGAAACCAAATTTGATGAATTATACATAAAGGGCGAGCAGAGTGAGATAAGCAGGAATCTGAGAACAATGCTGATCACCGGCGCAGGTTTTCTGGATGAAAATAAAAAAGCCGTACGCTTCGGCAAGCTTAAGGATGATCAGAAACTGGAGTACCAGAAGAAACTGGGAGATATGATAACTAAGCAGGCCGGCTTCCTTAAGGCTTCTCAGAAGCTCTCAGAAATGATCAGAGCCCATTTCATGGTATTGAATGAAGAATCTAAAAAATACAAGATGTCCATGGAAACTATGGACAGAAACGTAAACGGTATAAAGGAATACTTCTTAGAGGATCTGATAAAGGATCTGGAAAAAGGAGCGGATCTTGAATCGGAAAAATGGGCCGATACATGGAACGGAAAGATATTTGATTTCATCAAGGACGAGAAGAACATGAGAAACCTTGATGGTATTGGCATGACTGTTGACGATAAGGCGCAGAAGGAGCTGGAACAGCAGAGGAGTGATACCAAATTAGGTGAGAAAGACCTGGAAGATGTTATCAAGTCTTCTGTCATATTCTTCAAAGGTAAGGAAAACAAATACGAGAAGCTTGATAATAACCAGAAGAAGCTTTTTGCCATCGCCCTTATGATGATGGATAAAGGGGCGATCGGCATAGGAACCATGGGTACGTCAGCACTTTTATCCGGTAAGAGTGTCAAGAAAGAAACAGCTGATGAGATAGCCCGCCAGATAGATACATATGTGAAGGGCGGTAAACTTGATGTTAAGGTAGATTACAAGGAAGCATTTTTCAAACTGGTAAATTACGGTGACGCCGGGATCCTGGGCCTTACTGACAGCTATGTAATGTCTGATACTGCCTATGAGAAGGCAATGCTTTTTGTTAAAGCCATCACCACAAAGAAAGAGGCTTATGGTGAAAAAGATGTGAAGCGTATAAGCGATGGTTATTCATCGATATACGCCGCATATGCAAACCATGATAAAAAACAGCAGCATGAGGTTGATAAGCTGCGTGGCGTATCTCTTACAATACAGGATGTAAGGGACAAGCTGCTGCAGTATGCCGAGAACGATAAGATATCCGGTAAGAGGATAGGCATAAAAGCAGCGATAGTGGGAGTCGGCGCAGCTACCATGGCGACAGGAATGGCACTCAAGTCGGCTGCTGATTCGGAAGCCGCAGCGGAAGCGAAGAAGACAGGGAAAACCGTAAGGGTAGACTCACAGAAAAAGGGCGTAAATGCTGCCATTATGGTAGCCGGTGCACCCGCACTGATAGCCGGCAATCTCGATGAGGATATCACCGTTAAGTATAATCTGGCAAATGTGCAGAAGCGTTTAAAGGCGCTGGATGATACCCAGCTGAAGATGTTCCTGCGTCTGCTACAGGAGCGTTCCGTTGTGGATATTACCACGGGCGAGGGAAAAGACAAGAAGGTTCGCGCTGACCAGGCAAAGAGCAATGCACTTAAAGAGGCTCTTAGCGGCAGTCAGATGAACGAGGTGCTCGAAGGCTTTGATGAAAGCGACAGCTGTCTTCAGGCGTTGGTAAGCGCTTTGAGTTTCCAGTTAAAAGATAATGTCAATTTTAAGGGCAAGCCCCTTACCAAGGGATATTTTGAGAGTGAATCATTTAAACGTGAAACCCTGGTGGACTGGAAGCTCATAATAAATGCACTGGATATGCTGGACGAGATAGAGGCGAAACGTAACGAGATCGAAGCTTTAAAGAATGCTTATAAGTTCATAGATATGAGCGGTAATAAGAAAGCCATAGAAATGCATAAAGAACTTGAGCATGATTTCAAGGATAAGAAGGACAAATTTACCGATTTTCATTTTGACAGGCTGATCAGTTCCAAGGTGGATTCGGAAGGAAACGAAACCATAAAGAATGCATATGCAGGCTTTATGAAGCTGGATGAAAGAGAGAAAAATCTGTTCTATAAAGTACTGGCAAGACGTGATCTTCTGGATATATCCAAAAAGAATTATGTTACGAATTTCTTTGGACTGGATGAGCGCGGCTATCTGAATGAAGCTGACCGTTTTAAGCTTATCGATCAGTATATCATAAGCAGTCTGAATGATAATATAGGATTACAGGCGGACGGTGAAGCAAGATATCTGGCCATGGAAAATCTGCTGAGTACGCAGGTAAGCGACAGGGTAGATTTTAAGAAAGAGAAGGATCTGGAATCTATCTTCTCGCATGAAAGAGGATTTCTTTTCTCGAGAGGAACGGCTATAGACTGGAAACTTTTCCAGAGAGCGCTGAATTTTGTTACACGCGCAACCAGGGAGCTGGAGAAGACCGAAGGTAATGCCATGATCTATCGTGGCGCCGGTGATCTTTCCGAACAGGGTGCGATGAAGATGGATTACAGTTTCTTAAGAAAGAATTTCCATCGTACCGGAAACCGCTGGACACGTTATATCGGAAGGAAGCTTGCTAAAGAAGTTAAAGATGACCTGGGTATTGATAAATATCTGGATACGATAGTCGGCTATATAAATACTGCGGACAGTGCTTTCGGCAGCCTTGGATTCAAAGAGGACGGACTTGTACGAAAAGGCATCGGCAAACTGAAGAAGGTCGGTGCGGATGCCAAGAGCCTTTCCAAGCAGATAGATCAGAATCCTGCACTCATGAATGTCACAGCTGTCGATGTGAAGGAAAAAGAAAAGACAAAGGAAGAAAAAGATAAAGAGAAACAGAAAGAAGCAAAACGTCGTGAAGAACTGCTGTTTTATCAGCATATGAAAGAAGGAATGGATAATATCATTGCGATGAAGAACAGCAGCCAGGAAGCCGCTACGGAGATCGCGACATTCCTTAAGAAAAATCTTGTGACTAAATTTGTAAATGAAAAACACCTTTCAGATGTATCAGGGAAGGAAGCTAAAGCCGACGAGGAGAATATTGTAGAGAAGTCTACGAAGGGCATTACAAAAGACAGCAGCTATGGTGACAGCAGGGATTATAAGGCAAAAGTAGAGAGCTATCAGAAAAAAGTTAAAAACTATTATAATATAGCAACAAGTGTGCCGGGACTTCAGGATATTGTAGAACTGGCTCAGTATGGCGCTAACCTGCTGGTATACCGCTTTATTAACGAAAAGTTTGCAAAGGCCGAGATAAAGGATGATGATGACGAGCTGAAGCAGCTTCAGAGTGCGGCTGATAAATACTTCAAGAAGACTTTTGATGATATGGTGATCTCTGTAGTAGGTGAGAAGAAGGCTAAGGATCTGCTGGAAGGAGAGAATTCAATATATAACATCAAAGATACAGTAACAAAGACTGCCAAATCTATAATGAAGGGCGTTAAATTTGCACAGAAGTGTGTAGCCCATGTAGAGAATATAGCAGCCAGCATAGAGAACAAACAGCTGCTGAGCAGGAATGAAAAAGATGCTGCAGGCCAGCAGGCTGCGGATCAGAAAAAGCTTAAAGATGCAAAGGAAAACAGGCTGGATGCACATGGCGCAAAGCTGATGGAAAAGCAGCACAAGGCAAATAAGGCAGAAGTGGCGCTCGGAAAAACCATCACTAATACTGTTCAGAACTTTAACATAGCTGAAGATGTTATGAATCTTGTGATCGAGACGACCAATTATGCCGGACTTAAGCTGAATGTAGGTCAGGAAGCGATACAGAGAGCTATAAAGGCCGGTATAGAATTTGCGATGTATGCTGCACGTGTTGCAACTGACAGAGATTCACTTACGGACTATTATCTTACTACTGATGCAGGAAAGCAGGAGATAGCCAAGATCAGGACAGGCTTCTTAAAGGCAAGACAGAACGATAAAGTAGATAAGATAGATAAGGCTCTGGAAAGCTATAAGATGAATATAAAAGATAATGCTATGGGCCTCGTGGATATCATCGCAGATGTTAACGGATATGAGCATACCAGCGAGCTGATGGAAGATACGGCTATGCAGATGGCTCAGTCAATAGTATTTGCTGCAAGTAATTACAATCCCATGATGGAAACCAAGATAATGGCTACATCAGTTATGGTAGTTATGGGTCTTGGAAAAGAAGTTGGTAACACTACACCCGATACAGTTGAGAAGCTTTTCAAGAGCTTTAAGATGCCGGTATAAGCAGTTTGATAATGGTGGTCTGATAAATATACAGAGGAGGTCATTTATGCCTAGAAAAGATGAAAGCCTTATTGAAAAGCAGAGAAAACAACTGGCTGAGATTAAAACAAATAGTGAACAGAATCAGGAGATAAAAAGGACAAGTACATTCATTGAAGGCGGAATGAATGTGTCCTCCTCTAAGCGTTTAAAAACTGATTTTAATGCAGTTCCGAAGGAAAAAATAAAGAAAAAACAGACGAGTAAAAGAAATCTGAATGATATCGAAGATTATAGTCTGAAGAATAAATTCACTGAGTTAAAAGATGCTGAAGAGCTCGATATGGAACGCATTGACGAGTTGGAGCAAGAGCTTTATGGACCCAAGGTAAAGAATTTTACAGAGGAAAAAAAGGAGCTTAGCGTTGAAGAACAGGAAGAAGCTCATGTTAATGAACTGACAAAGCTTGCAGAGCTTAATTTGCAATGCGACAATTTTGTTCATAAAAGATACAGAAGGCTGCCCGGAGAGCTGTACAGCCCCAAGAAACTGTACAGCTATTGCAGGCGCTGGAGTTCTGTGATCGAAATCCGTAAGACTATAAAGAAGCGTATAGACGATAAGATCAGTGAAATGCAGGCCTTTGCGGAGAAACATGGTCTTGATAAGGAAAATATAGAGGAAGATGCACTTAAAAAGCCTGTTAAAAAATCCTTAAACGATAAGAAAGAAGAGAGGAAAAAGGAAAAGATACCGGAGATTAAGGAAGAAGAGAAGAAGGAAGAAAAGAAAGAAGATAAAAAGCCGGAGCTTAAGGAGAATAAGAAGGAAGAGAATAAGCAGGAGCAGAAAGATCAGAATGTTCTTGAGCTGGAGAAGCGTGAGCAAGAGAGACTCAGGAAAGAGAAGGAAAAAGAAGAGGAAAGACAAAGAGAAATTAATGCACGCAAGCTTCAGATGATCGAGGAAGAACAGAGGAAGCAGAAAGAAGAGAAGGCTAAGAAGGAAAAAGAGGAAAAAGAAAAGAAAGAAAAAGAAGAGAAGGAAAAGAAGGAAAAAGAGAAGAAAGAT
>CAMVRS010000007.1 GCA_947169935.1 uncultured Lachnospiraceae bacterium
GAAACCTGTCAGGCCCTTAATAGGTTAACAATAATAAATATTACAGCCGCAGATATCTGTTGTCAAGTAATCACAGGTTCTTCACCTTGAACTCCCTCTCAACTTCCCTGCGGGCGTCCTTCTTGGCAATATCAGCTCTTTTATCGTAGACTTTTTTACCTTTTGCCAGACCTATCTCCAGCTTTGCCCTGCCGTCCTTAAAATAGACCTGCAGAGGCATTATGGTAAATCCCTTTTCGGAAGTATCTCCTATGAGCTTGTTGATCTCCGATTTATGGAGCAGCAGCTTTCTGGTACGCAGTGGATCACGGTTAAAAATATTGCCATGATCGTAAGGGCTGATGTTCATGCCCACAACATAAGCCTCTCCGTCCTCTATATGTACATAGGCTTCCTTAATGCTGCACTTGCCGGCTCTGAGACTCTTTACCTCAGTTCCCGCCAGGCTCAGTCCCGCTTCATACTTATCTATGATGAAGTAATCATGAAATGCTTTTTTGTTGTTTGCAACCAGCTTTATGCCGTCTTTTTTCATACAGATCACCCCCATATAATGGTACAAAAAGCCCCTCTTAGTTATCTAAGAGGGGCTCGCATAGGATCTTGCTCAGAATACTGTGATATTCAGAACCGCTGCCAGCAGTATTGCTACCACCGAAAGCACTCTGGTGAGCATCAGGATCATTCCCTCACGGGATCTGCCCTTGTTCTTATCCCAGTAAGTGTCGGATGAAGAGCCGCCTGTAAGACCGCTGATACCCGAATCACGCCCCTTCTGCATCAGTACTACAACACAAAGCGCGATGCAGACTATAATAAACACGATAGTTAATGCCGTTCTCATAGATATATCCTCCTGAAATTCCAAACAGTGGTAGTATATCACATCCCGCAGGATATTGCAAGCACTTTTTTATGTAACCGATCACGGGGACGGTTCTCCGGTCACCAACCGGCGGGACGGTTCTGCAGTTGGCCTTTTACCGGTCCTGCGATCATGGGGACCATTCAAATCTGGAATATTACGCAGAGAAGGCAAATGCAGATCACGGACCGCCTATGGAGGAGCCTAGCAGCTCTTGAAGCCGCTATATTTATCAGGGATGAGCCGCCCGGATGGCGGCGAAAGGGAGATATGAGGAATGGATTCCGAATATCGACCATTCCCGGACGGTTTTTGAAAATGGGGGCGGCTTCTTAGAGCTGCTTGGTGACGGAATCGAGCGTGTCCGGGATCGCGTTTGACTTCGATGCGTAGTTATCACCGACTGGAGAACAGTCCCCATGATCGCAGATACAGCCAACTGCAGAACCGTCCCCGTGATTGCAGAACCGTCCCCGTGATTGCAACCGCAGAACCGTCCCCGTGATTGCAGAACCGTCCCCGTGATTGCAACCGCAGAACCGTCCCCGTGATCGGTGGCTTGATATATTCAGGTGCAGGTGATATAATCACACGCGTTTGTATATCAGATTTACGGAGGAAACAGAAATGTCATTTAAGGTAAAACGTGCTCTTCCCACGCCGGAAGAGATCTGCTCCCAATATCCCGTACCCGATGAACTGAAAGAATTAAAAAAGAAGCGTGACCAGGAGATCTGCGATGTTATCAGCGGCAAGAGCGATAAGTTCCTGCTTATAATAGGTCCCTGCTCCGCCGATAATGAAGAAGCTGTTGTGGATTATACCAACCGCCTCTCCCGTATCTATAATAAGGTAAGCGACAAGCTGGTGCTGGTACCCAGGGTTTATACGAACAAGCCCCGCACCAACGGCGATGGCTACAAAGGCATCGTATCACAGCCCGATCCACAGCAAGGGGAAGATTTTCTTCACGGACTTATCGCAATGCGCCAGATGCATCTGCGCGTAATGAGTGAATCCCGGCTTACAGCGGCTGATGAGATGCTCTACCCCGAAAACTGGCCTTATATTTCAGATATACTCTCCTATGTTGCCATAGGCGCCAGATCCGTTGAGGATCAGCAGCACCGCCTTACCAGCAGCGGTTTTGATGTGGCAACGGGTATGAAGAACCCCACCAGCGGACATCTTTCCGTTATGCTCAATTCCATTTACGCCGCACAGCAGCCCCACAGCTTTATCTTCAGGGGAAATGAAGTTGAGACCAGCGGCAACCCTTACGCACATGCTATACTTCGCGGCGCAGTTAATAAGAATGGTTCTAACATATCCAACTATCATTACGAAGATCTGGCACTGCTCCTGGAGCTTTATCAGGAACGTAATGTAGTAAATCCAGCCTGCATAATAGACGCAAACCATAATAATTCCGGTAAGCGCTTTGCGGAGCAGCCCCGTATCATCAAAGAGGTGCTTCACTCCCGCCGCGTTAATCCCGATATCCGCAATCTGGTCAAAGGCGTCATGGTTGAAAGCTACATAAAAGAAGGCAGCCAGAAGATCGGCGAAGGCATCTACGGCAAGTCCATTACAGATCCCTGTCTGGGCTGGGCCGACAGCGAGCAGCTGATATATGATATAGCGGATCTGGTTTAAAAGATCCTTCGCTTCGCTCAGGATGACAACGCAGCTTCGCTCAGGATGACAAAAATGATTTAATGTGAAAACCCCCGGCAAATAAATGCCGGGGGTTTTCTAAATAGAGGAGAATAATGATTAACAAAAACTGGGGTTAGCCCCTGGGAAAATTCTTAACGTAAACTTCACGAAGCTTGTTCTGTGACATATTGGCGTATATCTGCGTAGTTGAGATATCCGAATGTCCCAGCATCTCCTGTACGCTGCGGAGGTCTGCTCCGTTCTCAACAAGATGTGCAGCGAAGGAATGACGCAGTGTATGAGGTGTGATATCTGCGGTTATGCCTGCTTTCCTTGCATAATACTTAACCAGTTTCCAGAAGCCCTGACGGCTCATGGGCTGTCCGGAGCAGTTTGTAAAGAGCACATCCGATGACTGGTCCTCAAGCATCAGATCTCTCGCATTCTTCATATAATCGCTGAGAGCTCTTTTTGCGGGTGCGCCGAAAGGAACCACACGTTCCTTCTTTGTATCCCTGCATACTATAAAACCTACCTGAAGATTGACATCCGTAACTTTAAGATTGATAAGCTCGGATACCCTGATGCCTGTAGCATAAAGCAGCTCCAGCATCGCACGGTCACGCATATCCTTGGGTGCGGTACCTCTGGGCTGATCCAGCAGGCGGTTTACTTCATCTGTTGTCAATATCTCAGGCAGCTTCTTTTCGATCCTGGGTGCCTTAAGATCTTCTGCTATATCTTCTCTTACATATCCCTTGCGGAAAAGGAAATGGAAGAATGCTTTGATGGATGCGATATTTCTTGATACTGTTGCGGCCGCAGATCCGTTCCTCTCCATATCCAGTATGTAATTCTGTAATGTGGTGGCGCTCACCTGCGTGATCTCGCTGATACCTGATACTTCTAAATACTTTTCAAGTTTTGCAATGTCTCTCTTATACGATAATTCGGTATTTCTTGATGTCTTTTTAACATCTTTCAGGTACTCAATAAATTCGTCAAGCTCCTTCTCCATCATGCTTACTTCACCGGCATTTACCATCTCTGTATTCCCTCTTCATAATTTATTTTGCCGCCTCCCTGTTGGCTTACGTTACATAAATCTGCTACATAAAGCTATTAACATAAGCGCTTTTGCGGCTTTCACAAGTGATTATAAATGGGGGTTTTTAGAAAAGCAAACAGAAAATCAAGTGTTTTTTTGCCCTAAAATCAGGCTGTTTATGGTTAACACAAAATATCGCAGAATTGAATTTTATGTCCACCACATCTTGACAAAAAGAAAATTATTCGTTGACTTTATTAGTCAAATATGTGTATGCGCTGATGGCAGCTACGGTCTTTCCGTCGTTAAGTTTGCCGGAAAATATCATTTCCATGAGCTCATCAACGTCCCAGGCTTCAACATTTATAAACTCATCCGCATCCAGATGGCGTTCCTTTTTCTTTAATCCTTTAGCCAGATAGATATCGATCTTCTCACCGCTGTAAGCAACGGTAGGATAAAAAGCCATAAGGAAACTGACATCCTCTGCAGTATAGCCGGTCTCCTCTTCCAGTTCGCGTATTGCCGCTTCTCTGGTAGGTTCGTCCGGGCCTTCCAGACCGCCCGCCGGGATCTCCAGCATAAAGCGGTCAAAGGCGTTGCGGTACTGGCGTACCAGTATGATACGTCCGTCTTCATCTACGGGAAGTACTGCTGCCGCACCCTGATGATATATATAATCCCAGACCCTTATATTGCCATTGGGTATACGCACGGTATCATGGCAATAGGTGAGGATGGAGCCTTTGACTACTTCCTCACGTTTAAGACGCTCGATCTTCATTTTATCAAGATTATCCTGATGCAGCAGTTCTTCCGACATACGTTTAATTCCTCTTTCACATAATTAATACGGCTTAATCTGCCAGAGTTCCAAAGGGATCCCAGGGCTCAAGTTCGCGGAGCTTCTGATCCAGCAGTTTCTTTGTAGTAGAGTCAAGGTACTTTTTATTGACTACAACCTGATATACATAATCATCAAACCATTCGTCGCTGGCAACATAATAGCCGTCATGTCCGGAATCCTTGCCCCAGCTGTTTTCGATACGCCAGCGGTCCGGCTTACCCTTTTCATCAAGATTTACGCCCAGGATAACCATGGCATGGTTCATGGCGCTGTCGCCGTAATCAAGAGCCTGTGCTTTGGTAAAACCAAACTTCACATTAAAGAGATCTTCAAAAGCAGCGCTCTTCTTATCAAAAACGCCCTCTTTACGCACGCCGAACATCCTGCAGTCAGAGCCGAACCATACAGGATGACCGTCCTTAAGCTGCTTTATGACTGCTTTCTTTATCTTTTCCATCTCCAGATTCAGGTATCTGATGGGTTCACCTTCTGCCACATTTCCCAGGAATTTAACCGTATACATCTTCCCGTAAGGCTTATCCTTTGTAGGCGCGTTGATAAGAGATACGCAGTCTGCAAGCTTGATGCCTACATACTTTTTAAAGAATTCCTGCGGTGTGATACCGAATTCCTGGGTAATCTTATCATCCTTGTCCTTAAGTATAAGATCAAATTTCTTAGGCGGTTCACCAAGCGAGATGCAGAGCATGCGGTAGATCTCGCTGATAAAACCTTCCTTCATAGTCTGTATATCTTCTGCCTTTTTGCCCGCCTTAATGCTGTCACGCAGATTCATTGCATCTTCCCGCAGCTTTCCTGTCAGATACATATCAAACCATCTTGACGCTTCGGCAGCCTTGGCATCGGGATAAGCATACTTGGGAACCACGCCGTATTTCTCTACCAGATTTGAGAGCATGTCCCACTGGCCGCCGTCGCATAAGGGATCGGCGTTTATGAACTTGAAGAGCCTGCCGTCGATCGGCTCATCTGCGGTCTTTATTACGCTCTCCAGATAATAATTTGCCTTCTCCAGCTTGTCATAAAAGAACATATAATTCTGGGAAAGCTCAAAGGTATCCAGCTTGTATTTCTTCATGATCTCGAATCTGAAGGTGTTGAGTGCCGAGAAGATCCAGCATCTGCCGCTGGCTTTCTGGTCTGTTATCTTCCCCTGCTTAAGATCTATATTGAAAGTAAAGGGAAGCTTTGATACCGCAGAAAGATCTGTAGCCGCTTCCATTATGCCGTTCTTTGATGCTGCACGCGCCGCTACAAGATTGGCACGGTCTGCGTTAAAAGCTTCCGACATTTTGCCCAGCTGTTTAGCCGATATGCCTTTTGATTTTGTTTTCATTATGTTTCCTCCTGTAATGATTTATAACACTTCCGTCAGATCTACGATCCCCGGTTTTACTACCATCGAATAGTTAGTATAGTATACCACAAAACCCGGGGCAGCGCCCGCCGGCTTTTTCAATTCTTTTTTCCTAACATAGTCAACTTCGACTTTATCCTGTGCGGCTGCAGATGAATATTTTGCCGCCAGGGCTGCCGCCTGCTCAAAGACCTTATCCGGCAGTTCTTTATTGCCGCTCTTTACGATAACATGGCTGCCGGGCATCTTCTTTGCATGGAACCACCAGTCGCCGCCTTCCGCAAACTTAAAGGAAAGCTCATCATTCTGGTAATTATTCTTGCCCACATAGATATGAAAACCGTCTTCGGTGACAAAATGAAGAGGCTTTGAAGTATTTTTTTCTTTTTTCTCCCCGCTCTTTTTACGTATATAGCCGGTATCCTTAAGTTCTGCACGGATCTCCTTAAGGTCCTCTTCCCTGCGGGCTATATCCAGGGAAAGCCATACGCTCTCCAGATGCTCAAGCTCGGCCCTGGTGGTATTTACCAGTTCGCTCAACGCCTCATAGGTGCGTTTCTGCTTCTGGTACTTTTCGAAATACCTGCCGGCGTTCTCCATCGGCGTCAGTTCCGGATCAAGACTTATCTTTAACGTGGTATTATCATAATAGTTCAGCGCTTCATATTCTTTTGCGCCGCTCTCTATCTGATAAGCATAAGCTGTTATCAGCTCCCCGCATAACTTAAGCTTCTCACGCTTTTCCGTATCCGCCAACTGTTTTTCCTGGAGCTTAAGTTTCTTAACATTGCGTTCTATAGCTGTCTGTACTATATGGCGCAGATCCGTTGAACGCTGTCTTATACGTACCAGGGCTTCCTTCTGGGAATAATAATCCTCCAGCAGCTGTGAGATGCTCTCATAGGAACGGTAATGTTCATACGCCCCTGTATTTATGGCTGAGAATTCTTTCGGCTCCTCACCCTCGTAATAGATGCAGGGATCAAAGTTCCCGCTCCTTACACGCTCCATAACCTTATCAAAGGTTTCAAATAAAGCTTTTTTATCTTCCGGCGAAATCTTAAGCGTGGCTGTATCCATACGCTCGTCAACTCCCGAAAGTCTGACTGTCTCTCCGGCCATCATGGGTGATATCCCGGCGTAGCAGTCCATGATACCGCCGGCTGCGTCCCTGCCCGGTTTCGCATCCTTAAGGAAATCCTCATAAGACGCCTTTAAAGGATCGGCCTTCTTATCCCCGCCCGCTACAAAGTATTCCCTTCCCGGCAGGACTTCTCTTACCGAGCTCACCATGGCGGATACCCTTTTGATGGAATCCACTATATGCTCGTTTTCATCAAGCAAAATGATATTGCTGTGCTTGCCCATTATCTCGCACACCAGGGTCTTGCGTTTAAGATCACCCATTTCATCATAGTGTTCAAACTCTATCCTGATGATGCGCTCCAGCCCGGGCTGTGTGATACCCATGATCTTTGCGCTGCCAAGATATTTACGCAGGAGCATACAGAAAGCAGGCGCGGTAATGGGCGCAGGTTTATTAACACTGCAGAGATAGACCAGCGGCAGGGATGCATCCGCCGACAATAAAAGCCTCTGCTGTCCTGCAGGCGTCTTTACAGTAAGTATCAATGCATCACGCTCCGGCTGGGAGATCTTAGCTATCCTTCCGCCGCTTATCTTATCATTAAGTTCTTTAACCACCGCAGCTACGGTGATACCGTCAAATGCCATCTTTTATAAACACTCCAGCCAGTAATTATCATGGGCACAGCGTCCGCTTCCGGCCCTTATCATAGCCTCATATTCAGCCGGTATGCTGTATTCCTTAAGGCTCTCCTCCAGTCCCTGCCGCGTAAGGGGCGTCACTCTGTAATAAAAAAAGTTCTCTATCGTACGCTGGCATACTTCACCCAGCATATCAAAGGGCAGCAGCTTAGGATCTATTATCTCCTTATTCTGCAAAACCCCGCCGCTGAAAGAAAACTTCAGGACAGGTTTATCTTTTTTCATCAATATCCCGGAAAGGTTTCCCAGGTCAAATCTTCCTTTCATATGTCCTCCGCAGTTTATCTGAAATATACTGATACCATTTATAGGCGTTATCGTTTGGAAAAAGCCCCTTTTCCAGATCACACCGGATACCCGATATCAGATAAGCTATATCTTCCCTGTATCCCAGAGCAGATAAATATTCCAGTGCCTTTAATCCCGGCACCCCCAAAGGGCGCAGCATGATATTCTCCGGATCGATCTCCTCCAGGCTCTTATTCTCATAAAACCTCTCGTGCTCAAAAAGCCCCAGCCCGAAATCAAAAAGCGGAGCACGATCAAAAGTCCCGTCATCATTATATAATAATCCGAAGTTGTTATAATGCCTGTCCTCATTTAAAAGTAAAAGATCGGCCACAAACATAACGGCAAGATATAAAGAGATATCCGTACCGCATTCTTCCTGCGCAGTATTCATGATCTGCCACAGTCTTTCTTCACCGCTTCTGGCATCCTCGGCATAAACGCCAAAGCGCTCAAATATACGCGCCATGGATAACCATATTTCATCCCCGGTGCAAAAGTCTGCGGAACGCACAGCCGGCAGGTCCTTATCCGTCATCACTATCTCCTGTTCCACTATTTTTATCCCAAGAGTATAGTCCTCGGCAAATATACGGGAAGACAGGTATTCTACCATGTAATCCTTCCAGTATTTTCCTTCGTGATAAAACGGCAGCTTGATATACGCCCTGTTTTTATCATCATAATACTTTTCCTGCTCTCCTTTGGAGCTTCCCGTAATATCCAGTCTCCTGAGCGTCCTGAGCCTTATGATCTCTTTTTTTTCCATGAAAATTTCCATGCAAAGCATTTTAGCAGATTTATATATAAACTTCAACGCCCGCAAAAAGACCGGGGATCGCTCCCCGGCCCGAAAGATCCTGCCTCACGATGTTTAATCCGCCATAAGCCCGATCAGCTCCCTGGTATTGGCCTCGGCATCGCCGCGGAACACCGCGGAGCCTGCAACTATTACGTTTGCGCCGTATTCCTTGATGGATACGATATTCTCTTTCGTTATGCCCCCGTCTACTTCCACATCACAGTAGAGGCCTTTTTCATCTATCATATCCTTTAACTGTCTTACTTTCTTTAAACACTCAGTCAATACATGCTGTCCTCCGAAGCCCGGCTCCACAGTCATGGGCAGTACCATATCCAGCTCCGGCAGCAGATTTCTGATCTCACTTACTGCCGTAGCAGGCTTTAGGGCAATACCTGCCTTCTTCCCGCATTTATGTATCATTTTGATCACCGATACCGGATCATCGCAGGCCTCATAATGAACGGTTATTATATCGGCCCCAAGTTCCGCAAACTCCTCTATATAACGGTCGGGTTTAACTATCATCAGATGTGCGTCTATCTTTAGCCCGGTTGCTTTGCGCAGAAGCTGAAGCAGCGGCATGCCAAAGGATATGGCCGGAACAAAACTGCCGTCCATTACATCAAAATGAACATATGCGGCTCCGCCTGCTTCGATCCGTCTTATCTCGCCTTCTAGATTCATCAGATCTGCTGCCAGTATGGAAGGCGCCAGTATGTTTTTCATCTTCATAAGCTAATACCTCTTCCTGTCATTGAGTTCCGAATAAACGGCACAGTAATTCTCGTATCTGATCTGTGGTATAGCCCCATTGGCTGCAGCTTCTCTTATTACGCAGCCGGGTTCTTTGATATGCATGCAGTCCATAAAGCGGCACTCCCCTGCATAGGGATCAAATTCGGGATATTCATCCCTCACCTCATCGGCTTCGATATCCCGGAGTTCCAGTGCCGTAAATCCGGGTGTATCCATAACATAGCCGCCTCCCTCTATGGGGAAGAGCTCCGAATGCCTGGTGGTATGTTTTCCGCGTTTAAGCTTTTTGCTTATCTCTCCTGTCTCTGCCAGGGCTCCCGGACACAATGCATTCAGTATGGTCGATTTACCGACACCGGAAGGTCCTGCCAGCAGACTTATGTGCCCGCAGAGCATTTCCTTAAGTGTATCCTTAAAGCCATCCTCAAGAGCGCAAAGCGCGCGTACATCGGCCACCGCATCTTTGTATGCATTCAAAAGCCTGTCAACCTGCACAGCATCAGCCAGGTCCTTTTTATTAAATAACAGAATACAGGGAACATTGCTGCGGCGCAGCGTGATAAGGAATCTGTCCAGAAGGACGTAATTGGGCGCAGGTTTGTCAAAGGCAAAAACCAGAAGTGCCTGATCCACATTGGCAGCTTCCGGGCGTATCAGCCTGTTCTTTCTCTCCAGGATAGAGTCCACGCTGCCGATGGCGGCTTCATTATCGATAACGCTTATGCGCACCATATCCCCTACTAAAGGCTTATCCCCGTCTTTACGGAAGATTCCTCTGGCACGGCATTCATATTCCCTGCCGTCATCAGCCAGTACATAGTAAAAACCGCCTATGCCTTTAAGTATCCTGCCTTCCATCAAATATTCTGCGCTACCTTCTTAAATTCAACAGACTTGGGCTGGCTTGTCTTGCGGGTCTCCACCTGCTGTGTAAAGGTATTGCCGTCCTCATCGGATACTTCCTGCTCCTCCATCACGGTAAATTCAATAGTCAGAACGCCTCTGGGGATATTAGCTATACCCGTAACCTGTATTGATACAGGGAAACTGCTTGTATTCTCTGCCCAGATCTGGCCGCCTGCCTCGTCCTTAAGATAGATAGTAGCCTCACCGCCCTGGTATCCTTCAGGCGCATCAACGAAATAATTATCTAACATATAGATTGCATTCTCACGGCCCTTGCTTATCCTGTATTCTATCTCCGAATCGGTGCTGATGGTGGTACCTGCAGAATAATTCTGATAGCATACCTTGCCTTCTTCATAATTATCACTGTATTCATCTTCTCCCTTGGTTGCAGAAAGTCCTGCATTCTCAAGGATCAGCTTGGCCTCTTCCTCGGTATGCCCTTTAAGATCAGGCATTGCAACCTGTATCAGCTCTTTACCAAGGCTGATATAAATGGTGACCTTGCTGCCTATAGCCGCATAAGTGCCTGCTTCGGGCTCCTGCCTGATAACATTGCCCTTTTCCACTTCATCATCATTGAGATTCTGTACCTCAACATCAAAACTGTCATCCTCAAGCAGTTTTCTTGCTTCGGGACGTGAACGTCCTACTACATCCGGCACCGGCAGGGTTCCCTTCTCCGTATTGCCTACAGCCGTCGTAGGTGTAGCCTCTGCAGCTGCCGCTGATGTAGGCGCAGCCGAAGTCGGGTTTTCCTTCTCCCTTCCAAAACCGATAGCCTGCCAAACGATATACAGGAAGATTATCGCCAGTATGACTGCCGCGATGATGATCAGTATAGTAGTCAGGATCTCCATCCTGGGATCGTTTTCGTCATAACGGTCATCCCTGGATCTCTTCCTTCTTCTGGTATCGCTCTTGCGCGCAGACGGCTGCCCCTGGCTCTTCTTTCTGGGCACATCGGGCGCAGTAGGTCTTCTGTTGCCGTTATTGCCGTTTCTCTGGCTATTCTTATCCGCCTCGGCGGGTCTTTTCTTTTTCTTCTTTTTATGAGGATTTGCAGGGGGCTCATTATTCTTCTTGCGGCCGCTTATTATCTCCTGCAGTACAGGTCCGTTGGCATAAGGATCCTGGTTATCCTGATCATAGCCTTCGGGATACTCTCCTTCATATTCGGGGTACTCACCCTCGTATTCTGGATACTCTCCTTCATATTCCGGATATTCTCCCTCATATTCGGGATATTGTCCTTCATATTCGGGATTGCCTTCTTCATAACCTTCGGGATATTCTTCCTGATAATCATCCTGACCGCCGGCGCCCGCTGCGCCTGCCATCATCTGGGCGTCAAAAGAATCCCTTCTGTTGGCCTGCTGTCTGATACGCTTTATCTCCTGGGGAGAGATATCCTTGGTAGCCCCATGCTCATCGTTTTCATCGAGCTTGACAAAATCCTCATCGGGGGATATCAGCGATCTCTTCAGATCCTCTATAAGCTCCGGAGCAGACTGGTAACGCCTGTCGGGGCTCTTCTGTGTACATTTAAGAACTATCTTCTCAAGACTTACGGGTATCTCCGGAACATAATCCCTGGGTGAGGGCATGGGTTCCTGTATATGCTTGATGGCAACCGCTACGGTGGTATCGCCGTTAAAAGGAACACGGCCTGTAAGCATCTCAAACAAAGTGATACCAAGTGAATAGATATCACTCTTTTCATCGGAGAAGCCGCCGCGTACCTGCTCGGGAGAAGTATAATGAACGCTTCCCATGACATTAGAGGTAATCGTATTGCTGGTTGCTGCCTTTGCTATACCAAAGTCCGTAACCTTTACCTTACCGTCCATACTGATGATAACATTCTGGGGCTTGATATCCCTGTGAATGATATGATTATTATGTGCAGCCTCTATGCCCTGTGCTACCTGTATGGCAATGCTCACGGCCTCCCTTACGGAAAGGCGAGCCTTCTTCTCGATATACTTCTTAAGCGTGATGCCTTCCACAAGCTCCATCACGATATAATGGGATCCGCTGTCCTCGCCAACATCATAGACGTTAACGATATTGGGATGCATAAGGCCTGCAGCCGACTGCGCCTCACTGCGGAATTTCTGCAGGAAATCCTTGTTCTCGGAAAACTCCTGCTTAAGCACCTTTACCGCAACATGCCTGTTCAGCTTATGGTCCTTGGCCCTGTAAACATCACTCATACCACCGGTGCCTATTTTTTCCAGCACCTCATAGCGGTCTGCAACTGTCATACCTATCTTGATCATTACTGCTCCTTAACCTTCCACCCTCACTAATATTACGGTTATGTTATCTCTTCCGCCATTCATATTGGCAGCAGCCACCAGACGGTTCGCCTTTTCCTTAAGCGTACCCTCACCTTCAACGATACCCATTATCTCCGTATCTTCCAGCATATTGGAAAGACCGTCCGAACACATGAGTATGGTGTCTCCCACCACCAGATCTTCTACTTCAAAAAAGTCGGGATCAACCTCTTCCATCACGCCCACAGCACGGGTGATGATGTTCTTGTCAGGATGATTGCGTGCCGACTTTCTTTCAAGCTCTCCCATCTGGACCATTTCTTCGACTAAGGAATGGTCGACTGTAACCTGTTTTATCTCGCCGTTGCTTATGAGATACAAACGGCTGTCGCCTACATTGGCTACGCACAGTCCGTCTTCATCCAGCGTGGCAACCACCAGCGTGGTGCCCATGCCGAAGTAATTATCATCGGACATAGCCTTGTTCCTGACTCTGCGGTTTGCTTCCCTTATGGCATTGGATATCACCCTTATGCTGCCGCGCTCACTTGATGAATTGATCTGGCTCACCATGGTCTCCACAGCGCACTTGGATGCATATTCCCCCGCCTTGTGTCCGCCCATACCGTCTGCAACGATAAAAAGGTCGGGCAATGTCCCGACGGGCACCTCAGAGGTAAATACATAGTCCTGATTCAGTTTTCTCAGTCTTCCTATATCGGTGACCGAGTACGAGCTAAGTTTCATGTTTGTATAAGGTCTCCTTCAGACCACGCACATTTTAGCACATCTTGGGGAATGGGTCAATCAGTTGACATAATATTGTTATGGTTACGTCGTAACTGGCCGCAGGCTCCGTCTATATCCCGCCCCAGTTCACGGCGTATCGTAGCGTTGACTTTCATATTGCTCAACTTCTGCTGGAAGGCCAGCACCGCGGCTCTGTCCGGTTCCTTAAGTCCTGCTTCGGTCACGGGATTTACCGGGATCAGATTCACATGGCATCCTCTTTTTGCTGCCAGCGCCGCAAGCCCTTTCGCATCTTCCTCAGTATCATTTACTCCGGCTATCAGTGAATATTCAAAAGTCACGCGTCTTCCGGTATTCTTAAAATATGTATCCACCGCTTCCATAAGCTGTGCAATGGTATAGCTCTTTGCCACCGGCATGATCTTTCTTCTCTTTTCATCCGTGACCGCATGAAGCGAAAGCGCAAGGGTTATCCCCAATCCTTCTTCGGAAAGCTTAAGTATCCCGGGGACTATACCGCAGCTGGAAACCGTAATATTCCTGACGCTTAAGTTAAGTCCTTTATCCGATGTGAGCAGCCTTATAAAAGCCACAACATTATCATAATTGTCCATGGGCTCGCCTATACCCATCACCACTACGTTATCAACGCGCTTATCAAGATCCCTGGTCACGCTGTAGATCTGTTCCAGCATCTCGGAAGCCGTAAGATTCCTTACCAGCCCGCCAAGGGTTGAGGCACAGAAAGCGCAGCCCATGCGGCATCCCACCTGGGATGATATGCATACGCTGTGACCGTGACGGTAATCCATTGACACCGTCTCTATACAGTTTCCGTCAGATAATCTAAAAAGATACTTAACAGTACCGTCTGTCTTAGAAACCTGTTTTCTCAGGATATCAAAAGAAGTTATGGTATAGTTTTCAGAAAGCTTTTCTTTCAGAGACGCCGGTATGTTGCTCATCTCATCAAAGCTGCGTACCAGCTTCTGATGAAGCCAGGAGTATATCTGGTCAGCCCTGAATTTCTTTTCTCCCAGTAATTCTGTTTCAGCTTTAAGCTCATCTATGCTTAAACTCTTTATATCCTTCATTTCCGCCTCCTGTATACGGAGATGAAAAAGCCGTCCATAAGCGGCAGCTCCCCGGGTTCACCGCAGACCAGCTGAAGATATCCCTCCTTCGCAGTGCTGTCTTTAAAGATTTCCGGCAGCTTTTCGTCAAATGCCAAACTGTCGTAATCAAAATTATCCAGAAACCACTGCCTGTTATCTTCATTTTCCTCACGGCTGACCGTACAGGTACTGTACAGCAGCGTTCCTCCGGGCTTTACATATTCCGCAGCATTCTTAAGGATATCTCTCTGCAGCTGCGAAAGGGAAGCTATATCTTCTTCCTTTAAGCGGTATCGTATATCGGCTTTTCTTCCCATAACCCCAAGACCGCTGCAGGGCAGATCCGCTATCACCACGTCTGCCTTTTCTTTAAGCTCCGGATCAAAAACAATTGCATCATGTTCAGCCACAGTGATGTTATCAAAACCAAGCCTCTCTGCATTTTCCCGTATCTTATCAGTCTTATTCCACGAAAGGTCATAGGAGAAAACCCTGCCCTCCGGTCCGCATAATGCGGCAGCATAAAGGCTCTTACCACCGGGAGCCGCACACAGATCGACTATCGTATCTCCCTGCCTGATGCCCGCCGCTTTAACAGCAAGCATGCTGCTCACATCCTGAACGATAAAGTCACCTTCCGCAAAGCCGGCAAGCCTTCCTACTCCGGGCACATTAGCAAGCAGCAGCGCATTATCAAGGTACGGACTCTGTGTTACCTTTATCCCGTCCTTCTCCCACGCGGCTATGAGCCCTGCCTTATCGCCTTTAAGAAGATTGATGCTTATATCCCTTTCCTTCTGGTAAGAGGCCAGCATATTTTCCGCACGCTCCGCCCCGTATTCACTGCAGAGCAGCCCCGTTATCCATAAAGGCATGGAATACCTTACGGAAAGATATCCCTTAATATCTTTTTCCTTATCAGGCCATTTTATATCTGCTTTATTCCTTGAAATATTACGGAGAACTCCGTTGACAAAGCCTTTAAGTCCCGAAAAGCCCTTACCCGCTGCAAGTGATACACATTCATTGCACGCCGCAGCATCGGGCACGTTATCCATATATAAGAGCTGATAAGCTCCCATGCGCATGATAAGCCGCACAGGCGCTTTCATCTTAGAGGTTTTTGTTGAGGCAAACTGGTCGATAACATGATCAAGAGTGATGGCTCTTTCTATACAGCCCTCACTTAAGCGCCGTATAAAAGCCTTATCACGCTGATCGAGATAATCATGCTTATCAAGAGCTGCTTTTATGATATCCCCGCTTTTAGCTCCGGGCCTGTCACATTCCGTAAGGATATCCAGCACCAGCCGCCTGCCTGTTGTAGCTTTGCTGCTGCCCATCAGCCCAGATGCTCCCCTGTCTCCAGTTTGATACCCCTTAAGTAATCGGCGCAGCTCATACGCTTTTTACCTTCGGCCTGAAGCTCTTTTATCTTAAGTACGCCTTCGCCACAGGATATATAGAAGTTATCTTTATCAACACAGGTGATATATCCGGGCGCGGCCTTTGCCTTATTCTCTCCGACACTGCCGCCTGCAACTTCCGCCTTCCAGATCTTTAATACCTTTGCTCTGAAATAAGTATATGCCCCGGGCCAGGGATCGGTCCCGCGGATAAGACGCTCTATCTCTTCCGCGCTGCGCAGCCAGTTAATAAGTCCGTCTTCCTTGCGAAGCATGCCTACATGACTGCTCTTTGATCCGTCCTGTTTCACCGGTGTAAGAGCACCCTTTTCCAGCTGATCCAGAGTCTCCACTATCAGCTGCGAACCGATAACGGAAAGCTTGTCAAAAAGGCTGCCGCCTGTCTCTTCCTTATCTATTTCAACGGAACGCTGACTTAGTATATCACCGGTATCTATACCTTCATCCATCTGCATGATGGTAACGCCGCTTTCCTTATCGCCGTTTATGACCGCATACTGGATAGGGGATGCTCCCCTGTATGCCGGCAGCAGTGATGCATGGATGTTAAGACAGCCGTACTCAGGCATATCCAGTATCTCTTTTGAGAGTATCTGTCCGAAAGCCGCAACCACAAAAACATCCGCCGGATATTTCTTTAAAACTTCGACGGCTTCGGGGCGCTTGATCCGCTCCGGCTGAAATACTTCAAGACCATGCGCTATTGCACATTCCTTCACGGGGCATGGAGCAGGCTCCTTGCTGCGTCCCTTGGGTCTGTCCGGCTGGCATACCACTAGGCTTATCTCATGGCCGGCTTTTATAAGTGCTTCAAGAGGGCCTACGGAAAAATCCGGCGTGCCCATGTAGATTATTTTCATAAAGAATTTTCCTCTTTGATATTAATTCACTTCTATAAAGATCCTTCGCTTCGCTCAGGATGACATGTGATAGTCCGGGATGACGTATAATTACTCTTCGTCGTCTTCATCGTCGGAAGGAGGAGTCATGTCTTCCAGGTCGCCTTCGACCTTGGTAGTGTACATTATGCCGTCGAGGTGGTCCACCTCATGGCAGATGGCGCGGGCCAGCAGCTCCTCACCTTCCAGTTCGTACTCATTCATGTCCCTGTCCAGGGCCTTTACTTTAACATAAGCCGGTCTGGTGACCATACCCATCTTCCCGGGTACGGAAAGGCAGCCTTCATAGCATTTCTGCTCTCCCTGCGTCTCGATTATCTCGGGATTTATAAGCACATGGGGATCTTCACCCGTTACATCTATAACGACTATGCGGCGTAATACTCCTACCTGGGGTGCAGCCAGTCCGACGCCGTTGGCGTCATACATAGTATCAAGCATATCATCGATCAGCTCGCTGATATGATCCGTCATCTTTTTTACCGGTCTGCAGACCGTCTCTAAAGTTTCATCTCCAAGTTTTCTTACATTTCTGATAGCCATTTTTCTTCTCCTTTAGAATGAATTAACGGGATCCGGATCGAACTGCAGCATCACATCCGCTGCCCCCGCCCTCATGCATAATATCCTTTCCGTTTCCTCCGCCAGATCCTTTGCCCGCTGAAGCACATCCATATCCTTATGCCTCAGGTAAAGCCCTGTGCGGTATACATCTTTAAGCCTGCCTATCAGCGCCTCCGCAGGACCGATGACTTCCGGCTTATCACCGGGCATCTTTTTGATCTCTTCCGCGATGTAGCGCGCCCTCTCGGGTCCCGCCTTTTCATCTTTGGAATAAAACTGCAGCGTCATCATATGGCAAATGGGCGGGAAATCGGCCAGCTCCCTGTATCCTATCTCCTGCTCATAAAAGCTCTCGTAATCATGTTTTGCTGCAAGCTGAAGTGCAAAGTGTTCCGGCTGGTAGGTCTGTATCACCACTTCCCCGGGCTTCTCCGCCCTGCCTGCCCTGCCTGCTGCCTGAGCCAGCAGCTGGAATGTACGTTCCGCAGAATGATAATCACTCAGATTAAGCGACATATCCGCAGCCAGCGCTCCCACCAGCGTCACATTGGGGAAATCATGTCCTTTAACTATCATCTGGGTGCCTATCAGTATATCGGCTTCCCCATCCGCAAACTGAGACAGGATACGGTCATAATCTTCCTTATTCTTTGTGGTATCTGCATCCATACGAAGTATCTTTGCCGAAGGATAGAGCTTTTCCAGCTCCTTTTCCATCTTTTCCGTACCGGCCCTGAAACTACCGATATATTTGGATCCGCATTCAGGACAGATCTTCGGCTTTTCCTCCTTATGCCCGCAGTAATGGCAGTGAAGGAAACCATCCAGGTGCTCCGTAAGGGATACCGAGCAATGAGGGCAGTTTACCACATAGCCGCAGCTGCGGCAAGAGATAAATCCCGCCACCCCCCTGCGGTTTATAAAGAGCATGCTCTGCTCGCCCTTTACGATACGCTCGGTAAGCAGCTCCGAAAGCCTGCGGGATAAAAAGCTTTTGTTGCCGCTTTTCAGCTCCTCACGCATATCCTCGATATAGACCTTGGGCAATACGGCATTCCCGAAACGGCTGCGCAGGCAGAAAAGCCTGTATTCATCCTCCTGCGTCCTGTGATAGGACTCCAGGGAAGGGGTCGCGCTGCCCAGTATCAGCAGGGCGTTCTCCCTTTCGGCCAGATACGCCGCCACCTCACGCGCATGATATTTGGGCATCTTCTCACTCTTATAGCTGCCCTCATGCTCTTCGTCGATTATTATTATCCCCAGTCTCTCAAAAGGCGTAAAAAGTGCGGAACGGGGGCCTATTATTATATCCAGCTCACCATTCTTTGCCCTCTCGTACTGGTCATACCTTTCACCGTCGGAGAGCTTCGAATGCATGACAGAGACACGTTCGCCAAAACGCGCATAAAAACGCATAAGCGTCTGGAAGGTAAGGGATATCTCCGGTATCAGCACTATAGCCTGCCTGCCCTCAGCTATCATGCGTTCTATAAGCTCCAGATAGACCTCGGTCTTTCCGCTGCCTGTCACGCCATGCAAAAGCGCAGGACGCAGATCCCCCGCCTCCCTGGCTCTCATTATCTCTTCCACAACAGCCTGCTGTTCCTCATTAAGGTCGGTCTTTGAAGAGTAACGTCCGCTCCCCGCCACAGGGGCACGGTAGCGGCGCAGGGTCTCAACCTTTATGAGCCCGTCCTTCTCTGCCGTTTTCAAAACAGAGGCGGATACATTAAGCTTATCCTTAACCATCTCCTCCGGCAGCTCGTCTGCCGAAAGCAGGGCGTTATACAGTCTTATCCTTGATGCAAAACGCAGGGGATTTAAGGCTCCTATCTCGGCTTTTAAGCGTTCAGGATCCGCAAGTCTTAAGATGTTGCGGTAATTCTGCTCCTTTACCTTCTTTTTTACGGGGAGCACGGTCTTCATTGCCGTGATAAGGGTGCCGCCGTAATTCTTCTTCATCCAGGCTGCCAGCGCCAGCGTGCGGCCTTCGATGCTTACGGACTTATCCATTACCGAATCTATATACTTAAGCTTATCCTCAGGCAGTGAGGCACTGTCGGTTATGGCCACCACATAGCCTTTTCTTAAGGTATTGCCTTTTCCGAAAGGTATGGTAACTTCCATGCCCTCTTCCAGAGTATCGGAAAGTTCCTGCGGTATCATATAAGTAAAAGGCCGGTCCAGCTTCTCCAGCGCTATATCGATTATTATCTGAGCGTATCTTCCCATATATCAGTCTGCCAGATAAGGATACCTTTTGCACATGCGGAGTATCGCTTCCTCATTGCCGTCTTCCTTTAATATGCCGTATACCAGTTCCCTCTCATCCATATGATGCTTTGTTCCTTTTATCTCCTGGTAATCCTCATGTCCCTTGCCGGCGAGTATGACCATATCTCCCGGCTTTGCCTCATGCATCGCATAAGCGATAGCCTCCCTGCGGTCGGCAACGGTCACGTGCTTTCCGTCGGTACGTCCTATGCCCTCTTCGATATCCGCTATGATATCAAGAGGCTCCTCATCCCTGGGATTATCCGAAGTGATCACGGTAAGATCTGATAAGCGTCCGCTCACTTCACCCATTTCGTATCGTCTTGACTTTGCCCTGTTGCCTCCGCAGCCGAATAAGGTTATAAGCCTGCCGTGGCAGTAATCCCTGAGCGTGGATAAAAGGCTCTCAAGAGCCATGGCGTTGTGCGCATAGTCTATCATCAGGCTGTAATCATCCGATACCGGCAGCAGCTCCATTCGTCCCTTTATCAGCGCATGCTTAAGCGCTGTTTCACTGCTTTCCATCACTGCCTCCAGACTGATCTCGCCCTCATCTTCCAGTGCTCCGCAGACTGCGGATATGGCAGATAATATGTTATATACGGAAAACTTTCCCGGGAAAGGCAGCGTCATCTGATAACTGTCTCCCTTATAGGAAAATGCCAGTTCCGTTCCCGGCTGTCCTTTAGTCTGTATGGGCTTATAGGATAAGGCTTTCATATCGGAATGCGCCGAAAAACCGAAACGTATGATATCGTCACACATATTCCCGTCCAGGATATCTTCCGTATGCTCGTCATCGGCATTAACAGCTGCTATCTTACAGCTCTTAAAAAGCAGGCTCTTGCAATACAGATAATCATCAAAATCCTTATGTTCATTGGGGCCTATATGATCCGGGGAAATATTGGTAAATACTCCCACATTAAACTCTATACCTCCGGTCCTGTGCATCATAAGCCCCTGTGATGAAACTTCCATTACAACGGCACGACAGCCGTTATCAGCCATCTCCCGAAGATATGACTGAAGTTCATAGGATTCGGGGGTGGTATTTACGGCCGGTATACGGCGCAGACCGGTATCAACCTCCACAGTACCGATAAGGCCGCACTTATAGCCCACTTCCTCCAAAACAGCTCTGATCATGAAGGCAGATGTCGATTTGCCTTTTGTACCTGTAATCCCTATGGTTATCAGTTCTTCTGCGGGATTATCGAAATAGGCCGCCGAACAGAGAGCCAGGGCCAGTCTGGTATCCTCCGTTAAGATAAGGGCACAGCCACATTTTTCACAGACCGCCTTCTGCTCATCATCCGCATACTGGGCGATCACGGCCGCAGCACCCGCTTCTGCTGCTGCGGCAATGGCGCTGTGGCCGTCAAATTTAGCACCTTTAATAGCTATATAAAGGCAGGAGCTGCAGACTTTTCTTGAATCATATATTAAAGCGCTTATCTGCCTGGAGTCCGCATCGGGGCAGAAAGCAGCAGTCAGTTCATTAAGGATTTTCATACCGGGTTCCTCGCTTTCGTGATTATCTGGGTATTATATCACAGAATGGGGGTTCTTTCAAAAAGTAAAAACAAAGACCGCTGTCCGAAGGCAGCGGTCATAATATGAGGGGGAGATAGTAAATGTGTTTCACTTTCGGGTCATATACTAACTCGAAATTGTGTCCATTTCGGGTGCAAATTGTGTATAAATTTATTTTTTTTTGCTCAAAGCACATCTTCCTCTATCTCGGGTTCCTTAAATTCCCTGCCACCCAGCAGGAAAGAGAAACACTTAAGCCTGAAAAGCGCTATCACTATCAGCTCAAACAAAAGGATCACGATGGCTACAGTTGCCCTGTAAGCAAAATTATTAATGGTCTTTGCAAAAACTATATCCCCGACCATAAGCGCAAATCTTAATATACCAAAGCCCCAGAAGCTCAGATATATGATGATGGCGTGTCTCCCCAGGAAATCAATGGGTCTGATCGTTCCTATCCATATGCACAAAAACAGAAGACCGCCCGCCAGGCCCAGCGACATGGGCAGGACCACAAGAGGATTACCGGTAACCATGGTCCTGTAGTTACAGCTGTCCGTAAGGAAACTCAGTCCGATACCTCCACCCGTCAGCAGCAAGAAAAGTATCACGGTTATAAGTTTCTTCTCCTTTAGTTTCTCTGCTATGAGGCCGATGACCTCACCCCAGGCACAGAAAAACATTCCTACGCTGCCTCTCCAGAATAACATGGCAAGCCTCAGACCGTATGAATCAATGCCCAGATCCATATTATCCGCGTCATAAAGCCCGGGAAATCCCCTGAAATACAGTATCCCCGTCAGGGTAAAGGCTACTATGCTTAAGATTATGCACATGGTGGGAAGTTTAAAATTATATCTGAACATCCTGTATGCCGTTACCGCCACAAAATAAGCGGGCAGGAAGGAAAGCACGGATATGCCCATAAAACTTACACTGTCCCAGATATGATTATAAAGTCTGCGAAGACCGAAGATCTCCGGAGAAATGAACATTGCCAGCGCATCGATGACCAGATATATCAGTGAAAACCATAAATAAGGCTTAAGGCTTCTGTACGCCTCCTGTTTTATTACAGTCTTCTCATCTGTCTTAAAACCCTTCTTATGCCATACTGCTCCTGCCGCCATCATAAAAAGCGGAAAGCACAAAGCGTCAAAACGGTACTGCAGCTGTGCGGAAAGCATTCCCGATGCCGCCGTCACCGTGCATATTATGCCTAATCCCCTGTAGAGATCTATCTCACAGTATCTTTTAGCATTGCTGTCCATCTTATTTAAAATCCTCCACTACCAGCTGAAGATTTATCCTTCCGTTATATTCATTCAGATCCGGTTTATAGATCACCGAAAAGCCCACGCCGTCCCCTCTTCCCTCCAGCAGGTCGTTAAGTACGGCATTTCCGTATTTTCCTTCTATATACTCCTTTATGGCATCCGTTTTAAAGAACGCCTTAAGCTCGTATGTCACGCCTTCATCTTCTACATTGAGACAGCAGAGCTTTGCTTCCCTGCCAATAGGCTTTATCGCCTTAAGCTTAAGTCCGGCCCTTGCTATCACCGCCCTGCTGTTTCCGTTCCCGCAGGGTTCCAAAAGCTTAAGCTCCTCCACCAGCTCCCTGGTGGCATATCTCATGGGCAGTTCCAGATCAATGGATATATGCTCACTGAAATCCGCATCTGTAAGCCGGCAGTTTTCATTGAGACGCCGTCTCAGTTCCTCCAGCCTTCCTTCTTCAAGAGAGAAACCCGCTGCCTGGGAATGTCCGCCAAATCTGGTGAATACATCAGCCACTTCCGTCATGGCATCATACATATGATACGCCTCTATAGATCTGGCCGAGCCTTTTAATCCTTCCTCGCCTTCCGTTACTATCAGCGTGGGATGATAAAAGCGCTCTCTTATCCTGCCCGCCACGATACCTGCTATGCTCTCATGACATTCGCGTAGGAAGATGACATAAACCTTGCAGCCGTCATGCTCCCCCCGCTCTATCTGTGCAACAGCCTCACCGGTGGCGCGTTCCGTCATGGTCTTTCTGTTCTCGTTTAATTCCTTAAGCTCCCCGGCTATGCGCATCGCTTCCACCCTGTTATCGGTGATAAGCAGATCCAATGCCCTGAGAGCCGTATCTATACGTCCACTGGCATTAATGCAGGGCCCCAGCATAAAACCAAGATGATAGCTGTTTATCTCTTTACCCGCCAGCCCCAGTACCGATATCAACTCCGCCAATCCGGGAGCGGGACGCAGAGTCATCAGCTTAAGTCCTTCTTTTACAAGAGCACGGTTCTCATCCTTAAGCTCCATTATATCTCCAACGGTAGCAAAAGCCGCAAGCTGCAGAAGCTGCTCTTTGAGCGCCGTCTCCATTTCGATCCCTTTACGTGCAAAACAGTGCTGCATCAGCTTAAACGCCACAAAGCCTCCGCATATTCCCGGAAAAGGATATCGGGATCCCGGAAGATGCGGATCAACCAATGCCGCCGCTTCGGGTAAAAGATAGTGCCTTACGCCGTCTGTTTCTTCATAAGGGATCTCATGATGATCGGTGATCAGCAGCTCTATCCCCAGTTCTCCTGCCAGATGCGCCTCTTCCCGCGCGGAAATACCGTTATCACAGGTAAGGATCAGGTCAATTCCGTCTGCCTGCGCCTCCCTTATCATGTCACAGTTCATTCCGTATCCGTCACGTACCCTGTGGGGTATACGCGCATCCGCCGTACCGCCCAAAGCCCTTATACCCTTTAAAAGTATTGCCGTTGCCGTTACGCCGTCTATATCATAATCGCCTATTACACGGATGCTCCTGCCCTTATCTATCGCGGCCAGAAGTCTTTCCGCACATTCATCCATCCCATCCAGCAGTTCCGGAGCATGCAGACATTCAAGACCGCCGTGCAGATATGATTCTATATCCTCATCACTTTCTACCCCGCGGTTTTTAAGCAGTCTTGCTATCACCGGAGATATATTATGTCTCCTTCCTATAGCTGCATAATCACCGCTTTTTCTGATAAGGTACCAATCAGCCATTTATACTCTCCTCGCAAAAACATCAGCATAAAGTATAACACGAAATTCACAAAATGAACACTTCCTTTTTCCGTTGTTTATGATATACTAATAAAGCTGTTTTAAACGCAATAGGGAGGAAAAAACATTATGAGCGAGATGAGCAAGTCAAAACAAAAACGTATGGAACAGGAAAAAAACCGCAGTACGCAGCACATGCAGAAAGCCGTCGCTACTTTCTGGAAGATATTTATCCCGTTAGCGATCGTTGCAGCCATCGTATGCGGCGTGATCCTGTATCAGCGTTCAAAACTGGATTATTCCAGATATCTTAACGACAACGGAACTATCAAAGGCATTAATATATCGGATTATGTAACGGTAAATGATGACGCAATGAGCTTCTCCAGAAGTGAATTAACCCCTTCTGACGAGGAGATAGACAGCCAGATCGCTTCCGATATCTCTTCAAACCAGTATATGAGTGATGATCCCGAGGAAGAAAGCGTATACGGCGACAAGGTAAGCATCACTTACACTTCCACCGTTAATGGAAATGATTTCAAAACTGCTTCAGAAGCTACGGATTACGAGATAGGCTCCGAAGAATTCGGCGAAGAATTCGACGAAGCCCTGGAGGGTCACTTCCCCGGTGAGGATTTCAGTATCAGCGTGGCACTGCCCGATGATTATGAAGATGAGAACTACGCCGGCATGGTTGCAGATTTTGACATACATCTCATAGGCGTTTATGTTGACCGCCCCTTTGATGATGAGTACGTTAAGGAATTCCATTCTGACGTAGCTTCTACCGTAGAAGAATACCGCCAGAGTCTTATCGACAAAGGCTTTGACTCAAACCTGGCATCAAAAGTCGAAAGCTCACTGTCTTTAAACAGCGTTGTAAACAAGATCCCTACAGCTTACAAAGACAATCTGGCACGCGTTATGGTTGACCAGCAGCGCAGTTATATGATCTCCATGTATCAGATGTTCGGTATGGAAGCTCCCAGCGGAGAAACCTGGGAACTTATGGGCGCAGAATCAAAGGAAGCCTTTGATTCGCAGATGTCCACACGTGCCGAAGAAGAGACAAAGACCGCTCTTGAGATCCAGTATCTCTATGAAAAGTACGGTCTCTCCTTTACCGATGATGATGTGCGCACCTATTTCAAGGCCCAAGGCAACTTTGATGATGCAAGTTTCGACGAAGCAGTAAAGGCTAACGGAAAAGGTTTCTATGCACAGGAGTATATGAAGGTTAAGGTGCTGGAGAAACTGAAAGAAGTAGTTAAGATCACTGAATAAAGATGTCGATAAACGGCGGCTTAAACTCTGAGGTAGGAAATCATGGCTAAAAAGAATCTCATAATGGGAGTTACAAAACATTACTGGTGGTACAAGATCGAACCCTTTTATGTATCCTGTGCAAAATATAACGGGGAAAACTGCGATATCGTAGCTTTCACAAAGGATCTTTCCGCTTTCACCAGAGATAAATTAAAGGAATACCACATTCACTGTGTGGAGATCCCCGATCGTTATGAGAAGGAAGGCCCCATTGATTACCGTTACGGCCTCTATATCGATATCCTGGAGAAAAAACGCCGGAATTACGATCAGGTCCTCTTCTGCGATACCAGGGATGTGTTCTTCCAGTCTCCCATGTTTCCGGAAGGATCCTATGAACCGTACCTTGGAACTGCCGTAGAAAGCGGTCTTATCTCCGATGATGACTGGAACAGGCGCTGGATGCAGGAACGCTTTGGCATGGAGATGTACGAACAGCTCAAGGACCAGAACGTGCTCTGCGCAGGTACTATCTGGGGAAGCAGCGAGGTCATATATTCCTTCTGCAAATCCATGATAGACAACCTCTCCAGTCCGGACTTCAACTTCATAGATATAAATGACCAGACTTCCTATCAGTACATGGTATATAACAATATAGTTCCCGTTGAAGGCGCAAAAGTACACTACTCACCTCTTGAAGGCGGATGTGTAGCTACCATAGGTAACGAAGGCGACTACCGCATCAGCGGTGATAAGCTCATCTGCCCGGAAAAGGGCTCTACCACTCCCGCCCTTGTACATCAGTGGGACCGCCATAAAGAGCTCTACGGCTTTGTAGAAAAATACCATAAAGAAAAACACCCCCGCATACGCTGGGGGCGCTATCATGATTATTTAAGCTTTAAGGATATCGCTCTTACGAGCTATCACGATAAGCATTACCTTAATATGTTCATCGCCTGCTTTAAATATTTCCTGGCAAAGAAGCCCAAAGGCGAAAAGCTCTGGAAATGATCAGCGTCTTTTCTTAAAGAACCAGAATGCAGCGGCGGATCCTCCTGCCAGTATCAGGACCGTCGCTATTATTATGCCTGCGCCGCCCTTCTTTTTCTCTTCTGCAGGCTCTTCATCAGCAGCGGGAGTTACTTCTTCCACCACAACAGGCAGCGGCTCCTCTTCGGGCTCTAACAGCGTTACGCCTTCAGGCACCTCGATCCTGGGTATGGCTGATTCCCCCTTAACGCCGCAGATGCTGCAGACGCCGGTCTGGTAGCCTTCTTCCGATTCCGTAGGTTCCTTTACCACTGTCCATTCAAAACTGTGTTTCTTCATAGTATAATGATCTGTTTCCGTATATCCGCAGTTTTTGCATTTATAAGTGGTATAGCCAAACTCACAGGAAGGCTCTGTTATTATTTCTTCCATGTCAGGCGCATCGCATTCATGGGGCAGGATGTCCTTATCATAGGTGAATATCTCGTCTCTCTCAAATTCTTCAGTATAGTTATCTATATTGTCAAATTCCCATATAAGTATCTCGCCTATAAAGCCCTTGCAATAGGCCCTGCGGTTTGTATTATCTTCAAAGAAGCGTATTTTCCCCGTTACATGATTACGGGCTATGGTACCGTGATATTCCAGCCCCCTGGGATAGAAAATATACATTCCTATAAGCCCGCCGTCATGCACATAACCGTGATCGGAATCATAGCCCATGATCGTAATATCGCAGTCTTTCACATCCGGATAACCGGCAGCGCAGGCGCCGCCCATAAACTGTTCATCCTTGGTCGTGGCATCTGTATCGATATTTACAAGAGTTACATCTGCTTTGGTATTCTCTATGCTTCCGCATCCGTAACCGATGATCCCGCCCACTCCGAACATCTTCTCATGCGCCTTAAGGGATATGATACCCTGCAGACTGCAGTTCTTTATGGAAGCCGCTTCCATATAACCCGCGATACCTCCGGCAAAGCAGGGCTTATCCGTATCCACATCAACACGCAGATTCAGGAAAGTCAGGTTCTTAACCTCCGCACCATCCTCAAGTATCTCAAAAAAACCGGTAAAGGAGGTATCATACTCGATCATATTGCCGTCATAGGTCTTACGGACAAAATTCCCGGTATCTTTTATTGTGGCATTAAGTATGGCGCAGCCGTTACCATCCAGCTTTCCGTTGAAGATCATGGGCTTCCAGTCATAACCGTCCAGATTGATATCGGTGATAAGGCGGTAAGATCCGTCCGCGTTCATATTCATCAGTTCTTCAGCTGTAGAGATCTCTATATAATCTCCGTCTGTATCATCGGCTGCTGAGGCAGGGACAGAAAAGATAAGTAACAATAAAACAGCGCATGCTAAGAACGCCGGACAATGTGAAGAAAAGATCCTTCGCTTACGCTCAGGATGACACGGGCTGTAGTCCATTGTCTCAGGATGACACAAATTGTATTCTCCCATTATTCCTCTCCTTCCTCGAGGTGAGCCATCACCGACTCATAAAACGCCAGAGTCCCGCTGTCATCGACTTCCCGCCCTGACCGGTAGTAATGTATCTCTCTCTTTCCTTCCGACGCCAGGCCTTTTTCGTTAAGCATTTTCTTAAGATTACGGGCCGTTCCCGCGCTTCCGTCGATCATCAGTGTTCCCGGCTCCATTATCTTCTCCAGCGCATGCCGGAAATGGTTAAAATGCGTGCAGCCAAAGACAAGGGTACCGTATTGCTTCAGATCGGCAGAGCCGAACTCTTTTCTAAGGCAGGCATTGACCGCAGGCGAATCGAACTCACCATGCTCCGCAAAACCCACCAGCTCGGGAAGCGCCTTAACATCTACCAGCCCTTCGTTATCCACCCGGCTGATCAGATCCTCCAGCTTCTTTTCCCTGGCAGTCACGGCTGTGGCTATTACCAGTATACGTTTGCCTCCGTTATGCTCAACAGCAGGTTTGACTGCCGGCTCGATGCCTATTATCGGAATGGGATATTTCTTTCTTAAATATTCCGCAGCTGCCGCAGTTGCCGTATTGCAGGCTATCACCACCGCATCGCAGTCCTTTTCCATTAAGAATTCTATGGCTTTACCGGAATACTCACGGATCTGTTCTATGGTCTTTTCCCCATAGGGCACATTATCCGTATCGGCATAATAAAAGTATGCCTCATCAGGCAGGATCTTAAGGGCTGCATGTAAAACAGTCAGCCCGCCTATGCCCGAATCAAACATACCTATTTTCATAATGTAAGCCCCACAGCCTTATACAGCTCTTTAAGCTGCACAGGCTCAAGCTCTGTATACTCTCCGGGTTTCAGATCCCCCAGACTCACGGTCACAACCCTTATGCGTTTAAGCGCCTTAACATGATAACCTGCCAGCTGCCACATGCGTCTTATCTGGCGGTTCAGTCCTTCGGTAATGACCATGCGTACACTGCGGGAAGATATCTTTTCTATCCTGCAGGGCTTTGTCTTTTTCTTCAGATCTTCAAGCCATACCCCTTTGGAAAGTTTATCTATATCCTCCGGCACCGGCTCTTTATTGAGCTTTACTATATATTCTTTTTCATGACCTGCCCTGCCTCTCATCATGGCATTGATCAGATCACCGTCATTTGTCATCAGCAGCAGGCCTTCACTGTCTTTATCAAGCCTTCCCGCATAGGTCACGCGTATGGGATAGTCGATCGCATCCGCCACCGTTTCCTCCGCATGGGGGTCATTGGCAGTAACGGTCATGCCAGCAGGTTTGTAATACGCCAGCACCACTTTCTTAGCCTGCAGCTTCAAAGTATTCCCGTCAGCAGTCACCTCATCATTATCCGAAACCCTGTCACCGGGCTGCGCCGGCTTGCCGTTAATGCAGACACGTCCGTCCGCTATCAGCTTATCCGCTTCGCGTCTTGAACAGAGCCCGCATTCGGCCAGATATTTATTTATCCTTACGCCTTCACTCATTTCTTCTCTGTTATGCTCTTATACTCATCAAAGCAGTCAAAGGTAGCAAAATAATCCGCAGGCGTCTGCGCGCGGCGTATAAGCTGCACGCTGCCGTCCTCCTTAAGCAGAAGCTCTGCCGATTTAAGCTTGCCGTTGTAATTATAGCCCATGGCAAATCCGTGAGCACCTGTATCATGGATAGCCAGGTAATCACCCATATCTATCTTGGGAAGCTGTCTGTCTATCGCGAATTTATCATTATTCTCGCAAAGGGATCCCGTCACATCATAGGTATGGTCGCAGGGCGCATTCTCCTTTCCAAGGACCGTGATATGATGATAAGCACCATACATTGCGGGTCTCATCAGGTTTACTGCACAGGCGTCAACGCCTATATATTCTTTATGAGTATGCTTCTCATGGATAGCCTTTGTGACCAGCATGCCGTAAGGTCCCATCATGAATCTGCCCATCTCGGTATAGATAGCCACATCACCCAGACCGGCGGGTACCAGGACTTCTTCAAATACCTTCTTTACGCCCTCGCCTATCACGCGGATATCATTGGGTTCCTGCTCAGGCTTGTAGGGTATGCCTACGCCGCCGGAAAGATTGATAAAGCTTAAACTTACACCCAGCCTTTCCTTTATCTCAACAGCCCTTTCAAAAAGCTGCTTTGCCAGCATGGGATAATACTCGTTCGTCACGGTATTGCTGGCCAGGAAGGCATGCAGACCGAATTCCTTTACACCCTTTTCCTTAAGTATGCCGTATGCTTCAAAGAGCTGTTCCGTTGTGAGTCCGTATTTTGCATCTCCCGGATTATCCATGATGCCGTTGCTCATCTTGAAAACTCCGCCGGGATTATATCTGAGGCTGAGTCTTTCGGGAAGCTTTCCGAGTATCCCTTCAAGGAAATCAATGTGGGTGATATCATCCAGATTTATAGTAGCGCCAAGCTTTGCAGCCAGTTCAAAATCCTCAGCGGGCGTATCGTTGGAAGAAAACATTATCTCGCTGCCTCTTATGCCGGCGGCATCGGAAAGCATCAGCTCCGTTAAAGACGAGCAGTCGGAACCGCAGCCGTATTCATGCAGTATCTTCATCAAAAAGGGATTGGGGCAGGCCTTAACGGCAAAATACTCCTTAAAACCCTTATTCCAGGAGAAAGCTTCTTTAAGAGCCTTTGCATTCTCCCTTATGCCTTTTTCATCATAAATGTGAAAAGGCGTGGGATAGGTTTTTACGATCTCCTCGATCTGCTGTTTGGTAACGAATGCTTTCTTTTCCATAATTCATCTCCTTTATAAAGATCCTTCGCTTACGCTCAGGATGACATTACTATTATCGCTCAGGATTACAGTTTTATGATATCCTCCAGTCCACGGGTTCAACGCCGTGTTCCGTAAGGAATTCATTACATTTTGAAAAATGCCTGCAGCCGAAAAAGCCCCTGTATGCAGATAAGGGTGAAGGATGAGGCGCCTTAAGCACCAGGTGCTTAGGGTTATGCAAAAGCTCACTCTTCCTCTGCGCAGGCGATCCCCAGAGCATGAATACTATGGGTCTGTCTTCCTTATCCACCGCCTCGATTATGGCGTCCGTAAACTGCTCCCAGCCTATGCCCCTGTGGGAAAAGGCCTGATGAGCTCTTACAGTAAGAAGCGTATTTAACAGCAGCACTCCCTGCTGTGCCCAGGCCGTAAGATTACCGTGCCGGGGTATATCTATCCCCAGATCGTCATGCATCTCCTTATAGATATTCTCAAGTGAAGGCGGGATCTTTATCCCTTCAGGCACAGAAAAACAAAGCCCATGAGCCTGTCCGGGTTCATGATAGGGATCCTGCCCCAGTATCACCACTTTAACTTTATCCAGGGGAGTAAGATGCATTGCTGCATACAGATCATGCTTGGATGGATATATCTGATAGTGTGCATATTCCTGCACAACGGTATCCCTGAGTCTTTTATAATAAGGTTTCCTGAATTCCGGGGAAAGCGCTGCTTCCCAGGCTCCGGTCAAAGGCGGCATCTCTTACATCCTCACCGAAATACCTTTATTCTTAAGGTATTCCTTAACTTCCATTATATCCAGCTCTTTAAAATGAAAGAGGGATGCCGCAAGGGCCGCATCGGCACCTCCCTCTGTAAGCGCATCATAAAAATGCTCTTTGGTTCCCGCTCCGCCGCTGGCTATAACAGGAACTCCCACACTGTCGGAAACTGCGCGGGTAAGCTCCAGGTCATATCCTTCCTTGGTCCCGTCGCAGTCCATACTGGTTAAAAGTATCTCCCCTGCTCCCAGCTCTACGCCTTTTATCGCCCATTCAACTGCATCGATACCGCAGTCTATACGTCCGCCGTTCTTAAAGATATTCCAGCCTCCGTCAGGGCGGCGCTTTGCATCTATAGCCAGCACCACGCACTGGCTGCCGAATTTATCCGCCGCATCGGAAATAAGCTGCGGATTGGCAATAGCCGCACTGTTAACCGCAACCTTATCGGCACCTTCCCGCAGTATCTGACGGAAATCATCAACCGTTCTGATACCTCCGCCCACGGTAAAAGGAATAAATACCTTTTCCGCTACACGGCGCACCATATCGACCACGGTCTTTCTGGCGTCCGAAGATGCAGTGATATCAAGAAATACAACCTCATCGGCTCCTGCCTTATCGTAAGCAGCTGCCGTCTCCACCGGATCGCCGGCATCTATAAGATTTACAAACTGTATACCTTTTACTACCCTTCCGCCGTTAACATCAAGGCAGGGGATTATTCTTTTTGTGTGCATATCAAAGCTCCATAAAATTCTTTAATATATTAAGACCAACGGCACCGCTCTTCTCCGGATGGAACTGGGTGGCAAATACATTATCCCGTTCCACCGCCGCATGGATATGCGCGGAATACTCCGTACTGGCTATAACGATATCCTTGTCCTCTGCTTCCAGATAATAGGAATGTACGAAGTATACGTAAGCTCCCTCCTGGGTTCCCTTTAAAAGGCGGCAGTCCCTCTCGATATGCAGGGAATTCCAGCCTATCTGCGGAACCTTAATACCTGCGGCAGCGGGTATGCGCTTTATCTTCCCTCCAAAAACAGATAAACCTTTGGCTCCGGGACTTTCCTCACTTTCATCAAACAAAAGCTGAAGTCCCACGCATATAGCCAGAAAGGGCGTTCCTTTTTTTATAACCTCATGAACTGCCTGATCCATGCCGCGTACGTCAAGCTTATGCTTTGCGTCTCCGAAAACTCCGACACCGGGGAGCACTACTTTATCGGCTTTTGCTACCTGCTCCGGATCATCGGTAAGCTTAACCTCACCTCCAAGAGAAGCAAATGCATTCTCTACGCTTTTGATATTTCCTGCATCATAATCAATGATCGCTATCATAATCTCACCTAAAACTGATCGCTTTCTATCTGAATATTTACATTACCATCCTGGAAATACAGTATCTCCGAAGGGCTCTCGGCGGGAAGCTCTACAGGTGCATTTTCTTCGCTGCCCTGTCCATCCAGATACTCCCTTTCTTCGGGAAGAAGATCCGGGAGCTCATCCTCTCCGCCGTCGCCTTCTTCGGGAGCTGCTTCCTGCTCCTGGATGCTGAGCCCATATTCTTCAAATATCTCTTCCTTCATAGGCCTGTATGTACGGCCTCCGATCACTGCATCTATCTTGCCGGTATAATCAGCCTGTGAATAGGAAAGAGTCTCCAGCGCCTCTGCCTCACCTATACCGTATACGGAAGCCAGCGCATCCGTTATCTTAAGCTTTATGCCCAGAGCCTCAGTATCTATACCAAGAGTCTTTGCTTCTTCTTCCAGTTCCTGATATCTGGCCAGTCCCTGCAGAAGTGCATCCAGAGCTTCATGCTCCATGCCCATGGCCTGGTACTGCTGATAAGATTCATACTTACGGTCCAGCATTACCAAAAGTCTTGAACGCTGATAGATCTTCTTATCACTTTCGTTAAGATCCTTTCCGTACATGGTAAGGAAAGCCGTCTTGTAATCATGATCGTAATAAGCCTTTCTGGCATTACTCATATTCATGAGTCCCGGCAGTACCGTTCCCACCACCAGAAGCGCTATAAGTATGGATGCCGATAATATAACGGTCCGGCTGATATACTTCTTGGGTATACGCTTTGAATTATCGGGTTCTTCCGGTTTCTTTGCCTTAACGGGCTTGGGTTTCTTTTCTTTCTTAGGTTTCTCCGGCTTGGGTTTCTTTTCCTTTTTCTTCTTTTCCTTCTTGCCCTTGCCTTTATCCTTTTCGGCGTCTATCTCGCTTAATATAGCGGCGTTCTCATCGCTTAATTTAGTTGCATCCGCCTCAGGTACAGCTGATGCTTCCTCTTCTTCCTCTTCAGTAAAGAGCGCACCCAGAAGCTTTGAGAAAAAGCCCGGTTTCTTTTCCTTCTTTTCCGCCGCTTCACCTTCAGGTTTCTCTTTTTTCTTTTTTTCGCGCTTTTTCTTTACGCGTTTCTTTTTCTTGCCGCCTTCTTCCTCTTCTCCATCTTCATCGTCACCCATGCCGGGTACATCGGTATCCTTTTCCTGCGCGATGGAGGGATCCACCAGCTCTCCGCTGTCGGATTTTTCTATCATATCTCCGATATCGCTCAGATCAATGTCATCCTCACCCAGGTTTGCCATGATCTGATCGAATTCAGCCTCATCATCAAGCTTTTCTCCATCATCTTCCATGGCTCCTGCCTCTGCAGCCGCAAGCTGCTTTTCCAGCTCGTCCAGCCCCATATCACCAAGTCCGTCACCGGCCGAAGGACCTGCTTCATAATTCTCATTCCCGCCGCCGATTATGATATCTTCTCCGCCGTTTGACGCCAGCATTGCTTCTATTTCTGCCTGGCTCATATTATAGGCGGAATCCTCCTGAGGCTGCGTTACATTATTCTCGATCGGATCCGGCTCTTCCATAGGCGGTACGGTTTCTACCGCCGGAGGCTCATCATCACCCATAGCAGCAAGAAGAGCCGCTATATCATCCTGGCTCATCTTGGCATTAGGATCCGAAGCTTCTGCAGCAGGCGCCGCATTTGCATTGGGGTCGGAAGCTTCTGCAACAGGCGCTGCTTCCGGCTCTGTCTGCTGCTCTTCTGCCGGAGCATCATCATTCCCCATAGCTGCAAAAAGCGCCGCTATATCATCATCGCTCATTTTTGCATTGGGGTCGGCAGGTTCCGGAATATCCTGCGTTCCTGATGTGACTTCATCCAGGGAAACTTCGTTAAGGCCGGACACTGCATCTGTAATGGCATCTTCCATCTCCGCCTCTTCGAATTCTCTTGCTATCTCTTTAAATGAAGGCATAGAGGCATCACGGTCAGACTGGTCATCAGCCTGCTCTGTCGTTTCTTCCTCCGGTTCTTCTCCTAATTGCTGCCTGGCTGCTTTTAACAGCTGATCCAGGCGATCCTCTTCAGAAGCCATCATGGTCCGCCTTTAAGAAATATTTAAACACCGTATATTGTACCACAAAGCTTGGGATGACACAACAAAAATACGCTTGCAAGGCGCAGACAAATAATCTAAAATACAAAGAAGATAAAATGTACCGCAAAGGGGGTTTATATGAATTTCGCTGAAAAGATCATCTATTTAAGAAAACAGAACCGCTGCTCCCAGGAAAGCCTGGCCGAAGCGCTTAATGTAAGCCGGCAGACCATTTCCAAATGGGAACTTGGCAGCTCCCAGCCCACAATGGATATGATAGTAACCTTAAGCGGATACTTTCATGTTTCCACGGATTATCTCTTAAAAGATGACGCCCAGCTGGAAGCTTCGGATGCCCTGGCAAGGATAGTGATACGCTTCCTCAATTCGGCCCAGAGCATGGAAAACATCTCCAAGGAACTGGTCGAGATAGCCCGTGACGGTATCATAGATGATGAAGAAATGAAGCGCCTGGAAGTGATCACAAAGACCATAGATGAGGTCCAGGCCGTTATCGACGAGATACAGGCTCTTATCAAGAGCAGCCAGGAAAAAGCGAAACAGCAGAGAGAGAAAAAATAACCTGTCATCCTGAGGAGCGCAGCGACGAAGGATCTTAAAAAGGGGTGCCACATTTATGCGACACCCCTTTTTATTGCTTAAAACTGCTCTCTTACTTTACTACCACATTGATTGTTATGGTCTGTCCGTTAACCTTTGCAGTAAACTTAGCCTTGCCAGCGGCTCTTGCGTAGATCACGCCATCCTCATCCATGAATGCGGTATCAGGCTTGCTGCTCTTAAAGATCACATCCTGGTATATTCCCGTGCAGCTGATCTCTGCTTTAGTACCGGCTGTAAGCTCGATCTTATACTTATTCTTACCGCTGTTGGTCGCGCCGGTAACTGTCAGATCCTCTACAAATACATCAACCAGATATTCGGGATCATTTCCTTGCGCCTTGAGCGTTGTATAGCCATGTGCTTTACCGGTTACCTTGTTGTTCTTGATCTCTACTATGCCATCTACATCAGCAACCCAGTTGGGCTTCTTAAGATCCTTGATGACTATGTTCTTGGACTTTCCATTTGCCACATGCAGGGTACGCTTAAGTGCGGGTGTGGGCTCGGTAACCTTAACAGTGCAGTTATAGGTGCAGCCGTTGATGTATGCGGTAACCTTTGCGCTGCCCTTTGCAACAGCTGTAACCTCACCGCTGTAAGGATCTACGGTTGCTATATCAGGCGCTGCGCTGAACCATAACACATCCAGATCACCGTATCCGGTAAGACTTATTGCCTTTGCAGGATCACCCGTCTTGATATCGATCTTCTTTTCAATCACAGGCTTGCAGATATTGACGCTTATAGTCTGTGTGCCGTTGCTTATTACAGCATCACCGGCCTTCTTAGCCTTGAAAGCACCTTTCTTGCTGATGGTCACTAACTTCTTGCTTGCCTTATCCGTAACAGTCCAGCCGGTACCGATATTGAACTTCTGTCCGGCTACCAGATAAAGCTGTGTGGTTTCTCCATCGATATAAGGCTTGGGATCCAGCGGAGATACGCCGCAGTCAGCTTCTGCCCACTTAGCATAAAGCGTGAAATCTGCGGTTACGGGTTTGGAGAAATCATAAGCGGTAGTCAGAGCTTCATCTGTAAACCAGCCCTTGAATACGAAGCCCTTGGAAACAGGTTTTGCAGGCTCTTCAAGCGCCTCGCCCTTGAATACCTTGGTATTCTGTATCTGCTCGCCATGGCCGTTCATCTCAAAGCTTACAACATATTCATGCGTTTTAAGAGTTATGCTTAAGTTATAATCTTCATAATTTGATGCACCCTTTACAGGCAGGGACAGCTCAATAACAGCCCTGGTTGCCCCCTCTTTGATCTTCCAGTTAATCTTTTCCGTGGCCAGGACAACTTCAAGTGTTTCAAAGTAATCCATACCGGAGATCACATAACCGGGTGTATTATCAATAGATGCGCCGGGAGCAATGTAATCATACAGTGACAGGCTTCCGCTCTGTCCTGCTTCGATCTCAGCGTTGATCACGGTTGTCGGCCAGACAGCCTTGGAAATATTAACAGTAGTACCTGTAGGCTGTTCTTTAAGTGAATACTTCCATGCATCAGCTCCGCCCAGCTTGACATCGCCTACGTTGACAGGCTTATTCTGGCCGGAATAATCAGTTAACATCTCCGCATATGCTTCCGAAAGATCGACATTTACCTCATCACCTTCAGCGATGGTCTCAACTATCTGACCTTCCTTAAGCTCTACAACTTTGTTGAATTCTTCATATGCACGATCTACTGCAGTAACTTTGGCAGTCACCTCAAACGGTTTGATAACAAAGTCTGCACTTCCGCGCCATCTCTCAGGACTCTTATAAAGATCTACAATAACTCTGTAGTTTCCGGGCTGGGTGGGCTTATCTTCAGTGGGGCCATATACAGTACCGTCACCCAGAATACCTTTGTAAGTTAATTTCCGGGTAGCGCCCGCAATATACGGCGAGGTATGCGGATCACTAAGTTCCGTCATATAAACGCCGTCAGTCTGTGCAACGGTAAGGGGATAAGCCGTTGATCCGATAACCGCTTCTTTTACCTGCTCTTCTCCTCTAAGGATCACAGAAGCAGTTCCGGACTCTGTTTCGATCGTTCCCACTGTTGCTTCTGCAGGGCTGGTGATCTCGATATTCTCATCAAAATCAATAGTACTCTTATATGCATATAAAGCGTTCTTTCCGCCTTTTGCATTTATGGTTCCATGCTTTACAGTTATAGGTGCATTCTCGGTTTTTATACCGGCAATTTCAGCTTCTGCGGTAACTGTACCATCCTCAAGGGTAAATCCGCCTTTGGTCTCAATTGCATTACTCTCGCCTGATTTAACCCCAAGTGTTGTTAAAGCGCCGTCAACCTTGATAGGGCAGTTTGCATAGATCGCATTATAATAGCCGTTAATTGTAAACTGTCCATCGATCTCCAGTGCGCCTTCTGCATCAGTATCTACATATATGCCATACTGATTATCTCCGTTAGCGGTAATATTTCCGTTACCTGTTATCTTAAGAGGGATCTTTGAATATATTGCAGCATACTTATAGTTTTCAGGATCGATCTCATAAGTAGTATCTATGCCGGTAACCCCGATCATTTCAAGAGTTCCTGTAGCCGGGTCAAAGCTTACAGTCTTGGTATCCGGTCCAAGGAATAGAGTGCCCAGATCTTTGCAGTTTACAGAAGTAACACGGTTCTCTCCGATCCACAGATCGTATGCCACACCACGCACGATCTCAAGATACCATGCCGGTTTATTATCACTGGTATCAATGATAGTACCTTCGCTGATCTTACCGATCATGGGATATTTTATGAATGCGCCATCAATGATTATGTTGGGTTCAGATCCTCCGGCAAATATCGCTTTATTCCCGTCTATTGTATCTACCGCTGCAGATACGGTAGCATTATTTATGTTGATCTGTCCCAATTCACTGTATAAGCCATATCCCTTATATTCGTGTCCGTTAACTTCACAGCCAAGATCAACATTCGCATAGTTCGATATGGAAATATCGTCTTTTGCATATATACCACATGTATCGCTTGTTTTAGTGGCAGGTGCACCGCAGCCAAACTGATATATGCCACCCGTGATGTTTACGGAACCATTTTCCGCCATAATACCATTATTAGCATATCCCCCGTCTGCATTTATCGAATATACACGTGCCTTATTGATACTGACATTATTTTGGGCATATATTTCGCCTGTATACGGATTCGCAACTTTGCTGATATTATTCATATCGCAGTTAACTGTCAGGCCATCATAATCGTTTAATGAAAAAGAATCTGCCTCTGCAGTTCGTATTGTAAGATTTCCGCCACAGATGATACATCCGCCCCAATCAGCATTTTCGTTAAAATTTGTGGTACTTATCTTAAGGTTTCCCGCAACACCTCTGGTCGTCAAAAATTTTGACGATGACTTTTTCGTTGTATTCTCTATTACCAGATTACCCTGGCATCTTATAGCGTAGTTATCATCAGTTGTATTACCTGCAGGTATTATTGCGCAGTCTCCGATAACCTTTATGGTAAAAGTACCGGTGCAGTTTGTGTCAATATTAACTGCAGGGCCCTTGCCTAACAGGTAACTGCCTGTTCCGGTGATCGGTTTGGCACCATCCAGGGTATAATCCTTCATGGTAAGAACAAGATCATCATACATCAGATAACCTACACCGTTGGGAATTGCTAATAAGGAATCATAAACAACACCATTGGTTCCATAGTACTTCCCTTCGTTAGCCGCGACATTTGTTCCGTTAACCTTAACATACAGCACTTCAATTATCGGCTTAATGCCCGAGCCATAATCTCCCTCTTCAGGAACATCTTCATCCTCTGCTCCTGTTTCAGCTGCATCAGATGATGTCTCATCTTCAGCTGCCTCTGCCGTCTCGTCCCCCGGAGTTTCTTCCCCGGTAACGATGACAGCATCGTCTTCTGCGTCATCGGCTGCTATAGCAGAAAAACCGGCGCCGTAGAATTCTCCTGCCAGCAAAAACATAGTCATCAGACTTGCTGCCAGGCGTTTGAACTTCTTTACTACCTTCATTTATTATCTCCCTCCTTTTTTTGATGTGATATGATCTGGAATAACCATACCTGTTCATAATCTTTTTCAGTATAACACGCGTGATTTTTTTTGTATATCACCCAATTGTACCATTTATGATACGCCGTACATAAAAAGGACCGGTCTCTTATCGATCCCGATCCTTTTGTTTAATGTTATTGTATCTATATAAACCCTGAATGTTACGCTATTCCCAGAACAGTATCTATTGTTCTTACCAGATTACCTATCTCAGGCTTGGTGAGCTGTGCATCAGCCCCCAGCTGTTCACCTTTACGGCGCATCTCCTCGTTGATAAGTGAGGAGAATATGATGACCGGTATCTTCTTGAAGGTATCGTCTGTCTTAACCAGCTTGGTAAGCCTGTGGCCGTCCATCTGGGGCATCTCGATATCGGTTATTATGCACTGGACGTTTTTATCAAGCTGGCCGTCATTCTTCCACTGATTCAGCAGATCCCAGGCCTGCTGTCCGTTCTCCGTATGGGTCAGATTGACATATCCGGCTTTATGCAGCGCCTCCACCATCAGCTTGTTAAGCAGAGCCGAATCCTCCGCTATCAGTATAGGCGTATCGTTACGGCTTCGCTCGCCCATCTCATCGATCTCCTGTACCTTAAGACCGGTCTCCGGATTGATGTCGGTGATTATCTTCTCAAAATCAAGGATAATGATCAGTTTATCATTTTTCTTTATAATACCGGTTGAAACCCCGTCTTCCGAATTGGAGATGGTCGAATCGGGTTTGATTATCTCTGTCCAGGATACCCTGTGGATACCTATTACCTGGTCCACATGGAAAGCGATATCCAGTCCGTTGAAATTGGTTACGATAAAGAGTCCGCCGCTCTCGGATTCTCCTCTTTGCAGGCAGTTCTTCAGGTCGATGGCCGTGATCATTACATCACGGGGCATAAAAACTCCCTCTATGCTGGGATGTGCGTTGGGTACCGGAGTCACGGCCTGATAAGGGATGATCTCCCTGATCTTTGCCACATTTATTCCGTAAGAATTACCGGCCAGTTTGAATTCCAGCACTTCCAGCTCGTTGGTACCATTTTCAAGCAGTATCTTTGTTTCCATAAACCCACCTCGCTATAACAGGATCAGACCCATGGCCTGTCAAAGAAATACATCTGGTAAAATTATACAGAAAAACTCGAAAAAAGTCTATCAGAATTTAGCAGATTAATATAAAAGAGAATATTCTCCTCTTTCATCACCGTATCTCATGATCATGGTAAGCTTATTCACAGCCTGCGCCTGAGCCTCGGTCACTTCCACGATAAGAACAGCTTCCCTGCTTTCTCCGGCAGGAATGGTATCCCTGTATCCGGCCAAGTCGTTCAAAAGAACGGTCATCATTGAAGCCTTGGAAAAGCTGTCATTTATGCGGAAAGTAAAGCGTGGTGAAAGAGACACCATGTCAAGATACTTATCCTCCACAGCAGTATTGGTGATGGTATATCTGAATACCAGCAGGGAATTACCTGTGGTCGCCGTGACCACGCCCTGCCAGTCATTGGCATCAAGCTGTTCCGGATACGCCTTAGCAGCAAGAAAACCGCTATATTCTATCTCTAATCCGTCGAGACCAAAGAAGTCATCTATATCGGTAAATACAGGACCGCTCTGTTTCTTTCCGCCCTCGCCGTCTGATGTGCTGTCAGTCGAAGAGCTGTCATCCTGCTTTTCCTGTGCCTCCTGGGCAGCCCTTTCTTCTTCCATCTTCTTTATCTCGGCCTGCACAGCCGCGAGACGCATAAGACGTTCCCGCTCTGCCTGCATGGCTTCGCTCGAAAGAACGGCTGCTTTATAATTCTCATCATACTTGAGCAGCAGATGCGCAGCATACTCCTCCACCATCTTCATCTCATCTTCCTTAAGATCGGGGATCTGGTCATCAAAAGCACAGCCTCCCATAAGAAGACCCGCCGTCAATAATACAGTTAAGCTTTTGCGCACCTTATTTTTCATATGCTCCATTCTATCACAGGTCAGTTCACTGTCAAGTAGCGGAGCAAAATGCCCCGCTACCCGTAAAACTGCTTTTAATTTTCACCACACCCTGTAATCGCCTGAACCGATGCGGTAACGTATGCCCGGAACATAAAGATCTTCAGGTTTGATATCATTGCCTTCCTCTTTTGCCTTGTCCATAGCCCTGCGAAATGCTCTGTAGGAAGCGCTGTTCGTTACGATATTCCCTACCTTCTCCTTATCCGGTTTGGTCTTAAAATACATAAGTACTGCCTGCTGTATGTAGAAATATGAACGAAGCTGGGTTTTCTTAAACTCCGTAACGCTCTCCCCGTCTTCTCCTATCAAAAACAGACTGTCTCCCTCGCGTGTGCCTAATGTCAGCTTTGCAAAGATTTCCGGGATCAGGGCTCTTATCTCATCGGCAAGATACTTGTTATCGCCTGCCATCAGCTGGGATTTTTTGACCATGCCTTCATAATCTTCGGCATCCCGGATGTCTGCCATCCTGTCTATCGTCTCCGCTGCTATATCCATTACCAGTTCTTTGCTGAAAGGACATTTATCATCCTCCCGCTGAACAAATAAAGCATACATCTTTTCGCATTCGACATGTTCGGAGCCATCCATCTCCTCAGCCACAAAGTCTTCGAAATATGCTGGGAGCTCGACACATACCGAGCCGTTTAAACGTATCTCAATTTTACTTTGTTCCTTATCCTTGGCCAGATACATCCTGAGCCAGTAATATTTCTTTGTTCCCAGATACTTAGGTATTTCATCCATTATGAATTTCACCAGTGAAACAGGCTCCCTGTCCGTATCTACGCCTATTCTCACCAATGACTTGCAGTACATATCAAAATCATAATGTTCTCCAAACAGTTCCACCGGGATATGAACAGGCTCACTGTGTTCTTCCGCCTGTTCGATAGTGCGCCATAAAACCGCATGGAAGATCTCGACTGCCGTGTCTGCCGCTTCTTTCAAAGTTTTGGCCTGGGTTTCAACCGGTTCGATTATAGGCTCATCAAAGTCTTTATGATACACGGTAAACACTGCCACGATCATCTTTATGCCTTGTTTCTCTTCTATCCGATCGAACCAGGTTTTGATGCCAAACCCTCCGGGCATTACCAGCGTATCTTCCTCAAGCTTTCCGCCAAGCCTTTCCATCAGGGCATCATAAAGGTATTTCCTTTCTTTATCCATACGATCTGCTCCTTATTATATGAATTATCTCATATGTTACTGTGCTCTCAGCTCTGCGCCCAGGCGCTTTTCAAGCTGCTTCATCACCGAATTGGCTGCCTTCTCTATCTCCTCCGAAGTAAGGGTCTTTTCCTTTGAACCTATAGTCAGACGGATAGTTACGGACTTCTTGCCGGCAGGGATCTGCTTGCCGCGGTATTCATCAACAAAGCCCGCGTTCTTGATAAGTCCCGAATCCTTCTTAACTATAACATCCCTGATCTCATCCCAGGTTGCGGAAGAATCAAAGAGCATTGAGATATCGTAGTCTGTCTCGGGATATTCAGCCAGATGGGTGAACTTATTGGTCCTGGAGATCAGAGGCTTAAGCAGTGTGGAATCTATCTCAAAGAGCATAACGGAAAGATTCTTGATACCGCAGTCCATGGAAACCTTCTTATCCAGAAGCCCCATATCACCGACTTTTACATCACCAACATAGATATTCTGCCATACCACGTTATCTGCCCATACAGGCTTGTTCTCCTTACGGAATTCAAAGCCTTCCATATGGGTATAGCGGGGCATGAACTCAAGTACGCCCTTAACCTCGCGGAACATTTCGTTTAAGCTCTTTGCGCTGCTTGCAAAAGCCGCTGCAATATTTCTTCTCTGCTTAGGCAGGGACTCAGTAGCATCATAAGGGGAGGTATAATCCTCGTCAAAGAATACCTGCGCCTCTTCAAAAATAGAGAAGTCATTGAAATAACGCTCGTTCTTTACCACAGCTTCACAGAGATTGGGGATCAGCGTACTGCGCAGATAGCTTAAGTCCGGTGCAGGAGGCGTTGAAAGACGCAGCACTCCCTTTGTATCCCTGATGATAGCATTAACGAACACATCATTCATCCAGGGATAAGTATATACTTCCTGCAGTCCGCAGCGGATAGCAAGATATTCCTTGATATTCCTTACCAGGGAGATATCCTTCTGGTTGATGGCACCTTCAAAGCTTGTGTTGAAAGATGTCGCTTCGAAATTATCATAGCCGTACATTCTGGCCACTTCTTCCATAACGTCATCCTTAATGGAAATGTCGCCGGTGGAACGCCAGGTAGGTGCGATAACATGCATATTATCACCGTCGATAGCAACGTCAAAACCAAGTATCTCAAGCTTCTCACGTATCTCATCATGAGTCAGATCCTTGCCAAGACGCTTAGCCAGCCAGGTAAGGTTGACATCTATCTCTGCACGTTCAAGTTTCTTCTCATATTTATCGCAGTATCCCGTCACCTTAAGCTCCGGATACAGCTCCTTAAAGTACTTCATGGAAAGCGCCAGAGCCTGGTCGCAGCGCTCGGGATCCACAGCCTTCTCATAACGTGAGGAAGCCTCAGTACGGTTATCATATCGCAGAGCGGTCCTGCGGATACCGGTAGACTCAAAGTTTGCTACTTCCAGTATTACTCTTGTGGTCTTGGGCAGGATAGAATCTTTAGCTCCTCCCATTACGCCGGCAAGCGCAACTGCGCCTTCGCCGTCGGCGATGACCAGATCATCCTCGGAGAGCTCCAGTTCCTTGCCGTTAAGAAGCAGCAGCTTCTCTGCCTTCTCTGCACGTCTTACCCTGATATGATCCTGTATATTATCAGCGTCAAATGCATGGGTCGGGTTACCGGTTGCCAGCATTACATAGTTTGTGATATCAACCAGTGCATTGATCGGACGCATGCCCACTCTCCAGATACGGCTCTGCATCTCAAAAGGTGAAGGCTTTACTTCCACGCCGTCCATCTCCACTCCTATGTAACGGGGGCAGCGGTCGGTATCCTGAATATCTACGGTAAAATCAGATTTTACATCTATATCAGCATTCTCGAACTTCTTAAGAGGAAGTTTGTATAACGCCGCTATCTCACGTGCGATGCCGTAATGTCCCCAAAGATCGGGGCGGTTGGTCATGGACTTATTGTCTATCTCCAGCAGCACATCATCAAGGCCCAGAGCCTCTGCTATGCCGGTACCTGCGGGTACATCAAATGCTGAGAGGTCAAGTATCTCTGCTTCCTCTGATGCAGGGAACAGGTCTCCTAAACCTATCTCGCTGGAGGCGCAGATCATACCGTAAGACTCAACGCCGCGGAGCTTTGACTTCTTAATAACTACGGGTTCTCCCTCTCCGTGCCAGCGGACAACTGCTCCGGGCAGGGATACGGCGACACGCATGCCTTCTTTCAGATTGATACCGCCGCAGACGATGGTCTTGCTCTCTCCGTCGCCGACATTCACGGTACATACTCTTAATTTATCAGCATCGGGATGGGGATTAACCGCTTCGATCACGCCCACCACCATATTCTCAAAACGCTTGCTGATATATTCAACATCCTCCACCTCAACGGTATCCATTGTCAGGTCATAAGCCAGCTTCTTAAGATCCGTATCATCGGGAAGACTTACATAATCTTTTATCCATGATAATGAAAGTTTCATCTTTGCCTCCTTATCTGAACTGTGAAAGGAATCTCAGATCCGCACTGTGGAACAGACGGACATCATCCACGCCGTATCGCATCATAACCAGTCTGTCGAGACCGATATTTACATAGAAACCGGTATACTCATCGGGATCCAGTCCCGCTGCGCGCAATACATTGGGATGAGGAGATCCGCCGGGCATAACCTCTATCCAGCCTACATGCTTGCAGACGCTGCAGCCCTTACCGCCGCAAACCTGGCACTGCATGTCGATCTCAAAACCGGGCTCCACAAAAGGGAAGAATCCGGATCTCATACGTACGGGTACATCTGTACCGAATACCTTGTTCAATATGCTCTTTATAAGAACCTTACCTGAAGTAAAGGTGATATCCTTATCAACGATCAGCGCTTCATACTGGAAGAAAGCTCTCTCATGATGTGCATCCGTTGTCTCGTTACGGTATACACGTCCGGGATAAACAAAACGGTAAGGGGGCTTGTGTGTCTGCATATAGCGCACGCTGCCGCCGGTAAGATGGGGTCTTAAGCAGAGCTTTTCATTGGTGCTGCCGCTGTCATGTCCCTCCAGCCAGTATGTATCCATGCTCTCACGCGCAGGATGATTCTGGGGGAAGTTCAGTTTATCAAATGCATACAGCTCGCTGGTTATATCATCCTCCTGGAATACTTCAAAGCCCATTGAACGGAATGCATCATTTAAGTCATAGCACATCTGTGTAATGGGATGAAGTCCGCCGTTTGACGGCATAACTCCGGGAACGGAGCAGTCAAAATCGGGAGAAACTTCGGATGCCTTGAGCTTAAGCTCCATCCTCTTCTCATCGATCAGTTCGGTCACCTTGTTCTTTGCAAGATTAAGGATCTTTCCCATCTCGGGTCTTAAAGACGCCTCAACGGTAGGCAGTTCCTTCAGAAGAAGGGCAAGCTCGCCCTGCTTGCCGATTATCTCGCTGCGCACTTTCTGCAGTTCGCTCTCGGCCACTGCATTCATGATCTTCTCTTTTGCTTCCGATAAAATCTGTTCAATCTTATCTTTCATAATGACTCCTTTCTTTTGTCATATAAGGCATAAAAAAACGTCCCCTGTATAAACAAGGGACGATAATATACCGCGGTACCACCCTATTTCATGGACGTATCTCCATGCACTCTTTGTGTAATATGTTTGCTACACGAACATCCGGCTTAACGCTACAGCTTTTCGCCGGAAGGCTCCGGTACTGAAATTTCCGTAAGGCTCATGTGAAGCGCTTTCAGCCGGTGACGCCTCATCTCTGTTTTCATTACCTCTTACGTACTTACATACTTTCATCGCCTAACGCTGATATTCTATGTAAACTTGAAGGATTTGTCAATGGATTTTTCAAAAACCGTACTTTTCCTTCATCCTCTGCGATGGCTCAAAGCCATCCAGGAGTTCATCCGCATATCTGATGACCTCTTCATACGAAAGGAAATGAAGTTCATACGTCAGACCGTTATTTCTCAATACATAAAACTTTCCTTCATCATCAGGATCATATTCAACATCCCATACATCACGGATCGTCATAACGATCTCAAAATCTTCATTTAATACTTCTAGATCGCCATCAACCAAAACATAACAGTTATACTTCTCCAGATAGTCAAAACAGTAACAATAGCTGATGTTTTCATATATTACTTTAATTCTTTCCATCGTCTCCGCATCATATAAGGCTGCATAACCATCCGCAAGAAATACTATATAATACTTTCCGTCCGAAGATACGTTTCCGATAAGGTACTGATCCATATCAAAACCTTCCAGTCCTTCAAACTCCTTACGGATCATTTCCTCCGTTCCATCCTCCTCATAAAAAAGCGGGAATCTGTTTTCTTCACATTTAGTAAATGCGTTCCCCGGAGCCTTCGTATATACCACTATGCCTTCACCGCCTGCATACTTGATATAGATATGATCTCCGTAGCATTGTAATTTTGCCACATCCTTCACCGGCGCATCTTCAAAAAAATCCAATGTGATATCACGCCCGGCATCATCCAGTTCGGCAGAATAGATCTCTCCCTTCATATTGTTTACAACCAACATGCCTTCCAGACGGAAAACTTCATCCGGATAATTGGGGACGCCAAAGGAATTAGCATATTCAAGATTCTCATCATATATGACCACTCTGTCGTTGCTGAGAATGACTATCTCATGATCGATATAATAGAGATAAGCGAAATTCTCTTTCCCCAGCTCTACCTGTTCAGTGATCTTCTTTTTATTTATATCGTAACAGCATAACAGTTTTTCCCCGCTGTAATCAGTCTTTCCGACAAGCAGATACAATCTTTTCCCGTCAGTATCAAGATCCAAAACTTCCACTTCATGATCGGCAAGCCCCGCCGCATACATATCATCTATAAATGCAACAATCTTGCCGCTTTCCAGATCCGTCTGCAATATCCATTCCGAATCCAGGCCGTTTTCATCATACTGTCTTATCCGGACCAGAGCATATTTCTCATCGTCGGAATAATAACACTCCAGATAAGTATCCAATGACAGTTCACATACACCCATAGAAGACAGATCCGTGAAGTATACCTGATCAGTTCCTTTAAAAGCATATATGCCTTCTCCCGTAAACAGCAGTATCAGATCCCCCGCCGGAGAGGAAGATATCCATGCTTCATCTTCCATAAGGATCGTTCTTTCGTCTTCTTCTATATCATAATACCAGACCTTACCATCATAGTAATATGCCAGTCCTTCATTATGATAAAATCCATACTGCCCGCGGCTTGATTTAAAATTATATACAGTTTCCCCCGTTTCCATATCAACAAGCCTGGTAGTATTGAGCTCATCCGTAACAGCCATCCGGCATTCCGGAGAAAAAACAACATCTCCGTAGATATAAGATTCCGCAACCACTCTGTCCGCCACATAATGATCGCTGCTGTATACATGCGTAGCATTCACAAGTTCATGAAACGCCACGGGAGAAACATATCCCTTCTGCTCATCCGGCAGAACGCTGCGCGCAACATACAAGGCGGTCATACGGTCACCGGAACGAAGAAGCTCTTTTGAAGTATTGGCCATACTGTCAGCATATTTCTTTTCAATTTCCAGTTTCTGCTTTTGTATGGTATTGACAAAATAAAGACTCTGGACCAGGAAAACCAGCACCACGGCAAAGATGATACCCGTAAAAAATGTCCTGCGTTTAAGACGTTCCACACGATGACGCTGCTTTAAGTCATCATAATTAAGCCCCAGCATAGCGGCGCTTAATTTGATCACGCTGTCGATCAGACCCTTCCGCCCTCCGCGGCAGTCCGCAGCCAGGGGTTCCTTTTCTATCCTGACCGTAACCTCATTTCCTTCGGGATCTTTTTCTACGATATCTTCATAAAAGAAGGTTTCCGGAAAGGAATCCTCCGGCTCGCCTTCGATAAGTACAGGCAGTATCTTTTTCTTGCCGTGCAGCTTTGTGAATATCTCTATCTCTTTCATGCACCAGGCCGATTCTTTAAGCCTGGGTGAGCATATTACTATAAGATACTCCGATTCACGTAAAGCTTCCAATATGGCATCAGACAGGCTGTCCGTTACCGGCAGTTCTGCCTCATCCCTGAATACACGCCCCAGCACATTCCTTCCAAGCTTTTCCCTCAGCTCCCTGGGAATGCGGTAATTCTCCAGCTTCCTGTGCAGGGCTTTGGCAATAGTCTTATCCGGCTCACAGTGTCGGTAGCTTATAAATGCATTGTATCTGACGTTATCGCTCATGGCACAAAGGATATCATATCGGGTAATGAGCGTCAAATGAAACACGAAAATATATTCTTTTGGTTATAAACTATCAGAAATCCCTTATCTCCTTTGCCATTGAAAAAGGAATTATATCGCCGGGATCAGTTTCACGATACGCTTTTTCCTCATGCATATAATCAACTATCTCTTTAGCCTTGTAATCTTTAAATTTCTTTATCACGACATCCAAAACCATCTTATCAATATCACTCAACACGCTATAGTCCATCCCTTTACTGGGATAAACATGAAGCATTGAATCATAATTGGCGCTTACTTCCTCACGAACATTCAGCTTCTCAAGATTCATCAGGCTGTAATGCCCTATCGGAAGCGCTCCCATTTCATTATGACGATAAACCAGTCCGGTAATAGCATATCCGGTCTTTTTATAAGACAATGCATCAGCATACCAGAGCATTTTCATCAATTTAACCTTAAACAGATTCAAAACTTTCTCTGCTATATAAGAAATAGCCGCCTCAAGCTTGTCTATATTCAATATAACAAATCCATTAGAATCAGAAGGCTCTTCATAATTTGCATATTCTCCTTCCAGTGTTTGCCTGGTCAGATACTCTTTTCCATATGAGTCCAGTTTCTCAACGATCTTCGATCTTACTTCAAGTCTCTTAAGGCAGGAAAACTTATCATTGTTTTTCTTCAAAAAATCTAAAGCCTGTAATGGATTATCTTTTATCAAACGCAGCATAGTATCATATGCTTCATCCTGGATCGCTTTGCTCTCATATCGTGAAATCGTAGCTTCTCCCCATCCAAGCAATCTGGCAAGATCGACCTGGGATAATCCATAACTCTCTCTTATCGCCACTATCTCATCAGACGTAAGTAACCCATGCTTAACACGATACGCATTTCGGGCATTTAAAAGATTTTCATTTGTCATAGCTCCCGTTTCAAATTCGTTTTCGTCATCAGCAGCATTTGCGCAAAAATAAAACTTCTCTTCGTATGTTACCTTATCCCCTTTTATAATTGTGGTAGTAAGGCGTTTTCTTTCTTCAACTTCATGCGCTTTGTCACATAAAGGACAATCCATATGAACCTTTCTTATTAAAGTGAAGCCCTCCATAAATTGCCTCCTTTCCATTCATGAATAAGGGAATTCCATATTATCCCGTGCATAATGGAATGATACGCATAATATACGTCTTTGGGGATTTCCTTTGATCTTCAGCTTTATATATACAAGTTTTCTGTTAATTACTTTGCCAAATACAAATAATAATGGCGGATCCAGATTATCTTTATCAATTTTAGTTTCGGAATACTCGGAAACTGTCAGCTCTTTTAGCCGCTCCGCAATATCCGATGTATCATAATCCAGATCCAGCAAAGTATAAGGTGTGGAATGTTCTTCATCATCAGGTTTTCTCTTATTTATTACGATAAGATCGGAATCTGCGTTAAAATCCTCTTTCCCTAAGAGTTCTTTCAATTCTTCCAGAAAAGCGGTTACTTCTCTTTTTTTAGATTGTGTACTGAGAAAAATGTCAATCACCTCCCACGTTACACAAACTATCAATTGATAGTATATCTATCAATTGATAGTTTGTCAATATATTATAAACATACGACTCTTGCCATCGTGGCCAATCCGTGCCATTCGTCATTATTAGTTTATTCATTTTTATGAATCTTCTGTTCAAAAAAAAATGATTACTGTCTCTTCCATTCCTGCTTATAAAAGAAAACCGCGATGTATCCAAGGATATAGGATTCTTCATCATTGCCAATATTCTACATCCTTATGAATTTTAATATCAAATGAATAGGGTGTCAATCCGTAAACCTACATTTTTTCTTTTGTATATTAGTTTCAGAGCCCTCTGGATTCACACTGCTCTCAAACTGTCCTGCAGGCGTTCCGGATCAGCTCTATGTTTCGGAGCCCTCTGGATTCACACTGCTCTCAAACGCATTGTTTATAACGTCTATACTCATACTCGTTTCGGAGCCCTCTGGATTCACACTGCTCTCAAACACCTCAAACTTCAGAGATGGAATATAAGGGTTTCGGAGCCCTCTGGATTCACACTGCTCTCAAACCATCTTCATCCTCTACCGCCATGAATCTTGGTTTCGGAGCCCTCTGGATTCACACTGCTCTCAAACGTGCATACCCATAGGAACCATCACTGTTTGTTTCGGAGCCCTCTGGATTCACACTGCTCTCAAACTATCTGTTCCGGGAGTGGGATCTTTGCGTGGTTTCGGAGCCCTCTGGATTCACACTGCTCTCAAACACGTTTCCCGCCGCTTTTATAACAAGGGCGGTTTCGGAGCCCTCTGGATTCACACTGCTCTCAAACATACAAAAACGAACAATTGGGAACTTCCCCGTTTCGGAGCCCTCTGGATTCACACTGCTCTCAAACCATAACTTGAAACTCAATGTTCAGGATCTTGTTTCGGAGCCCTCTGGATTCACACTGCTCTCAAACAGATAGACGATATATTTTCATAATCCGGAAGTTTCGGAGCCCTCTGGATTCACACTGCTCTCAAACAGACAACCGGACAGCTATGGCGATGTTGTTGTTTCGGAGCCCTCTGGATTCACACTGCTCTCAAACCCTGCGTCAAGCATTTTTCCGCTTTGTGTAGTTTCGGAGCCCTCTGGATTCACACTGCTCTCAAACAACCAGATAGCCCTTTGTCCTGTATCTGTTGTTTCGGAGCCCTCTGGATTCACACTGCTCTCAAACTCTGAGGGGCCCGGGCTGGTAGACACGCTCGTTTCGGAGCCCTCTGGATTCACACTGCTCTCAAACCTTTGACTCCAGATCAAACTCCCCCAGGTGTTTCGGAGCCCTCTGGATTCACACTGCTCTCAAACGATGAAGCGTTCAGCAAAT
>CAMVRS010000008.1 GCA_947169935.1 uncultured Lachnospiraceae bacterium
CCTGTCATCCTGAGCGTGTTACCTGTCATCCTGAGCGAAGCGAAGGATCTTTACTTTAGGATCTTCGCCTCCGTAACATAGAATACTTCGCAGGCGCCGTTGCCGGAGTCGGTGCGGGAAATACTTGAATTCCAGCTGAAGCTTTTTCCGCCCGAGCCCATGCCGATGATATTCACAAGATATCCTTTAAGATGCACATGGTCGCCTCTGCGTATCCTGTTTATCACACTTTTTACACTGCTGTCTGCAGCTATTACGTGCGTATTTGCGGATTGTATCGAAACGGAAGTTGCCGCATCCATACCCGGGAGAGATACGGGTTCCATCTCGGAATAAGTATCGCATGACCAGTAATACCAGCGGTTTGACTGGCTCCAGTGAAAATTTATGGCTTTATTGTAGGCTGCAACCGTGCCCCAGCCCAGCGCCAGATCCTTCGGTGCAAGCTTTCCGCCTATATCCGTTTCCGGATAATTCTTGGTATGCAGGACCAGTGCCTCGATATCATAGGCATAATCATAATCGATCAATAATCTCCATTCATCGATCGTCCGCTCTATATGACCGCTTTCCGGAGTCTGTATGGGCTCGCCTATGCCGCCTACCGCGTTTCGCCTGCCGCCTTTATACAGCAAAAACAAAGCCACTAAAAGCAGGGCTATCGGGATGATGAATGTGAAGATGGATCTTTCTTTTCTCTGTCCGTACATATTGATATGATACATTATCCGGGGCGGATTGTCACTATAGGATGCGGGACAAATGCGTTTGCATATTGTGCCTATGAGTGTTATAATATAAGACCATTAAACGGAGGAAAAGACAAATGATAAATATGATCGGAAAGGCGATGTCCCAGATCAGGGAAATCCTGAACAACAGTTACAGAGAACTGGCAGCAGAGGGGGTATTTATCGAAAGCGATGAGCTGGAGATGAACGTGGAGATCCCCGCTGATACAAATAACGGGGATTTTGCTTCATCCTTTGCGCTGACGGCGGCGAAGAAACTGCGAAAAGCTCCCAGGATGATAGCGGATGCAGTGGTCGAACGGGCAAAGCTTGACGGAAGCTACTTTAATAAGGTTGAGGTGGCAGGTCCCGGTTTCATAAATTTCTTTGTGGATAAGAAGTGGTATGGGGAAGTCCTTAACGCCATAGAAAACGAGAAAGAAAGCTACGGCAGCAGTGATAAAGGCAAGGGACAGAAAATAAACGTGGAGTTCGTTTCCGCCAATCCTACGGGCCCCATGCATATAGGTAACGCGAGAGGCGGCGTTCTGGGAGATACCCTTGCAAACCTGCTCAAAAAGACAGGATATGACGTATCCAAAGAGTTTTATGTAAATGATGCTGGTAATCAGGTAAACAAGTTTGCGGTATCCATAAACGGAAGGTATATGCAGATAATATACGGGGAGGATGGTTTTGAATTCCCCGAGGACTGCTATCAGGGCGACGACATAAAGGAACTGGCACAGGCACTTTACGATGAACACGGAAAGAAGCTGCTGGATATGGAAGAGGCCGAAAGACTCAAGTTCATGGCAGACTTCGGATTAAAGACCAACATCCCGCTGATGAAAAGGGATCTGGAGAAGTACAGGGTTACCTATGATACCTGGTTCCTTGAATCTTCACTTCATGAATCGGGACTGGTGGCGGATACGGTACAGAAGTTGGCAGATAAAGGCCTGACCTATGAGAAGGACGGCGCGCTCTGGTTAAAGACTACAGAGCTGCTGGTTGATAAGTACACAAAGGAAGGCAAGACTCCCGAGCAGATAGAGAACCTTAATCTGAAGGACGATGTGCTTAAACGTTCCAACGGATTCTACACCTATTTTGCTGCGGATATAGCATATCACCGTAACAAGTTTGACCGCGGTTTCACCAGGGCGATCAATATCTGGGGAGCAGACCACTTCGGACATGTTGCCCGTCTGCAGGCGGCTCTGGACGGACTGGGACTGGACGGATCGGGCAAGCTGGTGATCGTGCTGATGCACCTTGTAAATTTAGTTCAGAACGGTGAACAGGTAAGAATGTCAAAGCGCTCCGGAAAGGCAATAGCCTTAAGGGATCTGCTGGATGAGATAAGCGTGGATGCTGCGAGATATTTCTTCAACAGCCGTGCGGCGGCTTCTGCCATAGATTTCGATCTGGATCTGGCAGTGAAGAATGACTCCGATAACCCCGTATACTATATACAGTATGCGTATGCGAGGATCAATTCACTTGTAAATAATGTATGCTCCGAAGAGGAAAAAGCCGGCATGGACTTTTCGGCGATCGACACATCGGTGCTTACACAGGAGTCGGAGATAAACCTTATCAAGTGCCTGGCACGTTTCCCCGAAGTGATGTCGCAGGCATCGGATGAGCTGGATCCTTCACATATAAACAGGTATCTGCTGGATGTGGCAGGAGAATTCCACCGTTTCTATACGGCTAACAGAATAAAAGGAGAAGAGGAAAGTATCCGTAATGCCCGCCTTAAGATGGTGGACTGCACCAGGATAGTGCTTAAGAACGGTATGGAGATACTGGGACTGGACCTGCCTGAAAAGATGTAAGAGGGTTATAAAAATGGATGATCTGAGAAGGCTTGAAAGGTTAATGGCCTGCTGCCCGGAGAAAACGGGCAGTGAGGCAGACGGTCTTCCTCCGGTTTCGGAGGAGGACTTTTTTGACATGGAAGTAAGAATGGGAGCCGATCCCGATCGTACAAATATCTTCCCTTATGTCAGAAAAAGCGAAAACGGCGAGTATATGATAGATATATATATCAGCGATAAGAGCATGTATCCTGAAGGCTATAAGCGTTTTGTGATCAGGGAGGGATACAGCTTTACAGAGGAAGATGAAGACAGCTTTTTTGAGTATGTAAGCTCGCCGGATTCTGTGGCTGATACGGAAGTGACGGACAGGATGCTAAAGAAGGTGACGGAAGTATTCCCGCACTGGCATATGAAGAAGTATGCCAATGATGAACTGGGGGATATTTTCAGGCATATGTATTTTGTGTGCCATAAGAGCGGCTGCAGGGAGATACTTTATAAGGCGGAGCTGGCAAATGTAGCCTTATATCTTAAACGGCTTGACGAATATGATATGTACGGCAGCACTCCGGAGAAGATAATAGGCCATAATATCCCCCTTAAGTTTCTCAGGATACTGAACAATGACGGAATGATCTGGCTGCTGGCTGATGCGGACAGGCTTCAGTGGAATGTGGATGTATATAATGCATATTCGGATCATATCATCGGTACGGATATCAGCTGTGCGCAGTGGACTTATTTTCAGGAGTTATATGACGGGGCCGGCTTTTTCGCGGGAAGACCTTTCAGCCGTGCCTTGTATAAACGCCTGGCAGGATCGAATGATCCCGATCTGATCCATTATTACGGGATGTTCTTTAATCTTAAAGATGAACTCGATGAATTCAGAAAACTCCGTATTCCCTCGGCTGAGGATGTGTATGATATAGTTGAGGAGATGGAGAGCATGGTGCGTTTTGTGCGCCGTGACAGCAAACTGGATGAGCGCATCAGGGAGAGAAAGAAAAATTCGGATCTGGAGTATAAAGGAAAGGAATACAGTGTGCTGCTGCCCAGGGATTCCTTTGATTTCTTTCATGAGGCGATCGCCCAGGGGAACTGTGTCATGTCCTATGCATCTTCGCATGCGGACGGCGTAACAAACGTGCTCTTTGTCAGGAAGAATGATGCTCTCAGGAAATCGCTGGTCACCATGGAGATACACGGCGGCCATGTGGAGCAGGTCTTTGGGAGGTTTAACCGTATACCCGATGTGGAAGTTCTGGTATTTCTGGAAGAATACTGCCGTAAGAAGAGGATATGGTATGATCCGGAATTCATAATACGCAAGGGACTTGGCGCAGAGGATGACATTGAAATAGAATACGAATTCGAGGAAGAAGGGATCGTCAGTGATGACAGTTTAAGAAACCTTTATTCAGCGTATATCCGTGATTTCAGAAAGCGTATGTGCTGGCCTTCCTTCTGTCCGGAAGAGGATGAGAAAGAATACAGGCAGCTGGAATTTGAAGACTGCTTTCCCAAGGTGGCATGATGAATGCGGATGACAGCAGAAGAAACAACAGGTTAAAGGCGTTAAAGAGCGCTGCAGTGCACAGTGCACCGGTTGTAAAAAAGATCGACCGCAGATCGCCCCTGGCTTTTCTGCGGCCTTACAGACCGGTGTTCCTGGCTCTTGCTGTTTTTATCCTGGGAGTGGTGATAGTCAACCGCAGGTCGGTATCGGATAACGGATATGTGCTTTCCGATCATCTTGATGAATGTGCGGTCAGTATCGTTTCACCTTATGGAGACCGGACAGAACTGACGATGGCGGGACTGGCGCGTTATATCCTGCGTATAGAACAGGAAGGGGATATACATGCCAGGGCTTATGATGAGGCGGATCCCACGGCATACTGGAAGCTGCGCATAAGCACGGATAAGGAAGCCGGATTTATTTCGAATATAGCTAAAAAGACCCTTCTGGATTATGCGATAAGGGATGAGATCTATTTCATAGAGGCCCGGAGGGCAGGATTTGTCCTGGATGAAGACAGGATCAGGGATATACATTATGATGCCGAAAGGGAGTACTTTAAGCTTTCGGAGTATCAAAGGGCTGTTACGGGACTCAGTGTGGACAGCATTGAAGAAAATATCAAAAAAGAAACACTTGTGCGGGATTATATGGTATACTTAAACGATGTGGCCGGCGGAAATGCGGATGTGGGAAGCGCCTATTACGAGGGGCTCAAAGAGACTTACGGTATAACCGAGCATACGGAAGTTACCGGACAGTTCCGGCCGGGCTACGTTACAATAAACTAAAAAGATGTCATCCTGAGCGAAGCGGCATGTCATCCTGAGCGAAGCGGCATGTCATCCTGAGCGAAGCGAAGGATCTTATGCCGGATGACATTTACGAAAGGGGAAGTAATGAACAGGGACGTGTTAATGCAGGAATTCATGGAAGGATCCGCACTTAAAGCATATGAGTATTTCGGTGCCCATGTGTCAAAGACCGGAACGGTATTCAGGACCTATGCGCCGGCTGCAAGAGGAGTCAACATCTTCGGTGATTTTAACGGCTGGACGGAAGAGCCGATGGAGCGTGATGATAAGGGAGTATGGAGCATCACGATAAAGAACGCAAAGCCCGGTGATCTTTATAAATACGTTATATACGGAGATAATTACTGGAGGGCCGAACACGCCGATCCATACGCTTTCGGAGCGGAACTGCGGCCCGGGAGCGCCTCAAAGATCGTAGATCTTAAGGAATATTCCTTCAGTGATGATGAATGGATAAAGAACAGGAGTGACTGTAAGGATAAGCCCCTTTCAATATACGAGGCACATCTGGGAGCTTTTAAAAGGAATCCCGATGAGGAGCATGGCTGGTACAGCTACCGTGAGATAGCCGCTCCGCTTATCGAACATGCAAAAGGGAGCGGATATACCCATATAGAGCTGATGCCTCTGTGTGAATATCCCTTCGACGGATCCTGGGGATACCAGCTGACAGGATATTTCGCGCCTACTTCACGTTATGGCAGCGCCGCTGACCTTAAGTATCTGGTGGATGAATGTCATAAGGCGGGACTGGGCGTTATCATGGATTACGTTCCCGTGCATTTTGCGCTGGATGACTTTGCCATGAAGCTTTACGATACCACCAGGCTTTATGAGGATTACCGTGACAGCCAGTGGGGAACATGTGTATTCAACCATAAACGTCCGGAGGTTGTAAGTTTCCTGCTTTCGGCGGCAGATTACTGGATAAGCGAGTTCCATTTTGACGGCCTGAGAGTGGATGCGGTAAGCTGTCTTATATATAATGACGGTGAGCAGGGCAGGGGGGAGAACCCCGCAGGCATGGCCTTTGCCAGAAAGCTCACTACACTGATCAAGAAAAAATATCCGAAGGTGATGCTCTTTGCGGAGGATTCTTCTTCCTGGCAGGGCGGCGTTACCAAAGCCGTTAAGGACGGCGGCCTGGGATTTGATTATAAATGGGATATGGGCTGGATGTATGACAGTCTGTATTTCCTTTCTCTTCCCGTGGAGCAGAGGCCGGCAAATTACCATAAGCTGACCTTCTCCATGTGGTATTATTATACGGAGCGCTTTATACTTTCGCTTTCCCATGATGAGGTTGTGGGAGGCAAGGGCACTATCCTTGAGAAGATGCATGGCAGCGAGGAAGAGAAGTTTGCCCAGATCAGGACCTATTACGCATATATGTATATGCATCCCGGTAAAAAGCTTTCTTTCATGGGAAACGAACTGGGAGAGCGTACGGAATGGAACGAATCCAGGGAAGTTGAGTTTGAACTCCTGAAGGAAAAGCAGCATAAGGGGCTTTATGACTGTGTATGCGACCTGCAGCAGCTGTATAAGGATAATGAGGTGCTGTATGCAAGGGAATACGAGAGAGATAATTATGAATGGCTGTATTGCCGGGACGGCGGGGAACTGCTCTATGTGATGAAACGTATGGATAAGAACAAGGCTTATGTATGCGCCATCAATTTCGGCCGTGAAGAGATAAAGGATTTCCCCCTGGCTCTTGATAAGGAGGAGCCTGAGGAGGAAACGGCAGAAAAGAACACTAAGAAAAAGAAGACCCGTAAGAAGGATGAGAGCTGGAACTGTGTATTGTGCACAGAATGGGAGAAGTACGGCGGCAGCATAAAGGCGGGGAAAGATAAGATAAGCTCCAAAGACCGCGTGATGAAACTCAGCATACCCGGATACTGTGCAGTGATATATGAGGTTGAGAAATGAATTATGCCGATATCCCCATGGGGGTAAAAGTTCAGATCTCCGTCTCCAACGGCGGTGATACCCAGGCGAAGTTCATCTCCCGTGTAATGAAAACGGGGGACAGGAGCCTGCTGGTCATCCCTTTTATGCATAAAGGGCTGAGGGTGAACTTTACGGGCAGCGGCGTGCAGATACATATGGAAGTTCCTGACGGCGAGGGAAATAACTGGACCTTCAAAAACTGCAAGATAGATACGGTAAAGAAGAACGGGCTTATCTATCACAGGATAGTATCTCCCATGAGTGAAGGCATAGAGAACCGCCGCGGCGAGCACAGGACCTATGTCTGGCAGCCGGCTATATTTACCATCGAGGGAGTGGCGGATCAGGTCTTTTCCACCTTAAAGGATGTCAGCCCCAGCGGTTTTGCTTTTGTACTGGATGCAAAAAAACGTCTTAACATCTTGAACGGAAGGACGGTATCGTGTACCATTAACGAGAAGAATGGTAATGTGGTACATCTTCGCGGCAAGGTTATCCGCAGGGAGAGGATGGATCAGTATATTCTTTACGGCTGCAGGAGCGGCGAAAAGAACCAGGAGGTCATTGATTATATCGAGCGCCTGGATAAAAACAATCCCGACAGGGAAAACGATTCAGAAAACGGAGGGCAGTAACTATGGCAGAAGATGTGTTCAGAGAGAGAAAACGTTTGTTATTTCTGGGATTACCCTGGACTTTCACCGTTTATCATGTTCGTGAGGATATGATAACCATAGACAGGGGCTTCCTGAATAAATCGGAAGATGACTGCTATATGTATAAGGTGACCGACGTACGTCTTAATACCAGCCTGTTGGAAAGGATCCTTAAGCTGGGAACCGTTACCTGCTTTACAGGTGATGTTACGGATTCCAATCTGGTATTCAAGCACATCAGAAATGCCAAGGCCATAAAGGATTATATACTGCAGAAGGCTGACAGCGAGCGTATCAAACGCCGCACCGTGAATATGCAGAATATCAACTTTGGTGCTAACGGTGATGTAGACGGAGACGGTATTCCCGATAGTTTTGAATGACGGCTTCGGATATCGCTGAATACATAAGGGAGCTTAAGAGCAGGGGGAGCAGGCCGGGGCTGGATGCGGTAAGCGCGCTGGCAGAGAAAATGGGCAATCCCCAGAGAGGGCTTAAAGCTGTCCATATAGCGGGGACCAACGGAAAAGGTTCTGTACTGGCTTATCTTTGCGCGGTATTGAAGGCCGCTGGGATAAAGAGCGGCTGCTTTTATTCGCCGGCGATGAAAGATGACCGCGAGACTGTATGTACAGGCGCAAGGCAGATAAGCTTAAAGGACTGGAATGGATACTGGGAAAAAATAAAGGCGGCGGAGGAAGAACTTGATTCTGAAGAGAAACCACTGCCTACTTTTTTTGAGGCCCTGACCGTGCTGGCTTTTATGTATTTCAGGGATAAAGGCTGTGAGACCGCCATCGTTGAATGCGGTATGGGCGGTGCGGAGGATGCAACGAATATTCTCACCGATACGGCTGTCTGCGTTTTTACACCCATAGCCTGCGACCATATGCAGTGGCTGGGAAATACCATTGAAGCCATAGCAGCGACAAAGAGCGGGATCATCAAGCCGGGAGCTTATGTGGTCAGTGCAAAGCAGAGAGCTTCCGTGAACCGTATCCTTAAGGAGCGGGCTGAAGAAGAGGGCTGCTGCTATACAGAAGCAGATATACCCGAAAAGATACAGTATTCGCTAAGCGCAACGTCGTTTACTTTAAAGCCATACGGCAGGATAAGGATAAAACTGGAAGGCTCTTATCAGCCGGGAAATGCGGCTCTGGCAATAAAAGCAGTGGAAGCATTGCGTTCCGCCGGCTTTGATATAAGTGATAAGGCTCTTAAGGAAGGACTTAAGGATGCGGAATGGTACGGAAGATTTTCAATCCTGCATAAAAAGCCTTATATCATAGCGGACGGTGCCCATAATGAGGCGGGAGCCCTGGCTCTTAAGGAAAGCCTGGATATTTATTTTCCGGAAGGCGGATACATCCTGCTTATGGGCGTACTTAAGGATAAGGAGTACGAAAAGATCATCCGCATACTGGGCAGCGGGGCTTCGTATCTGGTGACGGTTACCCCGCCCGGAAATCCCAGGGCGCTGGATGGTTACGAACTGGCGGAATGCGGTGCGAAATATATAAAGAACACAACGGCTGCAGGCAGCGTTGAAGAAGGACTTGAAATGGCGCTGCTGCTTTCGGGCTGTGAAAAGCCCGTGATAGCCTGTGGATCGCTGTCATGGCTTGAAAGGCTTAAGGAAGCGGCCGGAACGCTGCGCTGATGTCATCCTGAACGCGGTAATGTCATCCTGAGCGAAGCGAAGGATCTTATTTATATTAAAAAAAAGGATTTCAAAAACATGGTAGACGAAAAAAAGATAGAAAAGGCGGTGCGCCTGCTCCTTGAGGGAATGGGCGAGGATATTGAAAGAGAAGGGCTTAAGGATACTCCGAGACGCGTGGCGCGCATGTATGCGGAAACCCTTTCCGGTATGGATGAGAACGCTGCCGATCATCTCTGCCGTACATTTTCTACCGAAAGCGATGATATGGTGCTGGAGCGGGATATCACATTCTTTTCTACCTGCGAGCATCATCTTATGCCCTTCTTCGGAAAGGTACATGTAGCATATATACCCGACGGCAAGGTGGCAGGACTTTCAAAGCTGGCCAGAACAGTGGAAGTATTTGCCAGACGCCTGCAGATGCAGGAACGCATGACAGGACAGATAGCTGATGCATTGATGGATGAGCTGGATTGCAGCGGTGTAATGGTAATGGTGGAGGCAGAGCACACCTGCATGACCATGAGAGGCGTAAAAAAGCCCGGCAGCAGTACCGTGACCGTAGCTCTCAGAGGGGATTTCGAAGCTGACCCCGATCTGGAACAGCGTTTTTATGCAATGCTTGGTAAGAGCAGATGACAATGGATGAGATACAGATAGAGGACCTTAAGATATACGGATATCACGGAGTGTATCCGGAAGAAGAAGCCCGGGGGCAGGATTTCGTTCTGTCTGTCAGGCTTTTTTTATCCCTGCAGGAAGCGGGGTTTGATGACGATCTGGATAAGAGCATATCCTATGAGGAGGTTTGTCTTTTTCTTAAAGGGGAGTTCAACAAAGAGCGCCATCAGCTTATAGAAACGGTTGCGGAGAGGCTTTCCGCGGCGCTCTTCTTAAAATACGACAGTCTTAAGGAGCTTGAGATAAAGGTATCCAAGCCGGATGCACCTATCGACGCGCAGTTTAAGAATGTCTCGGTCTGTATAAGGAGAAAGCGCCATACAGTATTTCTGGCTTATGGGGCCAATGAGGGCAATTGTGAAAAGCAGATAGAGGACGGCCTTAAGATGATAGATGAGGATCCCTTCTGCGGAGTGGTAAAGAAGACGAAGCCTGTAATAACAACTCCTTACGGAGGGGTGGAACAGCAGGATTTTTATAACGGGGCAGCACAGATATGGACCCTGTATGAGCCTCACCGGCTTCTGGCATTTCTGCATAAGGTTGAAGAGGCGCAGGGACTTGACCGGAGCAGAAAGCAGCACTGGGGGCCCAGACCCCTGGATCTGGATATTATCTTTTATGATGATCTGATCCTGGATGATGCGGATCTGGTCATACCCCATCCCGATATGGCTGCCAGGGATTTTGTATTAAAGCCTCTTGCTGAGCTGGCTCCTTTTTACAGGCATCCCATAACAAAAAAGACCGTGGCTGAGATGGCCGCGGCCTCGATGGAAAAACATATAGTATCTTAAGGCGTAACTACCGCATCGGAAGCGCCCTGGAAGATCTGAACGTCTCCGCTGCCGTAAGTGGGGATCTGATAGATGGGTACATCGGAATTGAAATCCCTGAAATAAACATAGGTGGAGGTCAGCTGTATATCCTTCACCACGCCCGAACGAAGTATTTCTTCACCGGCGCCGTCCGTGCGGATGCGTTTGAAAGCATAATCATTGGCGCCGCTTTCATCTATGGTCTGGTAATAGATATATTCATCGTAAAGATTAAAAGTCTCGATACGCTCTGAACTCAGGGTGGTAACAGCGCCGCCGTAGAGAGGCATGCTCTTTAAGCTCATGTTATCGTCCATATCCAGGAAATAGAGGGTGCTGCCGTCTATGGTGGGTTCGTACATGTTGATATCGGCTATTTTGGTGACGCTGCCGCTGACCCCGTCCAGTGAATAGAGATAGTGGTCACCGGTCATGCCGGCATAGTATACGGAGGTGCCTGCGGCGCAGCCGGGCTTGACATGATCGTTCACCTTGACAGTGTCATCCCGGCCTTCGGTACTCATGCCGTTGAAAGTGACTTTAGGGGATACGGTGGTCTTTTCTTTCTGAACGTCAAAGTGGGTGTAGTAAAGGGTATTGCCCAGAAGCAGCAGACCGTCGGAAGTAAGGTTGGCAAGCATGATATTTCTTTTGCCGGCTTTGTCTACACGGTAGATGCCGCGGCCGTCACGTATATATCCCAGGCCTGACTGGCCTGCGCTGTCTTCGGAATAGTAGTATAAATAATTGCCTGCCGCATTAAGATATTGGGCGTTGGCACCGATGACTTTTTTTATATTGCTCTGGTCGGGATTCATGGAATAGATGCTGCCGCCGTCGTAGGGATTGGAGAAATAGACCTTGCCGGCTGATTCGCAGAAAGTACCGCCGTTATAAAGATTACCTGCGGTATTTCCGACGGTATCGGCGGGATTTTTGGGAATGGCTTTTAAAGCCTGCTTGAAATTGCTGATAATGACTATAAGCAGGATTATGACTATAGGGATTGCCACAACAATGGCGTTTTTGAGCTTTTTATTCATAAGCGTTCCCCCCGCGGACTTCTGTAATCATATTATATACAGTACATGATGTTAAGGTCAATTGCATCTTTTTTGGCCTTATGATGCCTACGGTGATGCCTACGGATTGCTTCGTTGCTACGCAACTCCCGCAATCCTACGAACATTCGCAATCCGCTGAAATGCTTGTAAAACAAGCATTTCGCTACTTGCTCATGTTCGGGCGGGTCCCAAACTCATATGCCGGTTCATGCAAGCATGACCGTCATATGAGCTTTTGACCCTGGCATCATTATACAAATTATCTGCAAATGTTTGATTGATAAAAACATAGTTTTTTGTTATAATGTATAATACTTGTGAGAAAACACCGGGAGGAAGTAAGATGCTGCACGAGAATCCTTCGCTCGTGGATGTAAAGCAGGAAGTCTTATATCTGGTAGCGAAAGCCGAATTTGAGGGTAAACTTGATGAGGCGGTAGACAGGATACCTTACGAGATAGTTCCCGGACCGTTGCCGGCGTTCCGCTGCTGCGTATACAAAGAAAGAGAAGTGGTACGCGAGCGTATAAGCCTGGCGCGCAACAGGAATCCGCTTACCGGAGAGCCTTGCCATAATACCGTGCAGATACTGCCGGCGGCATGCGAGGGCTGTCCCATTACGCGTTTTGTCGTGACGGACAACTGCCAGAAGTGTATGGCAAAGGCGTGCTTCAATTCCTGTAATTTCGGCGCGGTCACGATAGAACGTGACAAGGCCCATATAGATCCCAACAAATGCCGTGAATGCGGCAAGTGCCATCAGGCCTGCCCTTACCACGCCATAGCGGATCTTCAGAGACCCTGCAAGCGCGCATGTCCCGTCGATGCCATCGGCATGGACGAGAACATGAGGGTGCATATAGATGATGAAAAGTGCATACGCTGCGGCCATTGTATCGCCTCCTGCCCATTCGGGGCGGTATCGGATTCCTCGCGTATGATAGAAGTGATAGAAGCCCTTCGTTCGGGGAGGGAAGTATATGCTATGGTGGCGCCTGCCGGTGAAGGGCAGTTCGGACCGGGCATATCAATGGATTCTTTAAGGGATGCCATAAAGGAGCTGGGTTTTTCCGATATGGTTGAAGTAGCTCTGGGAGCCGATTACGTGGCTTACGAAGAGGCTAAGGAATGGGCGGAAGCAAAGAAAGAAGGCAAGAAGAAGACAACTTCCTGCTGCCCGTCCTTTGTACATATGATAAACAGGCATTTCCCGCAGCTTGCAGAATGCATTTCCACCACAGTATCGCCTATGGCAGCAACCGCGCGACTGATACGCGCAAGACATCCGGAAGCGATGTGCATATTCATAGGACCCTGCATAGCAAAGAAGAGCGAGGCGGGACAATACCAGCATATACACGGCGATAATGCCGATCTGGTGCTGACTTTTGAGGAACTGATGGCTCTCTTCAGGGCAAAGGATATAGTTCCCAAGCCTAAGGCATTGGAGAACCAGCAGGGCAGCAGATACGGAAAGAATTTTGCAAAGAACGGCGGTGTCATGGCTGCCGTGAAGGAAGCATATAAGGAAAGCGGAGCGGGTGATGAACTGAGTGTCTGTGCCTGCAACGGACCGGAGGAATGCAAGAAGGCGCTTACCCTTTTGAAAGTGGGCAGGCTGCCTGAAGATTTCATAGAGGGCATGATCTGTAACGGTGGCTGTGTTAACGGCCCGGGAAGTCTTAAGCCGGCGGCAAAGAGCGCGGCTGACAGGAATAAACTGGTAGCGGATATGGATGACCGCAACATCTCCGGAAGTATTGACATGAATAAAGATATTCATTTTGAGATGCACAGGGACAGAAAAGATGCTGCCAAATAATACAGCAGTAATAAAGCTGTGGCACTAATATTACGACAGGAGGGCAAATGCTGATGGACAGCGCTGCTATTGATGCTGCAAAAAAGAAAGCGGGGCAGGCGGGCTTTAACGATATGGAGATATCCGCTATCGGAGAAGTGGCAAATATCACACTTGGTAATGCCATGACAGCCCTCAGTATGCTGTTAAATAACAATATAGATATCTCTACCCCTTTTGTTGAGATCAAGCAGAAAGGCGAGATAGTCGAGGAACTTGCAGAGAGATCGGTAGTGACCCGGGTCGATTATGTGAAGGGACTTGACGGTTACAGCGTCCTTTTCCTGAAGGAAGATGACGTCAAGATAATGACGGATCTTATGATGGGAAGCGACGGACACGGAATGTTTTACGAGCAGGATCTTTCCGAGCTGCATTTAAGCGCCGTTTCTGAATCCATGAACCAGATGATGGGTTCGGCCGCTACTGCCATGGGAATGATGCTGGATAAGCTGGTAGATATATCTACCCCGGCTACAAGCCAGGCAGATCCCGGCGGGTATCTGAATGATGCTTTCCCCAATGAGGAACGTTTTGTACAGATAAGCTTTGACGTAAAGATGGGCAAGCTGATCAGCACGCGCATGATGCAGCTTTATCCTTTTGGGCTGGCAAAGGCCATAGCAGATCTGTTTATAGTAAAAAAACATCAAACTGAAGGAGTGGCGTGATAAAGTACGCTGAAAAACAATGAGTGAAGAATGTTCAAATAACTGCAGCAGCTGCGGTGAAAGCGGCTGCGCGTCTCGCAGGGATCCCTTTGCAAAAGATCCTGCCAATGCAGGATCGAATGTAGGACATATGATAGCCGTTATAAGCGGTAAGGGCGGCGTGGGTAAATCCATGGTCACTGCCCTGCTCGCCAATGCTTTTTCAAAGAACGGAAAGAGCGCGGCTATACTGGATGCGGATATCACTGGTCCGTCAATAGCCCGTATGTACGGTATACATGAACAGGCGGGCAGCGACGGAAAGAATGTGCTTCCTGCTGTGAGCAGGGGCGGCATCAGGATCATGAGCATCAATATGCTGCTGGAGCACGAGGACGATCCCGTTATATGGCGCGGTCCTGTCATTTCCTCTACGGTAAGGCAGTTCTGGACTGAAGTGGCATGGGGAGACGTTGATATGATGCTTCTGGATATGCCTCCGGGAACAGGTGATGTGCCTCTTACGGTATTCCAGTCGCTGCCGATCGAAGGCATACTGGTGGTTACCTCACCCCAGGAGCTGGTATCCATGGTAGTGGGCAAGGCTGTCCATATGGCCCAGGCAATGAATGTGCCTATCCTGGGTATTGTTGAGAATATGTCTTACTTTGAATGTCCCGATTGCGGAAAGCGCCACGAGATATTCGGGCAGAGCAGGCTGGAGGAGGCGGCAGCTGCCTATGGTATAGAATTTTGTGCAAAGATCCCCATCATTCCCGATAACGCCGCATTATGCGACAGGGGATGTGCAGATGAACTGGATGAAAAGATACTGGGAGAATTAAGCCAGCAGCTTTACAATAAACTAAAAGGAGAATAAAAAATGAAGGATGTTAAAGTTACAGTAGGACCCACTAATATCAAGACGCTGGAATATAATAATACATACGGCGCTAAGAGCGGGGAGCAGATAAAAATGGGCGTGCAGACAAAGGTTGCCGTGCATCTTAATCCCGCTGCACCCACTACGGCAATGGCACACGTGCGTTTTGAGATAGCAGATGAGGAGAAAAAATACGTCAGCATGGTTCTGGAGACCCTTACTCCCTTTACCGTGAGCACCTTTATCGACAATCTTGACGAGATGATAAAGAAGAATTACATGAGCGATGTTATGATCGCAGTTAACGAGAAGATCCGTATAGTTACTTCCATATGCGGTCTTGGCATACAGGTTCCCCCCATCAGCCTTCCTTACAGAGAGAATGAAGACGGGGATACTTCATTAGACAGCGAGATATTCACCAAATTATAAGATATGCTTCTATCAATACAGAACGCAGACGTTTCATACGGCGGCGAGCTTATCCTCAGGGATGTGAATTTCGACATACGCGAAGGGGAGAAGCTCGCCGTTGTGGGCAGGAACGGCTGCGGTAAGACAACTTTATTAAAACTGATCTGCGGTGAACTGACGCCGCAGCCCAGGGATTCCGACGACCAGCCTGTGATAGCAAAGACCGGCGATCCGGTGATAGGCTGGCTTTCCCAGATGACTTTTAAGGATGAGCATGCCACTTTGGGGCAGGAGCTTAAGCGCGTATTTGAGCCTGTACTTGAGCTCAAGGAACGTATGGATGCGGCTCTGGAAAAACTGCAGCAGGGAGAGGATCATGCCCTGGCGGAAGAGTATGCCCTTATGGAGGAGCGCTTTAATTATATGGGCGGCTACCGCTATGAGAAGGATTATGACATGCTCTATACCCGTTTCGGCTTTCTGCGGGAGGATGAGGACAGGCCGCTTTCGGAATTTTCCGGAGGACAGCGCACAAAGATAGCTTTTATCAAGCTGCTCTTATCAAGGCCTGATATACTGCTTCTGGATGAGCCTACCAATCATCTGGATATCTCCACCATAGCCTGGCTGGAAGATTATCTGGCCGAATACCCCAGGGCGGTGGTAGTGGTCAGCCATGACAGGCTTTTCCTGGACCGTGTGGCAGAGACCGTATGGGAGATAGAACGCGGAAGGATAAAGCGTTATCCCGGCAATTACAGTGAATTTGTAAAGCTTAAGAAAGAAGCCCATGATAAACAGCTTAAGGATTATCTGGTGCAGCAGAAGGAGAAAGAGCGCCTGCAGGCTGTGGCAGACCGCTTTATACATAAAGCCACAAAGGCAAATATGGCCAAGTCCAAACTGAAGGCCATAGAACATATGGAAGTGATCGAACGTCCGGAGGAATCAGATACGAGAGCCTTCCACGGACTTTCGGAGCCCGCCCGTGAAAGCGGCAGGGAGGTTCTGGTCACTGATAATCTGGGCATAGGCTATGATGAAATACTGTGCCGTGTCACCCTGAACCTTCAGAAGGGAAAGAAGCTGGGGGTAATAGGCGGTAACGGTCTTGGCAAGTCCACCTTCCTAAAGACCCTTATGGGGCAGATACCCAGAAAGAGCGGGAAGTATGAATTCGGATACGCCGTGGACGTGGGATACTTTGAACAGCAGATGGCTAAGAGCATGAGCACAAAGACTGTGCTGGATGAATTCTGGGATACTTATCCCACCCTTACCGAAACGGAGGTCAGGAATGTTCTGGGAGGCTTCCTCTTTACCGGAGATGAAGTTTTTAAGAATGTCTCCGATCTGTCCGGCGGAGAGAAAGTAAGGCTGGCGCTGGCAAAGATACTGCAGACCAGACCAAATTTCCTGATACTGGATGAGCCCACAAACCATATGGATATAGTGGGAAAGGAAGCATTGGAAGAAATGCTCGCGGAGTATAAGGGAACGCTGCTCTTTGTATCCCATGACCGTTATCTGATACGGAGGCTTGCCGATGAACTGCTGATATTCAGACCGGGAAATGCGGAGTATTTTCCTTTCGGTTACGAGGAATTCGAACGTCATTACGGCAAGGAAAAACTGCTGGACCAGGAAGCTGTCTGGAAGATAGAAAAGAATGCAGAGGTGCCTGCAGAACAGAAGGCGGAGCCTAAAGCCAAAAAGTCCAATCCCGGTAAGGAAAGGGCGAAGGCCGAACGCAGACTGGCAAGGCTTGAACAGCTTATTGATGAAAATGACGCAAAAAAGGCTGAGCTGGAGGAGAGCATGGCTGATCCGGCAAATGCCAGTGATTACGAAAAACTCCAGGAACTGCAGAAAGAGCTGGATGAACTGAACGCCCAGACCGATGCCTATATGGAAGAATATGAGGCACTGGAAGCAGAACTGAACGGATAAAAAAACAGACCTGAACGGATCGTTCAGGCCTGATATAGCAGGGGATGAAGGAGTCGAACCCTCTTCGACGGTTTTGGAGACCGATGTTAAACCGTTTAACTAATCCCCTAAGCACAAAGGGTATTATACTTGGAGTGATTATAATTGTCAAGCAGTAAAAAAGATCCTTCACTGCGCCCGTGATGACAGGTGCGGCGGGATTGATAAGGAGGCATATATGGATAAAGCGGTTATCGACGAACTTTTTGAGGATGCTGATCAGACGAATGTACTGAGGCATTCCGATGAGGAGCTGAAAGCGGAGCTTAATGAGAGTGCAACCGCAGCTTCGGCTGTGATGGAAAGCGTCACCCGTATACGTGATGAATTAAAAGAGCTTCAGAAGCAGCTGGGGTGCAGGGCTGATGAGCTGGAAGATCTTTATGATGATCTGGATTTTTCGCAACAGACGATCCCGGGCGGACCTGCAGCGGAGATAAGCGATACGGCAGATGAATTCCGCAGTGCAGCGGCTGAGCTGGATGAGGCTGTCGATGCTTTATCGGATATGCTGATATTCCGTTTTAAATAAAGGGGAAAAGGGCATAAAAAACCGGATACCGGTTTCTGCTAATTGACTCCTAGCCTAAGCCAGGTGGGCGACCGCAACCAAAACATCTGCCTTCCACTGAATAATGCTGAGGCCTGGCATCCGCTTGGCGATATAGGAATCCCGTTTAAAGTACTGTAGGCTCAACACGCAGGAACCTTTGTATGGTACCCGGAACTAATGTAATTATAACGGATAAATACAGTATTTACAATACTGTACAATCACCTGTTTTTCGGGTATAATAAAGGGTATGGGTGTGCTTATACAGTTAGTTGCGGCTGCAGGGATCCTTATGTGGCTGTGGACTATGTTCAAGATCAATCAGGGAGAGCCTTCCTTCATTCAGAAAGGTCTTAATTTCACCGGACTTTCAGTTGCGCTGGGACTTATAGGCTTTTGTCTGGAGCGGGGGGCTGAAAATGCCCAGGTTATGCTCTGTGCAGGACAGCTCCAGTTTGTATCCCTTGGAGCATTCATCGTTTCTCTTGTATTTTTTTCCATAAGAGCCTGTGGAGTGGATATACCCAAAATGATCCGTATCCCCGTGATAAGCATACTGCTGGCTCATGTTATGCTGGTAATGCTCTGGCCGGGAACCGACAGCAAATACCTGGCTGTATACGAAAGAAATTCGGGCTTCTACTTCGATTACAGCCCGTTTTTCATCATCGAGATATCAGTGATCATACTGATAGCCGCATTTGGCTTTTATATCACTTTCCGCTACTATCTTAATAAGATGATCGAGACCAACAGGGGTACGCCCTATCTGGCACTGGCAGAGATGATCCCTGCCATCGGCGCAATGCTGGAACTTGCCTTTGCAGAGGCCATGCCCTGTACGGTCATGACTATTTTCATACTGATCTGCTGGGGCGTGGTGGTGGCGCTTGTATACCGTTACCGCATGTTCGACTCGATGATAATGGCAAGGGATGATATCATAGAGACCATAGAAGAGGGCTTTGTCGTTGTGGACCACATGGGCAGGGTCCTTTTTGTAAATGAAAAAGCCAGGGAGATCTTTCCCGAACTGAATTATGATGCCACAAGAGAGGATGTAGCCAAAAGGTTAAGGAAGAACGACAGGCAGGAGATGATCATCAGGGATAAGCATTATCTGATATCGCTGGTGCCTTTTTATGATAAGGATACCTATAAGGGTACGACCATCTGGATAAACGATAAGACCGAAGAACATGAATATACCGAACGTCTGACCCGTCTTAAGAATGAGGCGGAGGCTGCGAACCAGGCAAAATCCGTATTCCTTGCAAATATGAGCCATGAGATAAGAACCCCCATGAATGCCATCATAGGAATGACGGAGCTTATACTCAACGATAACATAAACAGCCACGTTGAGGAGAATGCAAACAATATACGAAATGCCAGCAATACCCTGCTGTCCATCATAAACGGTATCCTGGACTTTTCAAAGATAGAGACCGGCAAGGTGGAGACCGCGGTGACGCAGTATAATCTTGGTCTGGTGCTCAAGGATATCTGCAATATGATAAGTCTGCGTCTGGCCGATAAGAACGTGGAGCTGATAGTACACGTAAAGGAGAGCCTGCCCACCACTTTCCTGGGAGATGAAACCCAGGTGCGGCAGATCTATTCAAACATACTTACAAATGCAGCCAAATATACAAAGCGCGGATACATACGCGTGAACGTGGACTGGGAAGAGGGCGAAGACGAGCTTGCGCTGATCAAGGTATCCGTGGAGGATACGGGAAGCGGTATCAAGGAAGAGAGCATACCTACGCTTTTTGACAGTTTCCAGCGCGCCGATATGATAAAGAACCGTACCATCGAAGGAACCGGCCTGGGGCTGGCCATCTGCAAACGTCTGGTGGAAGGCATGGGCGGCGGTATATCCGTAAAGAGTACCTATGGCATAGGCAGTGTGTTCTCCTTTCACTATATCCAGAAGGTGGCGAATTATGAGCCTCTGGGTAATTATGATTACCTGGAACTGCCGGTGCAGCCGGAGCATGAGCGCAAGAGTTTTATCGCGCCCCTTGCTAAGATACTGGTGGTGGATGATAATATCACAAATATCAAGGTGGCCCAGGGCATACTCTCCATGTACCAGGTGCGTGTGGATACGGCCATGAGCGGCGCGGAATGCCTTGAGAAGCTGGAAAAGAATAATTACCATATGGTATTGATGGACCAGATGATGCCGGAGATGGACGGTATAGAGACCACCGCCCTGATACGTTCCCATAAGGATCCGGGTATTCGCAGGCTGCCGGTCATCGCCCTTACGGCAAACGCCATCAGCGGTACCAGGGAGATGTTCCTGCAGAGCGGTTTCCAGGAGTACATATCAAAGCCCATTGCTTTATCGGCGATGGAAGCTGTACTCAAGAAATTCCTCCCTGCGGAGATAATCCATTACGTTGACAGGGATGAGGAGCAGGCTGACTACAGTGATGTACAGATAAGCATTCCCGGCGTGGATCCCGAAGTGGGCCTTAAGAATTACGGCGGCGACATGGGACGTTATCTGCAGATAATCAAGTATATCTATGATGACGGACCCGGGCATATACAGAGACTTAAGGACTGCCTGTCTTCAAAGAACTACCGCCAGTACGTATATGAGGCCCATGCCCTTAAAGGACTGATGGCGGGGATAGGCGCAGCACATCTTTCCGAGCTGGCCAGGCTGCAGGAATATGCGGGCCGTGACGGCAAGGTGGGAGTCATAGACCGCGAAGGCGATTTCCTTATAGCCCAGTATGAGAAGATGCTGGAAGGCATAAGGGATGCGCTGGAAGATGTGGGAATGCTGAGGGAGGAGATAATACCCATCAGGGAAGAGGAGCTTTCCTGGGAGGAATTCTCAAATATGCTGCATGCCCTGCAGGGAAGCCTGGAGCTGCTGGAACAGTCGGAGGCTTCAAGAAAGCTGGATAACCTGCTGACCTATCCCATGGATGCGGGCTTAAGGCGCCAGCTCCTGGAGGTGAAGCGTGCAGTGGCGGACTTTGAATATGACGAGGCACTGGAACTTATAAGGCAGTTATTTTAAAAGATTCTTCGCTTCGCTCAGAATGACATTATCGTGGTGTCATCCTGAGGAGCGTAAGCGACGAAGGATCTTACAAGGAGGAAAGAAGAGTATGGCTGACACAAAAGAAAGCGTAAGACAGATGATCGAAAAGTACGGCAGGGATGTGGAAGAGCTGAGCCGTTACCTGCCCTGGCTTGAGAGCAAGAAAGGCCAGGATGTGGGCGGGAAGTACGCGCCCGGAGAGGGCAAGGCTAACACCATAAGCGTGCCTACCTACGATTCAACCCTCCTGGCCTTCATCAAAAAGGTCCAGAAGACGGGCTTTTATAACAAGAACTATGTCTATGCATACAGCCGGAATAAGATAAAGACGGCGGAGGATGAGCATACCGTGATAGACAGATGCCAGATAATGGAGCTGGAGACCATAGGCGCCATTATTGCGAGCTACTGTATGCGCGGCATGACAAAGGCTTATATCTGGACTGAGGGGGTTAAGAACGGAGTGTTTTTCCATGCGGTATCCCGTATGAAAGAGCTTATCGAATTTTGGAGCGCATAACTTTACATCAGGCACAAAGGGCGGTATAATCTGCTATGTATGCCATAAACACACATTTATTTGTAGAAAGGATGATTATGAGCGGCGTTAAACGTATCTATGTAGCAAAGAAAAAGGAGTATGCAGTAAAGGATCGGGAGCTTGAACATGAAATTCCCGGATATTTGGGTATAAAAGGGGTTAAGGAAATCCGGGTTTATATCCGATATGATATAGAGAATGTTTCGGAGGCTGTTTTTGAGACGGCCGCCAGGACGGTTTTTTCAGAGCCGCCTGTAGATCAGATATATTATGAAGAGATACCCGTGCCCGAAGGGGCAAGGGTCTTTGGCGTTGAATACCTGCCGGGCCAGTATGACCAGAGAGCGGATTCAGCTGAGCAGTGCATACGCTTTTTGAAGGAAGATGAGGATCCCGTTATCCGCACCGCTGTTACCTATGTGATAAGCGGCGATATAAGCGATGAAGAGTTTGAGCGCATAAAACAGTACTGCATCAACCCTGTGGATTCACGCGAGACAGGCATGGAAAAGCCTGCGACCCTTATAACGAAATATGATGAGCCGGAAGATGTAAAGATCTTTGACGGCTTTACGTCGCTCGATGAAACAGCCTTAAAGAGCCTTTATGACAGCCTTGGGCTGGCAATGACCTTCAAGGATTTTAAGCATATCCAGAATTACTTTGCAGGCGAGGAGAAGCGCGATCCTTCCATGACGGAGATAAGGGTGCTGGATACCTACTGGTCCGACCACTGCCGTCATACCACTTTCGCTACGGAGCTTAAGGATGTAAGCTTCGGCGACGGCTTCTACCGCACTCCCATCGAGACCAGCTATTTAAGCTATCTTGATACAAGGGAAGAGCTTTATAAGGACAGGGATGACAAGTTCGTATGCCTTATGGACCTTGCGCTTATCGCAATGAAGAAGCTTCGCCATGACGGCATACTTACCGATATGGAAGAGTCGGATGAGATAAACGCATGCTCTATAGTAGTTCCCGTTGAGATCAAGCCCGGGGACGGCATAGATCCCTATACCGAGGAGTGGCTCATCAGCTTTAAGAATGAGACTCATAACCATCCTACCGAGATAGAGCCTTTCGGTGGAGCTGCAACCTGCCTGGGCGGCGCCATAAGAGACCCCTTATCGGGACGTTCCTATGTATACCAGGCAATGCGCATCACCGGCGCAGCCGACCCTACTGTTCCTGTTTCGGAAACATTAAAGGGCAAGCTCCCACAGAAGAAGCTGGTAAGAGGCGCGGCAGCAGGCTATTCATCTTACGGAAACCAGATAGGTCTGGCTACCGGATATGCTAAAGAGATATATCATCCCAATTATGTCGCAAAGCGCATGGAGATAGGTGCAGTTATGGGAGCGGCTCCCAGAAAGAACGTGAAGCGTCTTACTTCCGATCCCGGGGATGTGATCATACTACTGGGCGGCAGGACCGGCCGTGACGGCTGCGGCGGCGCTACGGGATCTTCCAAGGTGCATACGGAGCAGTCCATAGAGCAGTGCGGCGCAGAGGTACAGAAGGGTAACGCGCCTACGGAGAGAAAGCTTCAGCGTCTCTTCAGACGTCCCGAAGTAAGCAGGCTGATCCGCAAGTGCAACGACTTTGGCGCAGGCGGCGTATCCGTTGCCATCGGCGAGCTGGCAGACGGTCTTACCGTTGACCTTGATAAAGTGCCCAAGAAATACGCAGGTCTTGACGGTACCGAACTGGCTATCTCCGAATCACAGGAGAGAATGGCGGTAGTCGTTGATCCGGCTGATGTGGCAGAGTTTATGAAATATGCCGATGAGGAAAACCTCGAGGCTACAGAAGTGGCTGTTGTTACAAAGGAACCCAGACTGGTGCTCAAGTGGAGAGGCAAGGATATAGTAAATCTCTCACGCGCATTCTTAAATACAAACGGAGCGCATCAGGAGTGCAGCGTAGCCGTTGATATACCCGATGAGGAGAGCAGCCCCTTAAAGAAAGTCATCAGCGAAAAGGCTGCCGCAGCTCTTGAAGCCGGAGATGAAAAGAAGGCGTGGCTTGAAGTCCTCTCTGACCTGAATGTCTGCTCACAGAAGGGCCTTGTGGAAATGTTCGACGCTTCAATAGGAGCAGCCAGCGTTTATATGCCTTACGGCGGTAAGTACCAGCTTTCCGAGACCCAGGCTATGGTAGCCAAGCTGCCCATGAGCGGCACCGATGAATCGGATACCGTGACCATGATGAGCTACGGTTTCGATCCCTATGTATCAAGCTGGAGTCCTTACCACGGCGCTATATATGCAGTTCTTGCCTCTGTTGCAAAGATAGTGGCAGCAGGCGGTGAGCATAAGGGCATACACTTTACCTTCCAGGAATACTTCCGCAGGATGAGCGAGGATCCCGCACGCTGGAGTCAGCCTTTTGCGGCTCTGCTGGGTGCCTTTGATGCACAGCTGGGCTTTGGCCTGGCATCCATCGGCGGCAAGGATTCCATGTCCGGAACCTTTAATCATATCGATGTTCCGCCTACGCTGGTAAGCTTTGCAGTGGATGTGGCAAAGCAGCAGGATATCATCACCGGCGAGTTTAAGAAGCCCGGGGATGCGCTGGTGCTCTTCTCCGTGCCCAAGGATGAATTTGATATACCCGTATATAAGGACACCCTTGAGATATACGATCTGGTAAGCAGCCTGATCCACAGCGGCAAGGCAAAAGCAGCCTATGTGACCGATTCCTACGGTATAGCTGCAGCGGTTGCAAAGATGGGCTTCGGTAACGGACTGGGTGCAGAGATATCTTCGGATGTCAGCACAAAGGATCTCTTTGCAGGCAGGATAGGCGATATCATCCTTGAGATGGACAGCGCTGATGCCGATGCGCTTGAAGATAATGAATTTAATGCATATATCTGGAAGATCGGTACCGTGACCGACGGCGACCTGATCCACGGTGATGTAAGACTTAATGCAAAGGATGCGCTGGATGCATGGGTTAAACCTCTTGATAAGGTATTCCCCCACATCTCCGGTCAGACGGAAAGCATAGCCGTTGACTGCAGCGATAAGAAATACGACAGCATTTATGTATGCAAGAATAAAGTTGCAAAGCCCAGGGTATTCATACCCGTATTTCCCGGCAGCAATTGCGAATACGACAGCGCGCGTGCTTTTGAAAGAGCGGGAGCAGAGCCTGTTATCAGGGTATTCAAGAACCGCGATGCACAGGATATCAAGGATTCCGCAGCAGAATTTGCATCCGAGATAAGCAAGGCGCAGATGATAATGTTCCCCGGCGGTTTCTCCGCAGGTGATGAGCCCGACGGAAGCGCGAAGTTCTTTGCAACGGCATTCCGCAACGAGCGCATGAAGGAAGAAGTTGAGAAGCTCTTAAACGAGCGTGACGGTCTGGTACTTGGTATCTGTAACGGCTTCCAGGCTCTGATCAAGCTGGGTCTGGTACCTGAAGGCAGGATAGTGGGCCAGGATGAGAATTCACCTACACTGACCTTCAATACCATCAACAGACATATATCAAAGATGGCGTACTTAAGAGTATGTTCAAATAAGAGCCCCTGGCTGGCAAAGGCCACACTGGGCGGCGTTTATACCTCACCCGCATCCCACGGCGAAGGACGCTTTGTTGCACCCGAGGATGTTTACAGAAAGCTTTATGAGAACGGCCAGATAGCTACACGATACTGCGATCTGGAAGGTAATATAAGCATGGATGAAGAATGGAACATCAACGGATCCATCTATGCTGTGGAAGGTATCACTTCTCCCGACGGAAGGGTATTCGGTAAGATGTGCCACTCCGAAAGAAGGGACAACGGCGTAGCCATGAACATCTATGGCGAACAGGATATGCTGATCTTTGAATCAGGCGTGGAGTATTTCAAATAAGATATGCTGATACGTGAAGAACTTGAAAAAGCCGAAAAGGAAAGGCTCAGCCCCTACGCTACACTGAGTATCAATACCAGGGGAAGAGAAAAGCCGGAGGAGCTCTGCGATATAAGGCCGGTCTTTGCACGTGACAGGGACAGGATAGTGCATTCAAAGGCGTTCCGAAGGCTTAAGGATAAGACGCAGGTATTCTTAAATCCCGAAGGGGATCATTACCGTACGCGTCTTACCCATACCCTTGAGGTGTCACAGATAGCCAGGACCATAGCCAGGGCCCTTAAGATGAACGAGGAGCTGGTGGAGGCCATCGCCCTGGGACATGATCTGGGGCATACGCCCTTTGGCCATGCGGGAGAGAGGGCTTTGAACGAGGTCTGTCCTTTTGGCTTTGAGCATAATGTTCAGAGCGTGCGCGTGGTGGAAGTGCTGGAGCGCGATGGGGAAGGCCTGAATCTTACGGCTGAGGTCAAGGACGGAATGCTCAATCATCAGATGAAGTCCAGACCCTTTACCCTGGAAGGCCGCATAGTGCGTTATTCCGATAAACTGGCATACATACATCATGATATGGATGATGCCATCAGGGCTAAAGTTCTTACCGATAATGATGTACCGAAGGATATAGGTGAGATACTTGGGCATAAAACAAAGGAACGCCTGGATCACCTGATCCATAATATAATAGCTACCAGTCTTGACAAGGATGATATACTGATGGAACCGGAAGTGGAGAATGCGATGCTCCGCATGAGAAAGTTCATGTTCGAGAATGTATATCAGAATCCCATCGTTAAGGCGGAGGAATCAAAGGCGGAGTCTCTGGTAAAGACTCTGTATGAGTATTACGCGAAAAATAAGGATAAGCTGCCTGATGAATACAAGCGGCTTATGGATAAAGGGGAGAGCGCGGAACAGGTGGCCTGTGATTTCATCGCATCGATGACGGATCATTTTGCCATCACCACTTATGAGGAACTGTACATACCCAAATCATGGCACGGCTGATAATTTAGGAGGTGTGTTTTGCCCTTTTATCCTGAAGAATTAATAGAGGAGATAAGGCAGAGCACGGATATAGTACAGGTGATATCCGGCTTTGTGAATCTCAAACGCAAAGGGAGCAATTATTTCGGGCTCTGTCCTTTTCATAATGAGAAGACAGGGTCGTTCTCTGTTTCGGAGCCCAAGCAGATGTATTACTGCTTTGGCTGCCAGGCTACGGGAAACGTTTATACTTTCCTGATGAAGCATGAGAATATGAGCTTCGTGGAGGCAGTGCAGTATCTGGCCGAGAAAAACGGGATCAAGCTGCCGGAAGTAAACGAGACAGAAGAGAGCAAGAGAGCCCAAAGCCATAAAAAACGGCTTCTCCAGGCAAATACGGAAGCTGCTAAATATTTTTTTAAAGCACTGAGGTCGCCTCAGGGAGAGCTGGGACTTAATTATTTTAAGAACAGGCAGCTCAGCGAAGAAACCATGAATAAGTTCGGCCTGGGATATTCGCTGCAGTACAGTGATGACCTGACGAAGTATCTTTTAAAGCAGGGTTTTTCCATAGACGAGCTCAGGGATGCCGGGTTGTCGGTCTTTGATGAGAAGTACGGGGCAAGGGACAGATTCTACAACCGTGTGATGTTCCCCATCATGAACGGAAACGGCAAGGTCATAGGCTTTGGCGGCAGGGTCATGGGGGAAGGCGAGCCCAAATATTTAAACACCGCCGAAACGGAGATCTTTGAAAAGAGGAAGAATCTTTTCGGCCTGTATTATGCAAGGAGCAGCAGGGCGAAGAATTTTATACTCTGCGAAGGTTATATGGATGTTATAAGCCAGCATCAGGCGGGCTTTGACCAGGCAATGGCATCGCTGGGAACGGCATTTACCATTGATCAGGCCATGATACTTAAACGTTTCGGCAGGGATGTGCTTCTGGCTTATGACAGTGACGGAGCCGGCGTGAATGCGGCGCTCAAGGCGATAGCGATACTGCGCAGCTGCGGCATGCAGGGCAGGGTCATCAATATGAAGCCCTATAAGGATCCGGATGAATTCATAAAGAATCTGGGGGCTGAGGAATACGAGAAAAGGCTTGAAAAAGCCGAGAACGGCTTTTTGTTTGAGATAAGGATCTTACGCGAAAATTTTGACTTTTCGGATCCCGCTTCAAAGACAGCTTTCTTTAACGAAGTGGCAAAGAAACTCTGTATCTTTGAGGAAGAGATGGAGCGGGAAAATTATATCGAAGCGGTTAGTGTGAAATATGGGATCCCCATGGATGCCCTTAAAAAGCAGGTCATCAATCTGGTGCTTAAAGGAGGCGTGAAGCTGCCTGATATCTATGCCGAAAGGCAGACGGATAATACGGCAGCGCGGCCCAAGTCTGAGGACAATGATAAATACGCCCAGAGAGTGCTGCTTACATGGTTATCCGAGGAACCCGGACGATATGAAGGGATCAGTGATCTCATAGATGCAGACGATTTTACGGACCCTATTTATCACAGGGTCGCCGAAAGGATGCTGCGCGACATGAAGGAGGGGCCTCCCAATCCCGCTGCTATCATCAATATGTTTGAGGATGCGGATGAACAGCAGCAGGCGGGAACGGTCTTCCACACGAAACTGGACGCCATCGTGACAGACGAAGAAAAAGAAAAAGCTTTCCGGGATATAGTCCTTAAGGTAAAGCAGGAGCGTTTTGATCATGATGCGGCAGCAGCGGAAGGTGGACTGAGCCTGGAGCAGAAACTGGCGCAGAAGCGTCTGATAGAAGAGCTGCGAAAACGTATGAGGACGTGAAAAAGCAAAGGAGTGTGTAAAAATGGCTGCAAAAGATAAAAAGAAGGAAGTTGAAAAAAAGATGAGTAAGGATCCTAAGGCAAAAACTGCTGCGAAGAGTGCGTCACCCGCAAAGAAGGAGACTGCAAAGAAGGCGACGCCTGCTAAGGCTGCTGCTAAAAACGCAGCACCTGCAAAGAAAGAGACCGCGGTAAAGAAAGCGGCTCCCGCGAAGAAGGCAGCGGTTGCAGTAAAGGCTGCTCCCGCAAAGACCGCAGCACCTGTAAAGAAAGCGGCCGAAAAGAAGGCAGCTCCTGCAAAGAAGGCTGTGCCCGCAAAGAAAGAGGCTGCAGTAAAGAAAGAAACAGCAGTAAAGAAAGCAGCTCCCGCAAAGAAGGAGACTGCAAAGAAGGCAGAAACCGCAAAAAAGGAGACAGCCGAAAAAAAGGCAGCTCCCGCAAAGAAGGCTGAAGCCGTAAAGAAAGAGCCTGTTAAAAAGGCAGAGCCCGTAAAGAAAGAAACTGCAAAGAAAGCAGCTCCCGCTAAGAAGGAGGCTGAAGCAGTAAAGAAAAATACTGCGGAGCCTGCAAAGAACAGCGCTAAAAAGGAGACCGCAGTGAAGGCGGAAGCAAAGCCTGCAGCAAAAAAGAATGATAATACGAAGAAAGGTGCTGCAAAGAAAGCAGATAAAAAGGCTGATAAGAAAGTGACGGAAGAAGAGGATGAATTCATGCTTCCCGAAGATGATTTTGATGAAGAAGAGAATGATCCAAACGATCCCGAAGCAGCAGCCCTGAGAGAGACCCTTTTTGAGGAGAAACTCAAGAGCCTCATCAGCAGCGCCAAGAAAGCCGGATATATGGAGTATCAGGAAGTGATCGATACTTTTACCGAGCTGAACCTGGATGAGGAACAGTTTGACCGTATCTGGGATGCGCTGGATAAGAATCATATCGTTCTGCGCATGGAGCAGATAGATGATGATGATATCCCCGATGAAGAGCTGGCAATCGAAGAGGGCGCCGAGCTCGAATATGATATGGAGAATCTTGAGGCGGGCGTTACCGACGGTGCCAATATAGAGGATCCCGTACGTATGTACTTAAAGGAGATCGGACGTGTTCCCCTGCTTTCCGCCGAAGAAGAGATCGAGCTGGCAAAGCGCATGGAACTGGGAATGGAAGCTGCCGAGAAGAACAAGGATCTGAACACAAAGCTTGCCAAGCTTTTGGAGAGCGAAAAGAGCGATAAGAAAGGCAAGAATGCCAAGAGCGCTTCCGAGATCGCAGCAAAGAAAGCCGAGCTTAAAAAGAAGATCGCGGAGAATGATGCGAAGATCGCTTCCGGAAAGACTGCAGGACAGGAGCTTTCACAGGCTAACTTAAGGCTGGTCGTAAGTATCGCAAAGCGTTACGTAGGCCGCGGCATGCTCTTCCTTGATCTTATCCAGGAAGGCAATCTGGGTCTTATCAAGGCAGTTGAAAAGTTCGATTACCGCAAGGGCTATAAGTTCTCGACCTACGCTACATGGTGGATCCGTCAGGCCATTACCCGTGCCATAGCGGATCAGGCAAGGACCATAAGAATACCCGTGCATATGGTTGAGACCATTAACAAGATAATACGTATCAACAGACAGCTGCTTCAGGAACTTGGACGTGAGCCTGCACCTTCGGAGATAGCAGAGCGCATGGATATGCCTGAAGACCGTGTAAGGGAGATCCTTAAGATCTCACAGGAACCCGTATCACTGGAAACGCCTATCGGTGAAGAGGAAGACAGCCATCTGGGCGATTTCATCCAGGACGATAACGTACCCGTTCCCGCTGATGCTGCTGCATTTACACTGCTTCGTGAGCAGCTTAACGAGATACTGGATACACTTACCGACAGGGAGCGCAAGGTGCTGACACTGCGTTTCGGTCTTATCGACGGACGTGCACGTACACTGGAAGAGGTTGGCAAGGAATTCTCCGTTACCCGTGAACGTATACGACAGATCGAAGCCAAGGCACTCAGAAAGCTGCGTCATCCCAGCCGCAGCAAGCGTATAAAGGATTTTCTGGACTGATGATAAGACTCTCCGAGCGAATGGAGGCGGTGGCTGCCCTTTGTGAAAAGGGGAGCTGACGTGGGCTGCGATCACGGCTACGTCAGCATATATCTGGTACAGAATGGGATTTTTGAAAAGATGCTGGCCATGGATCTGCGGGAAGGCCCGTTATCCGCGGCCAGATCGCATACAGAAGAAGAGGGACTGGCAGGAAAGATAGAATGCAGGCTCTCCGACGGGCTTTCGCAATACCGCAGCGGTGAAGCGGATGCGCTTATCTGTGCGGGCATGGGCGGTGAGCTGATGCGCCGCATATTATACGAGGGTGCGGAAAAGCTTAAGGGTATGCGGCAGCTGATACTGCAGCCCCAGTCGGAGGTAAGGCAGCTTCGGGAATACTTAAGGGATACAGGCTTTGTGATAGCTGCCGAAGATATTGTTTTTGAGGACGGGAAGTTTTATCCCATGTTCAGGGCAGTACCGGGTGAATGGGAAGCAGATCCCGGGGATGAGGAGCTTTTTCTGGAATTCGGGAAACAGACGCTTACCGGCAGACATCCGGTGCTTAAGCGTTTCCTGGAGCACAGGATAGTCACCGAAGATACAGTGAGAGAGCAGCTTAAAGAAGCGGCAGTATCCGGCAGCGAAAAAGCTGCAGAGCGTCTTAAACTGCAGGATAAGGAGATCGGACTGCTTAAGAGAGCGCTTTCTTACTACAAGTGATGAAAGGAGCGTGTATGGAGCTAAAAGATGTCATCGCAATGCTTGAACAGCTTTCACCGCCGTCATTTGCCGAAAGCTGGGATAACAGCGGCCTGATGTGCGGCAGGGCCGGTAAGGAAGTAAAGAGCATACTTCTGTCCGTGGATGCCACAGATGAAGTGGTGGAGGAAGCCGTGCTCACAGGCGCAGATCTTTTGCTCACACACCATCCTCTTATTTTTCCAAATGTATCACATATAACGGAAGACGATCACGTGGGGCGCAGGCTCTTAAAACTTATATCCGCAGATGTGGCCTGCTATGCGATGCACACGAATTTTGATGTGATGGGCATGGCAGATGAAGCGGCGGACCGGCTGCAGCTTGAGGACCGTGAAGTATTGCAGGTGACCTATGAGGACGCCATAGCCAATGAAGGTATAGGCCGCGTGGGTAATCTGAGCAGGGAGATGCGCATCAAGTACTGCTGCGAGCTGGTCAAGGAAGCTTTTATACTTGATAACGTAAGGCTCTTCGGCGATCCGGAGACAAAGATAAGACGTGTGGCCATAGCGCCGGGATCCGGAGCGGATATGATACCTTATGCGATAAAGGCAGGGGCACAGCTTCTGATAACAGGCGATATATCGCATCATAAGGGCATAGATGCCGTGGCAGAAGGCTTAAGCGTTATAGATGCGGGTCATTACGGGATCGAAAAGATATTTGTAAGCTATATGAAGGACTATTTCAGAAAGAAGATGCCTGACATGAATATCATGGCGGCGTCACAGAAAGAACCGTTCATCGTACTTTAAAAGGGGGTTACTAACATGATAACGATCAAAGTAAACGGGGAAGCAAAGCAGTATCCGGAAGGTACGGACTACAGGCAGGTGGCGGCAGACTTTCAGGATAAGGAAGATGCGGTCATAGGACTGGTGCTGGAAGACGGCCGGATAAGGGAACTTAAAAAGAAGATAAAGCAGGACGCAGAAGTGAGCTTTATCACCTTAAAGCGTTCCAGCGGACACAAGGCGTATGTGCGTACCGCCATACTGATCATGGTCAAGGCCATCGATGATGTACTGGAGCATGATAAGTCAAAGCAGGTGAAAGTGGAATTCGCCATCGGCAACGGTTATTATATAAGCCCCAAGGGCGGGCTCAGGGTGGATCAGGCTTTTTTGGATAAGCTGGATAAGCGCATGAGAGAGCTTATCGCAGCGGCTGTTCCCATTGAAAAGCGCTCCCTGGCAACAGATGAGGCAAGGGAACTTTTTGCTAAGGCAGGCATGGCCGATAAGAACAGGCTCTTCCGTTTTCGCCGCAGTTCTACGGTAAATGTATACAGCCTGGATGGCTATGATGATTATTATTACGGATATATGCTGCCGGACACCTCATATATCACGCAGTTTGGGCTTGAGACTTATGAAGACGGTTTCATGCTGGTGCTGCCCGAGGCTTCCGAGCCGGATGTATTAAAGCCTTTCGTACCCAGACCGGGACTTTTCGGAGCGCTTAAGACTGCTGATGACTGGGGAGCTAAGCTTGGCATTGACTGCGTAGGTGATCTTAATGAGAAGATATGCAGCGGCGGTCTGAGCGAGGTTGTTCTGGCACAGGAAGCATTACAGGAGCGCCGTATAGGTGAGATCGCCAGAAAGATAGTGGAAAGAGGCGGAGTTAAGTTCGTTATGATAGCCGGCCCCTCCTCTTCGGGAAAGACTACCTTCTCCCACAGGCTTTCCGTACAGCTTGCTTCTTACGGTTTAAAGCCACATCCCATCGGCGTTGACGATTATTTCAAGAACCGTCAGGATACGCCCAGGGATGAAGACGGCAATTACAATTTTGAATGCCTGGAAGCAATAGATGTGGAACTGTTCAATTCCGATATGGTGAAGCTCTTAAACGGTGAGACCGTAGAGCTCCCCAGCTTTAATTTCAAGAACGGACAGAGAGAATACAAGGGCAATTACAAAAAACTTGGTAAGGACGATGTACTGGTCATAGAGGGCATACACGGGCTCAACGATAAGATGAGCCATGCACTGCCCACAGAGAGTAAATTCAAGATATACATATCCGCTCTTACCAGCCTTAACGTGGATGAGCATAACCGCATACCCACCACCGACGGCAGACTGTTGCGAAGACTGGTCAGGGATGCGCGTACCAGAGGTGCCAGTGCACAGCGTACCATATCCATGTGGCCTTCGGTAAGAAGAGGCGAGGAAGAGAATATCTTCCCCTTCCAGGAAAGTGCGGATGAGATATTCAATTCGGCGCTCATCTATGAGCTGGCAGTGCTTAAGCAGTTTGCTGAACCCCTGCTGTTTTCGGTAATGCCGGGTGAGCCTGAATATCATGAAGCCAAGAGGATGCTCAAATTCCTTGAGTATTTCCTTGGCGTAAGTACGGAGGATCTCCCCAACAATTCCATTGTAAGGGAATTTGTGGGCGGAGGCTGCTTCGGACTGTAAAGGCGCGTCAGGGCGCAGATCAATTTAATAAAAATGCAAGAGAGACGGATGGTCGCGGGCGCATATGCGCGTGAGGAAAGTCCGGGCTTCGCAGGGCAGGATGCCGGATAACGTCCGGTGGAGGCGACTCCAAGGAAAGTGCAACAGAGAAAAGACAGCCTCTATTTAAGAGGTAATGGTGAAACGGCAGTGTAAGAGACTACCGCCGTTGCGGTAACGCAGCGGGTCAATGCAAACCCCATCCGAAGCAAGACCAAATACGGGAGAGATACACCGGCCCGGCGTTCTCCCGGGTGGGTCGCTTGAGCCGCAGGGTAACCTGCGGACTAGATAGATGATCATCCAAGACATAACCCGGCTTATAGTCTCTCTTGCTTTTTTTTATTTCACGTGCTATATATTATGTAAACCTAGTGATCCTGTCATTCTGAGCGATAGCGAAGAATCTTGAGAGACTAAATTTTGAGATAAAGCAAACTATGGATAATATGGACATATTTTCATATATGCAGGAGCAGCAGGGGGAGAAAGAAGCTCCTCTGGCGGCCAGGATGCGCCCTGAGAGTCTGGATGAAGTAGTAGGGCAGGAGCATATACTGGGACCGGATAAGCTGCTCACCAGGGCTATAAAAGCCGACCGTTTAAGTTCGGTGATCTTCTACGGACCTCCCGGAACGGGAAAGACAACTCTTGCAAAGGTCATTGCAAATACCAGCAGTGCAGCTTTCAAACAGATAAACGCCACCATAGCCGGCAAAAAGGATATGGAGGAAGTGGTCGAGGCCGCAAAGCAGGACAAGGCGCTTTACGGAAAACGCACCATACTCTTTATTGACGAGATACACCGTTTTAACAAAGCCCAGCAGGATTTTCTGCTTCCTTTTGTGGAGGACGGTACAGTGGTGCTGATAGGCGCGACCACGGAAAATCCTTATTTTGAGGTGAATAAGGCGCTTCTTTCCAGATCCAATATCTTTGAACTGAAGCCTTTAAGCAACGATAATATCAAAAAGCTTATCTTAAGAGCCATAAATGATGAGAAAAAGGGTCTGGGAAGTTTTAAGGCCGTGATGGATGACGATGCCGCGGACTTTCTGGCAAATGCCGCAAACGGTGATGCGCGCAATGCCCTGCTGGCAGTGGAACTGGGAGTAATGACAACCCCGCCTTCGGAAGACGGAAAGATACATATAGACAGGGCTACGGCGGCAGAGTGCATACAGAAGAAGGTCCTGCCTTATGATAAAGACGGTGATAACCATTACGATAATATCTCGGCCTTTATCAAGAGCATGAGGGGGTCTGATCCCGATGCCGCGATATATTATCTGGCAAGGATGCTCTGTTCCGGCGAGGATATAAAATTCATAGCAAGAAGGATAATGATCTGCGCCTCTGAGGATGTGGGCATGGCCGATCCCCAGGCGCTGCAGCTGGCTGTAGCGGCTTCGCTGGCGGTGGAGCGGGTGGGTATGCCCGAAGCCAGGATAATACTTGCACAGGCAGCCTGCTATGTGGCCTGCGCACCCAAGAGCAATTCCTCTTATCTGGCTATAGGCCGCGCCATGAAACTGGTGGAGGATGGCGGAGTCTATCCCGTACCAAGACATCTGCAGAACGTCCATGCGGATTCGGCGGGACAGGAGCGGGATCAGGGTTATCTCTATGCCCATGACTATCCCGATCATTACGTAGAGCAGCAGTATCTGCCTGATGCGATAAAGGATGAAGTATTCTACAACCCTACGGATATGGGCTGTGAAGAAAAGATAAAGGAGTATTTTAAAAAGATCAAAGGCTGAATAGCGGAATACAGACCGTTCCTTATGAGGGGGGAGAGGCCGGATGATCAGTATTGCGGCTTGCGATGGCGAGCCCTCCTTTGCATACCGGCTTAAGCGGGGACTTTACGTATGGGAGCAGGAAACGGGTATAGATCCGGAATACCTGGAAGTGACGGATTCCGACGATCTGGTGGAACTGTGTAATGAACGCGGCCATATTGATCTGGTATTCCTGGCACATCATCCCCAAAGAGGCGCGGATGGCATTGCTGCTGCCAGAGGGCTGAAAAAAGCTGACGAAAATCTGAATATCGTCCTGGTCACGGCTGATAGAATGATCGACATAGGGTTTGTACGTCTTCAGCCTTTGGATATTCTGCCGCTGCCGTTTGAGGATTCGGAATTAAAGACCTGCATAGAGAGAGGCTTAAAGCGAAGGAAAGAACTGTTTGTGATCAGGTCCTTCAAAAAGCGTATAGCCATTCCGATAGAACGGATATGCTATATCAGTAAGAAGCCTTATCCTGATTTCAGGATAATAGAGATACATTGCAGTGATGGTATAACCTACCAGTCCTATATGAAAACAGAAGAAGTCGAGCAGCAGCTTATTGCTTCGGGTATGACCTTTTTGAGGATCCGCAATTCATGTTTTGCGAATCCTTTTTTTGTACATAAGATCAGCGGCACCGGAGTAGAGCTTTTTGAAGGATGCTGCAGCGGGGAGACCGAACTGCGTTTTGTCAGAGGCTACAGAAATGAAGCGGTAAAGGTATATAAGGAATATCTGGAAAGAAGAACATACTTAAACAGTATTGCAAAATGCACCTGATAGGTGTATATTATGTATAACAGCTATCTGTTATATACAAAAACTTACAATCAAACTGCGATTACTGACATCCGGTAATAAAAACGCCCTGTGAAGTTTTATACTCATGTCTGCACTCAGGAACAGCCCTGCTTACAGGTATTGGGAGGTACTTCACAGAGCACATCGAACATTCTGCCGTTCATTCTGCAGGAGTATTCGAACTACTTGGGTATGTCATCACGTGCAAAAAAGGCATCCGCTGCAGACTATCGGCGGGTGCCTTTTTTCATGTTTTGATCATAATATCAGATGGTCGTAAAGCCCGAAGGGGCGCTGAATCTCTTTCCCTGATAAGAGCCGTGGCTTTCCATATCGGAGAGCAGACGGTTTAAGATGTTCTTTTTATCGGTGCTCCAAAGCGGAGCGATAAGTATATTCCTTGGTCCGTCTCCGGTAAGACGGTGTATAACTATATCCGGCGAAAGACGCTCCAGGGCTCCCCGCAGCAGGGCTATGTATTCTTCTTCGCTTAGGGTTTCAAATAGTCTTGCATCATAATCCGCAGCCAGATCGGTGCCGTCCAGTACATGCAGAAGCTGCAGTTTGATCCCGAAAACGTTAAAGGTATTGATGTATTCTATAGTGGAATAGAGCTGCTCGGCGCCTTCGCCCGGAAGACCTATGATACAGTGCACTATTACAGGGATATTCAGTGATCTTAATCGATGAACGGCGTCTTCAAAAACAGAGTTATCATAATGCCTGCGTATATATCTTACAGAAGCGGGATGGATAGTCTGGAGTCCCAGTTCTATCCATAAACTCTTTTCCGGGAAGCGTTCTTTAAGATCCTTTAATACGGACATTATCTCTTCCGGCAGACAGTCGGGTCTGGTGGCGATGGAAAGGCCGACGACCCGGGGATCGGAAAGAAGGGATACATAGATATTGCGCAGATATACGGGATCGCCGTAAGTATTGCTGTAAGGCTGGAGATATGCTATGCAGTGGGAACCGCGGAATTTTTCGGAAATGCGCCGCATACCGGCATCCAGCTGGGCTTCCACATCGGGCTTTCCGTCCTCATTAATGGGAAGGGCTGCCGCAAATTCACCGCTGCCGCCGGCTGAACAGAAAATGCAGCCCCGCTCGTCCAGCTGCCCATCCCTTACGGGACAGGTACAGCCGGCGTTAAGGGCTACCTTATATATCTTTTCTCCGTATATGCTCCTGAAATAATGATCCAGCGAGTAATAGGGTTTATCACCCCAGCGGCGCTGTTCCATAAGCTTACTCCATGTAGTTGGTCTCTGTGATGTGTGCCTTTACCGCAGCGGCCACTGCATCCGCAACCTGGGGATGGAAAGGAGCGGGCAGTATATTATCTTCGTTTAATTCGCTTTCGGGGATCAGATCCGCGATGGCGTGTGCGGCTGCCATCTTCATATCTTCGGTGATCTGTCTTGCACGGCCTTCAAGGGCACCGCGGAAGATACCGGGGAATGCGATGACGTTGTTAACCTGATTCGGGAAATCACTGCGGCCGGTACCTACGATACGTGCGCCTGCTGCTTTTGCCACATCGGGCATGATCTCGGGTACGGGATTAGCCATAGCGAAGATGATGGGATCGGGATTCATGCTGCGTACCATCTCTTCGGTCACTATGCCGGGAGCGGATACGCCGATGAAGATGTCGGCTCCCTTAAGAGCGTCAGCCATTGAACCGCTGAGCTTCTCGGGATTGGTGAGAGCAACCATCTTTTCCTGCATCCAGTTAAGATCCTTTGCACCTTCGGATATTATACCCTTGCTGTTGCAGAGGATTATGTTCTTGAAGCCGTGGTTCAGTAACAGCTTGGTGATGGCCACGCCCGCTGCGCCTGCGCCGCTGATCACCACTTTCTGGGTAGAGGGTTCACGCTTTAACAGCTTCATGGCATTGATAAGACCTGCCAGTACCACGATGGCGGTACCATGCTGGTCGTCATGGAATACGGGTATGTTAAGTGTTTCTTTAAGGCGCTCCTCGATCTCGAAACATCTGGGAGCGGAGATATCTTCAAGATTGACTCCGCCGTATCCGGGAGCCAGCCAGGTAACGGCTTTGATTATCTCTTCGGTATCCTGGGTATCAAGGCAGATGGGAACAGCGTTAACGCCGCCGAATTCCTTGAACAGTACAGCCTTGCCTTCCATAACGGGCATGCCTGCCGCGGGTCCGATATTGCCAAGACCGAGTACGGCGCTTCCGTCGGATACCACAAGGATGGTGTTGCTCTTGATGGTATATTTATATACGGCTTCAGGATTTGCAGCTATTTCCTTACAGGGAGCCGCAACGCCCGGGGTATACGCCAGGGCCAGATCTGCGCCGCTCTTTACGGGAGCCTTTGACTCCGTGCTTATCTTACCTTTCCACTGCTCGTGGAGCTGCAGGGCTTTTTCATCGTTTGTCATGATAATGATCTCCTTTGCTTTCATTATTACATTGATATATCTTATCATTTTGAAAGATAAGACGCAAGAAAGTATTTGCATTTGAAAATAAGTTGTAGTATAATGCGTGTGAACTTAAGGATTAATTGTCATTTCTTTAATTTGTAATGTCCGGAGAACCCCGATATTATTATTAAAAAAGTGTATTGAACTTTAACAGACAAAAATAATTGTGTGTAGATCGTTCATTTTTTTATTTGCTTTCAGGAGGATTTATAATGGCATTTACGCGTGAAAAATACGAAACACTTTCTCTGGTCGATCTGAAAGAGATTGCAAAGGCAAGAGGCATTAAAGGTGTTTCCGCTATGAAGAAGGCTGATATCATCGATGCTATGGTGGCTAAAGATGAGCAAGAGTCAGCAGCAGGCGCAGCGCCTGCTGCAGCCGGGACAAATGCTTCCAATACCGCAAATGCAGCAGCCGATCCCTCAAAAAAGGTGCCCGTTGCGTTTTCGAACGCTCCAGTTCATCGAGAAGAGGGAGAAAAGAGAAGGTCAGAAGTTGAGCAGCTTTCCGAGGATGAGATAAAGGAACTTGACAGCGGCCAGGAAGTGGGCGGAATACTTGAAGTAATGCAGGACGGATTCGGTTTTATCCGTTGTGAGAATTTCCTTCCCGGACAGAATGATATATATGTTGCGCCCAGCCAGATAAGGCGCTTCGGTCTCAAGACAGGCGATATACTTAAAGGTCATACCAGAGTAAAGACCGAAAAAGAAAAGTTTGCCGCTCTGCTGTATCTGACCAGCGTAAACGGCTTTGATCCCGAAACTACCTCAAAAAGATATAATTTCGAGGACATGACTCCTGTATTCCCCAATGAGAAGATACATCTTGAAAGACCCGGCGCGCCTGTATCAATGCGCATCATGGATCTGATAAGTCCTATAGGCAAGGGACAGCGTGGAATGATCGTATCCCAGCCTAAGGCAGGTAAGACCACACTTCTTAAAGATGTTGCCAAATCGGTCAAATTAAATCATCCCGAAATGCATATGATCATACTTCTGATAGACGAGCGTCCCGAGGAAGTAACGGATATGAAAGAAGAAGTAGGCGGTCCCGGAGTGGAGATAATCTATTCCACATTTGATGAGACCCCCGAGCATCATAAACGTGTGGCCGAGATGGTAGTAGAGCGTGCACGTCGTCTGGTGGAATATAAACAGGATGTTATCATCCTGCTGGATTCAATAACAAGACTTACCCGTGCATATAACCAGGTTGTTCCTCCCAGTGGACGTACTCTTTCCGGCGGTCTGGATCCCGCAGCTATGCATCCGCCCAAGAGATTCTTCGGTGCAGCCCGTAATATGCGTGAAGGCGGCAGCCTTACCATACTGGCAACGGCTCTGGTAGATACCGGAAGTAAGATGGATGATGTGGTATACGAGGAATTCAAGGGTACAGGTAATATGGAACTTGTACTGGACAGAAAGCTTTCCGAGCGCAGGATATTCCCGGCCATCGATATACCCAAGTCTTCCACACGCCGCGAGGATCTGCTGCTTACAAAGGAAGAGCTGGAAGCCATGAGTACCATACGTAAAGCCATTAACGGCGTACGTCCTGATGATTCGGTGGATAAGATAATAGATATGTTCGCGCGTACCACAAACAATAAAGATTTTGTTTCCATGGTAGAGAAGACAAGATTTTATTGACATGAAGTATTTAATATGATATATTAAACAAGCTGTTTTTAACCAGGTATGTCCCACACACATACACAGAACGACCCTTATGGGTATGTGAGGCGGGAAGAAGGAGTAAAAGATGAGAGAAGGAATACATCCTGAGTACTATCAGGCAACTGTCACCTGCAACTGCGGCAACACTTTCGTGACCGGCAGCACAAAGAAAGAGATCCATGTGGAAATCTGTTCCAAATGCCATCCTTTCTACACCGGCCAGCAGAAAGCTACCCAGGCAAGAGGCCGTGTTGATAAGTTCAATAAGAAGTACGGCACAGGCAAGTAGGACAGCAGATGTAAAATGTGAAACAAGGTTGGGATGGCAGAGTTCATCTCAACCTTTTTCGTTTTAAAAAGACCAAGGCGTGTCATCCTGAGCGAAGCGAAGGATCTTTCATAATGTAAGGAGAAATAAATGGCGAAGCGAAGACGCAAAAGCGTATTTTCGGGTATAGGCGGACAGGCAGTGCTGGAAGGCGTAATGATGCGTAACCGGCAGGAATACGCCGTTGCCGTCAGAAAGCCTGACGGAGAGATAAGTGTTGATATAAAGCAGCTTAACTACGATCCTAAAGCGCTTAAGAGACGCATACCTTTTGTAAGGGGTATATTTTCCTTTGTTGAATCCCTGACTCTTGGCATGGATATACTTTCCTTTTCCGCTTCCTTTGTTGAGGAGGAAGAAGAGGATAAAGGCAAGAAGAGTCTGATGGAAAAGATATTCAAGGATAAGGCGGAAGACGTTGTTATGGGGCTTACAGTGCTCTTTTCCATCGCATTTGCCATCCTGCTGTTTATGGTAATACCTTATGCGGTATCCGAATACCTTGGGAAGTTTATTCGTAATAAATCGCTGATACTGCTGATAGAAGGCGCTCTGCGTATTTTTATATTTATCCTGTATGTGGCAGGCATAGCCCTGATGAAGGATATACGCAGACTTTACCAGTATCACGGAGCGGAGCATAAATGCATTAACTGTGTAGAGACGGGAAGACCTCTTACGGTAAAGAATGTTATGAAGTGCTCTCGTTTCCATAAGCGCTGCGGTACCAGCTTCATGCTCTTTGTAGTGGTGCTGGGCGTGATACTCTGCTTTTTTATACGCACCGATGTATTGTGGATGAAGATAGGCATACGTCTTGCATTGATACCCGTACTGGCAGGCATATCCTATGAGCTGCTGCAGCTGGCCGGCAAGAAGGATAGTTTTCTTCTTTCACTTATTTCCACTCCGGGACTCTGGCTTCAGGCAGTTACCACAAAGGAGCCGGACGAGAAGATGGTGGAAGTGGCCATTGCTGCCACGGAAGCTGTATTTGACTGGGAAGCTTTTCAGAATAAGCATTTTGTCCGTAAGATGGTCAAAAAGACTCAGACCGGAGCTGACGGCAATGAGGTAGAGACCGGTGACGAGACCATGCAGATAGACGTTGTGGAGATAGAGGAAATGCTCCGCAGCGGTAATACCGGCGTGATCAACAGAAATGCCATAAACAGCAGATTGAATGTGGGTATGAGCCCCGATGCCGGTATGGACCCGAATACAGTAAATGATATGAATGCCGGTGAATACGGCTATATGGACGGTAATGCCGGTAACTATATGGATGGAAATAATGCCGGTTATGATATGAACGGATATTACGGCGACGATATGAACGGTAATATGGATCAGGATCCCGGCAATAATACATATGGGAACATGAACGGTTACGGTAATATGAACGGCTCCGGTAATGGCGGCAACAGATGGGGACAGGGGCAGTGACATACTCTGCAGCTGCAGCTGATGCGGCAGGAAGACTGGAAGCCTCGGGCGTGCCTGAGGCAAAGGAGAATGCGCTTCTGCTGCTTGAATACGTCTGCGGCAGCAGGCGGCAGGATATTTATCTGAACCCCGGCCAAATACTGAGTGCGGAAGAGACAGAGCGTTTTGATAAGCTGGTAAAAGCAAGACAGGAGCGCATACCCCTGCAGCAGCTGACGGGAAAAGCTTATTTCATGGGGCTTGAGTTTACTGTTGATGAAAACGTCCTTATCCCCCGACAGGATACGGAGATACTGGTGGAGCGGGTCCTAAAGGACGGCGCAGAAGGGAAAAGGCTGCTGGATATGTGTACCGGCAGCGGCTGTATCCCGGTAAGCCTGGCTGTGCATGCACAGGTTGCAGCGGCAGCAGCCTGCGATATTTCGGCGGCTGCATTAAAGGTGGCACGCAGGAATGCAGCAGATAATAAAGCGGATATAGCTTTTTATGAGGGCGATATGTTTGACGCCCTGCCTTCTGAAATTAAGGGGAGCTTTGATATCATCACTTCAAATCCGCCGTATATAAGGCGCGGTGATATAGCGGGGCTGATGCCGGAAGTTAAGGATCACGAACCAACATGTGCGTTGGACGGAGGCGAAGACGGCCTGATCTTTTACAGGCGGATAGCAGCTGAGGCAGGCGTATGGCTAAAGCCCGGCGGCCGTATCTATATGGAGATAGGATATGACCAGGGAGAGGATGTAACAGCTATATTTGCTGCTTTAGGATACAAAGATACAGAGGTTATTAAAGATCTGGCAGGGCTCGACAGGGTGGTCTGCTGCTGTTATGAGTCATAAAAGGGAGAAAGAAATATGTTCGGACAATTAGAAGATATAGAGCGCAGATTTGAGGAAGTCTTAAACGAGCTTTCGGAGCCCGGTACTACAGGCGACCAGAAGCGCTTTCAGAAACTTATGAAGGAGCAGGCGGATCTTACGCCTCTTGTGGAGACTTACAGGGAATATAAGAAGTCGAAGCAGGATGCGGAAGACGCCATAAGCATGCTCGAAGAGGAGAAGGATCCCGAGATGCGTGAGATGCTTAAAGAAGAGCATTCCGCAGCGAAGGAAAAAGAAGCTAAGCTTGAAGAAAAGCTTAAAGTATTGCTGCTGCCTAAGGATCCCAATGACGATAAGGATGTGGTGGTGGAGATACGTGCCGGCGCAGGCGGAGATGAAGCAGCCCTTTTTGCTGCAGAGCTTTACCGCATGTATGCGCATTTTGCAGAAAGCCGCCACTGGAAGACGGAGCTGGTTAACGTGGATGAGACCGGCATTGGCGGTATGAAGGAAGTGGAATTTATAGTAAGCGGCACAGGAGCGTATTCCGTGCTTAAGTACGAGAGCGGAGTTCATCGTGTACAGCGTGTGCCGGAAACAGAGAGCGGCGGACGCATTCATACTTCCACGGCTACGGTGGCTGTTATGCCGGAGGCAGAGGATGTGGAAGTCCAGATAGACGAAAAGGATATAAGGATCGACGTAATGCGTGCATCCGGTAACGGCGGTCAGTGCGTCAATACCACAGACTCCGCAGTAAGACTTACCCATTATCCTACCGGTATAGTTATCTATTCACAGACGGAGAAGAGCCAGATACAGAATAAGGAGAAGGCTTTTGCCCTGCTTCGCGCAAAGCTTTACGATCTGGAGTGTCAGAAGGCTCATGACGCCGAGGCGGATCTGCGCCGCAGCCAGATAGGCACCGGAGACCGTTCGGAGAAGATAAGGACTTATAACTTCCCCCAGGGAAGAGTAACAGACCACCGCATAGGCCTTACACTTTATAAGATAGACAAGGTAATGAACGGTGACCTGCAGGAGATAATCGACGGATGTATTACGGCGGACCAGGCCGCAAAACTCCTTAAGATGGGGGAGAGCGCATAAACAGTGGAGACTAATGCTAAAAAAAGAAAATGGAATACGCTGGATGTTCTTGAAGCGATCAAGGACATTCTTATTATTCTTACCATAACCTGCTTTGCAATAGCGGGGATCGCTACCATAAAGCAGAGTATAGACAAGAAGAGAAACCGCGAGGAAACCGATGAACTGAGGCGCAGGGTAGCTGCTGCTGAGGAGGTTGTTGTAAGCGTTTCGGATAATGTGGCGGTGGCCGCGATTCCCGAAGAGGGTGATGAAGAAGTGGTTGTTATACCTGAACCCGTGATGCTATCGGGGTATCAGGCTCTGCACGCCGATAACAGTGATCTTGCAGGCTGGATCAGGGTAGATGATACAAAGATCGATTACCCTGTGATGCAGACTTTCGGCGATAACGGCTGGTATTATCTGGATAAGAGTTTCAGCAAGACCAAGAATTCGAACGGAAGCCTTTTTGCTGATCCGGATTGTGTGATAGGCAGCGGTACGAAGAAATATGATTATCAGGACGGTACGCATCCCTCTACCAATATCATTATATACGGCCACAGGATGAATAACGGCGATATGCTGGGCGGACTTGGAAAATATCTTGATAAGGATTATGGGATGGCCCATAATATCATATGTTTTGATTCCTTATACGAGCACAGGAAATATGAGCTTATAGCGGTCTTTAAATCAAAGATATTCTATACAGACGAAGAAGTGTTTAAGTATTATCAGTTTACAGAAGCGGCTACGAAGGAAGAATTCGAAACATCATATCAGGCCATAAAGGATATGGCTGTGTATGATACCGGTCTGGAAGCTCAGTGGGGAGATGAATTCATAACGCTTTCCACCTGTGACCGCTGGACCGCAAACGGAAGACTGGTGGTAGTTGGAAAGCGCGTAGAATAAGACTTACATTCTTGCCAGAGATATGCCATAGGGATTCAAGGCATCCCTGTGGCTTTTTTTGATGGTATCCCTGTATTTTGTGGGAGTAGTGCCCATAAATTTCCTGAAGATGCGGTTATAATAACTGGCGTTGTTAAAGCCTACGGCATCTGCGAGACTCTGCATGGTATCGGCGGAGGAATCGCTGTGCTGCATGCGTTTGGCGGATTCATAGATGCGGTGGGTCAGCAGATAATCAAAGGGTGAGCCGCCGGTGCTGCGCTTAAAGCAGCGGCAGCATTCGCTCCTGCTTACATGTATGCTGTTTGCTATATCGTCCAGGGTTATAGCCTTTGAGAAGTGGGTATGGATGTAATCCATTGCATCCTTTACACGCTGCTCGTCCGTAAGTGAATGGTCATTCTCTTTTATCTGGTCGCCCGCATTCTCCAGCAATTTAAGCCATAATGCGCATAAAAGACTTTTGGTCTGCAGCTCATAGCCGTAGGCCTTGTTCAGATTTGCCTCCAGTATGGTATCTACGTTTTCCAGTGCCCGGTGTCCGTAGGGGTCGTCACGTTTTAGGATCATGCAGGGCAGGGCTGCGGAGTCCGTAAGAGGAGTGTAATACTTTGCTGCCAGAAAAGAATCATCTTTCTCAAACAGATATGCCGGATGGAAGAGTATGGAGAGGATCACGCATTCCTTATCGTCAGCAGGCTTTATGGAATGCAGGCGGCCCTGGTTGATCCATATGGCGCTGCCTTCCTTAAGCGTATATTCCTCTTCACCTATCTGGAATATGGCGCTGCCGGTCCTGAGCAGATCTATCTCCATGGCGTCGTGCCAGTGCGTACGCACACTGTTCATAAACATCCTGTGCATGTCCACATAGTAGACCCCCACAGGATAGTCCATATTCGTATGTTCATAATAGTATTCGAAATTATCTTTAGCCATACTCCTATTATATCATGCAGTGTCAATGGTGAGGACGCGGGGACGGGGCTATTGTCCTCATGCTTTCTATTATGGCGTATCGCATCAGGCCTGCGTCCCCCAAATACTTTTCGCTGTTTATGGAGCTAAAAAATTATGCTTGACACACTGTATATAACTGTATATGCTGTGTATATAGCGGAGGTAAAAAGTATGGAAACGTTATTCAGTTGCAGGGGATTAACAAAGATATTGAACGGATTTACTTTGAAGGATATCAGCTTTGATGTGGAGACCGGGAGTGTACTGGGAGTGGTGGGAAGGAACGGATCCGGAAAGACCACGATGCTGAGATGCCTGCTGGGGAGTTACCGGACTGATCAGAATGAGGGTGAGGGCGGAGATATAGTGCTGGACGGCAGGCATTATATCCGCGATGTTAAGGATTACCGGAAGGATATAGCATATGTGATGCAGTCGGTGCCCTTTGCAACAACCATGAAGGCTGCGCAGGTGGGAGAGATGTACGGATACTTCTACAGGGGCTTTGATCAGAATAAATATAAAGAGCTTCTTAAAAAGTACGAGATTCCTAATGGACAGACGATAGCGGTCTTCTCCGAAGGACAGAAGATGAGAATGCAGTTTGCATTTGCACAGTCATATGAAGCTAAGCTGTATATAATGGATGAGCCTGTGGGAAATCTGGATGTGGAATTCCGTGACAGTGTATATGACATGATAAGGGAACTGACAGCCGGAGAAGAAAAGGCAGTTATCTTATCAAGCCATCTGGTCACGGAACTGGAGAGGATAGCGGATAAGCTCCTGTGGATCAGGAAAACGGGAGATGTAAGCAGAGTGAGTTATCTGGGGAACATGGATGATCTGAAAGAACAGTACCGCCTGCTGAGTACGGGGCTGGATAAAGAGGGGCTGATAAAGGCGGGTATATCTGAAGAGATGATAGCGGGATACAGGTTGAGGAGTAATCATAATGAGTACCTTTTATGGGACAGCAAAGGGAAGATAGAAAAAAGCCTGCCGGCAGAACTGGTAAAGGACATAAGATACGCAGATCTGAATGAGATCATGTACTATGTGGAGAAGGAGGAAGACGATGAGTGAATATATCAGGGAAGAAATGATAAAGTTTAAATATCATCCGATATTTATCCTGACAAGACTTTTGATGCTGGCGGTACTCATAGCGGTATCATATGCGGGATGGGGCGCAATGTTGTTTGCTTCAGCCTGGTCTGTAGGCTTTGTATATTCAACGGAGACTGAGAGCATGCTGCCGCTTACGGATGCGGAAGTGATAAAGAGAAAGCATTTCAGGATAAACATGATATGGCTGAGATATCTGATCTTCGGACTTATCGCTTGTGCAGTGAATTATGTGATGATATTAAAAGATGTATCGGTCTGGGATATAGGGTTTGCACCTATGACAGAAAAACCTTTTATAGTGATTTCCTTCTTTATCCTGCAGATGGTGTTTATTTATAACGCTCTGCTTTCGGTAATGGTACCTGATCATACGAACAAATTCAGCGCAGCGCTTAAGAATGCTTTTAAAAATGATCTGATATCCGTACTTTCGGGCATAGTGTTCTTTACATATGCGGTAGATCTGACATTGAGTAAAAATAGAACTCTGATCATTGAAGGAAATGAGTTTATACACTGTGCGATACTGCTTGCAGCAGCGGTATTGATGGGCATAGGAATATTCAAAAAGATAAAGGATTGGAAAGTTACAGACTATGTGGCGGAAGGGAGAAGGTTATGAATATAAAAGTACTTACGAAAAGCGGCCTGCCGATATATGAACAGATCGAGCGGCAGATAAAAGATACGATAGTTTCCGGAGAACTTAAGGAAAACGATGCACTGCCATCCATAAGGGCTCTGGCGGCAGACCTTAAGATAAGTGTGATCACCATAAAACGTGCCTATGAAGACCTGGAGAAAGAAGGAATGATCTATTCCGTGCAGGGGAAAGGGTTCTTTGTAGATAATCCGGATCTGCAGTATATGAAAGAAAAGAAAACACTGGGACTTGAGGAACGCCTTTCGGAATGGGTGAGCGGAGCCAAGGAGAGCGGGATGAGCCTGGAAGAAGCAACGGATATGCTCACGATCCTGTGGGAAGGATAAGGGGATGACAATATGATAGAAGCTAAGAATATAAGTTTTAAATATGGCGGCAACAGTAAGTTTAAGGTTGATGATCTGTCGCTCACCGTGGAAGAAGGCATGATGAGCTGCCTGATAGGTAAGAACGGCTGCGGTAAGACTACCGTGTTAAAGCTGCTGTACGGTATGCTGACTCCGGCGTCAGGGGCTGTATATGTTGACGGAAAAAAGTTATGCGGTAAAACGCTTGCGGAGTATCATGAAAACGTTGCATTTGTAGGAGATAATAACTGGTGTGATAAAGACAGGACTCTGGAGCATAATGTGGAACTGCTGTCCTTTTTATATCCCTCATTTGACAGGGAGTACTTTGATAAGCTGCTTAAGAAAGCCGGGATCGGTGACAAGGATGATAAAACAGTTGGATCATTTTCTACAGGTGAAGCGGTAAAGGCAGAAATAAGCTTCGCACTGGCCAGAAGGCCCAAACTTGTGATAATGGATGAACCGCTGGCAAATCTGGATCCCGTATATAAGACTGATATCCTGGAACTGCTGCAGGATGCGGTATCCGAAAATAATATGGGGATACTTTTAAGTACGCATCTGCTGGATGAGATAGAGGATATAACGGATAAGATCTACATAATGGAAAAAGGGAAGATCACAAAGAGCGGTGACAGATTTGAACTGCTGGGGGATGATGAGGGTACGAAACTACGTGATATTGCAAAGGAAAAAGATTCTTCGGGCTGACGCCCTCAGAATGACACTGAGAGGTCATCCTGAGCGAAGCAAATAAGTGAGATAGGAAATCTTTGATTTCCGTTATCGAACTTATGCCGGAGCTGGATCTTATCAAAGAGGAGATTAAGCGCTATGAATAAAATGAAGAGATTCCACAAATACATAAGCAAACTGAACAGGGAACGCATAGGCTGGATAATAATATGGATAACAGCGATGCTGAGCATGCCCTTAAACGGAAACGGATCAGGAGAAGACTTAAGCGGTATGTTTACTGTAAGCAGCATCATACTTATCTTCATCGCAGCAATGGATTACGTGGATAAGTATCTGGATATAGATGAGCCTGATTGGGATTGCGGTATTTTTACTGCGATATACGGAGGGATGAACGGAAGATTTGAGATACTGATGCACAGTCACAGTTTTGATACAGGCTCATATTTTAAAATCCTGATGACAGGAATGATACCCATGCAGATTATAACGATAGTGTATCTTGCAGTGCTCAGATTCTTTGATCTGATCGCGGCCGATGTGGTGGTATTCCCGGCTTTGGCAACGGTACTGATCCCGCCTGTAGTGGTTTTATTAAGAGCTTTCAGGTTTCAGTATCTTCTTATGCATGACCGCAGTACCGGCTCACTGGTATTGAGAGGCATAGTTATATCTCTGTATGGCATGGCACGGCTGCTTATATTTGCAATAGTCTTCATACTTATGATGTTTATAGGTTTTTCGGCGATCACCCAGGATCTGGTCATGCGCGGCATTGCGGATAATGAAGTGGCCAGCAGTATGGTATCGAGTGGTCCGGCATTTATACTTGCGATAATCGGAGATATAATACTCTGTTATATCATTAATAACGGACTGGGTGGGGGAAAAAGACACAGGAAGCTCCGCGTGGCAGCATTGATATGCGCGCTTGTGCTGATCCTGACCGGCACCGGGATATACCTCTATCAGAGCGTTTACAACAATGTCATATTAAGAGAGGATAGTGTAAGCGTAAGACGTAACGGGAATATAACGGAATATACTCTTGATGATGTGCAGTCATACCGTGTATATGCGGAGAGAAACGAATCATTCCAGATCGAGTTGTACTTTAAAGATGGAAAAAGCCAGAGACTGATCCTTGATTCTTCGGAAGATACAAATGCATGGCGCGATAAGTATTTCAGCTATTATAATTATGCTGCGGAGCTTGTACAAAAGCTTAATGAACGCGGAATAAACGGCAGGCTGGAGGATCAGGCCGTACTTAATAAGATAGTAAGTACGAATCTTGATCCACGCTGTGCGGAGGGCTACAGGATAATAGAGCAGCTGACGGAAGCCGGGCATTGAATTCAACCGGGGGACGGTTCTGCGGTTGGTCAGTATTTACAGGCATTTGAGCAATCAAAGGGACGGTTTCCGGGCCGAAATCAACCGGAGAACCGTCCCCTGATCGTTTCACTGTGCAACTGTGTATAAAGCGCGGAAATATCCGTTGTTCTGCATCAGTTTATCAAAGTTTCCGCTTTCCTCTATGCGGCCGTTACGGAGTACAAGGATGTTGTCATACTGACGCAGCAGGGATTCTTCCAGTGAGTGGGTTACTACTATTCGGGTAACATCATCAAGATCCAGGATATCCTGTGTCACATGATAAGCGGTGTCGGCATCTAAAGCAGCTGTTGCCTCATCTACAAGCAGAACAGAGGACTTGCGGAGAAGGCTTCTTGCAATGGAGATACGCTGTTTTTCACCGCCGGAGAGGCTTTTACCGTTTTCGCCGCAGCGATAGTCATCCCCGCGGGATTCAAGCAGCTCCGAAAGATGTGCACGGGAGATGGCATTATCAAGATCCTGCTTTGTGAAGTTCCTGAACATCGTTACATTCTCACGGATCGAAGCATCAAATACAAATACGTTCTGCTGTATCATTGAGATCATCCCGTAAAGAGAATCCGCATTAACATCTTTTAACTCAGTATTGTCGAATTCTATCTTTCCGCGGTATTTGTTACTGCCTGCCATCAGCAGATTAAGCAGTGTGGATTTGCCGCTGCCGCTTCCGCCTACGAT
>CAMVRS010000009.1 GCA_947169935.1 uncultured Lachnospiraceae bacterium
TTGATTACTATCTGCTCCATACGCTGATGGAGAATAACTATAAGAAATATGAAAAATTCCATCTTTGGGATTTTGTGAAAGAGGAAAAGGAGAAGGGCCGTATAAGATATGCGGGCTTTTCGTTCCATGACGGACCGGAACTGCTGGAAGAGATACTTAAGGCACATCCGGAAGCGGACTTTGTCCAGCTTCAGATAAACTATGCCGATTGGGAAAATCCCCATGTTACATCAAGGGCAAATTATGAGATGGCGCGTAAGTACGGAAAGAAGATAGTGGTAATGGAGCCGGTGAAGGGCGGGGCACTTGCCGATCCGCCCAAGGAAGTAAAGAAACTCTTTGACGAATATGATCCCGATGCTTCCTATGCTTCATGGGCGATACGTTTTGTAGCTTCACTGGAGGGGATACTGACGGTGCTCTCCGGCATGTCAAATACTGCGCAGATGAAAGATAATCTTTCTTATATGAAAGATTTTAAACCGCTTAACGAAGAGGAGCGTGTAATTATAAGAAAGGCCCAGGAGATAATGGGGCGCAGCGCGACCATACCCTGTACCGCATGTTCATATTGTACCAAGGGCTGTCCTAAACAGATACCCATACCGGATATCTTTGCGGCTATGAATAAGAGACTGGGTGACGGGCAGATGGCGGAAGCAAAAGCTGCCTATGATGAGATCACATCAAAAGGTCCCGGGGCTGATGCATGCGTAAGCTGCGGACAGTGTGAAAATGTCTGCCCGCAGCACATCAAGATAATCTCTGAACTGAAAAGGTGTAACGAAGCTCTGGGCTAAGCCTGCTGACGTATAGCAGCAACGCGCAGATGTGATGAAGGCGCGCAGAGCAGAAGTGATACCACAACACCGAAGAGAGCCTGAACGATCTCAAAAGGAAGTTTCAGCAAGGCGTATTCCGGGGTGGAGTATACAAAGGCACGTCCCAACGTATATCCGATGACCATGATCACAGCCCCAAGGAGTACGCCTGTTGTCTGTGAAATTACGATGGCAACATGGGGATGTTTTTCACGCAGACTGCCGGCTGCAAACAGGCGGGAACTGCAAAGTGCGATAACAGCGGCCTGTATTCCGTGTGTAAAAAGTGACACGAACATTGAGGGGGGATTAAAGAAAAGATCTCCCAAAAAGGAGCCGAATCCTCCCATGATAAAAGCTGCTACAGGATTACCTATTAAAATAGCTCCTGTACAGATGGCGGCATCGCAGAAGTACAGATGGCCACCGGGCACAGGGATGCTGAACGTAGACAGTGCAACGGTGAGCGCCATAAATACTGCTGAGAGCGTTAAGGTCTTAACAGAGAAAGCATTCTTAGATGTATTCATTTATGACACCTCTTTTTTTTATTTTCAAGCGAGTATAGCATGTATCGATTATGTATGCAAGCCTTCTTATTAGAGGGGATACGGATAACCTGTTATAAGCATTGGTTATCACAAGAAGCTGCTAGACACATGTTGGTATCATCCTGAGCACCTGCCTGTCATCCTGAGCGAAGCGAAGGATCTTACTTGTAAATAAATCATTAAAGGATTATAATTTTCCACATTATGGATAAAGAAAAAAGTAAAGGAATAAGATCATATATTGGAGATAAGGTCTTTTATAAGGTCATGCTGGCTGTCGCCCTTCCCATAATGATACAGAATGGCGTATCCAATTTCGTCAGTCTCCTGGATAACCTTATGATAGGCCGTCTGGGGACCAATCCTTTATCGGGGGTGGCTATCTCGAACCAGCTTATGTTCGTATTCTTTCTGCTGATAATAGGCGCCACTGCCGGCGTGGGGATTTTTACAGCGCAGTATCACGGCATGGGAGATGTAGAGGGTGTACGTTATACCTTCCGCGCCAAGCTTATCATTAATACTTTGCTCTGCGCCGGATCAATCCTGGTGTTTAAGCTGTATGCTCCTGAGCTTATCGGCTTTTTCCTTGAGGGTGAAGGCACACCACAGGATGCTGCGGAAACACTCAAGATAGGTATCGATTACATGGATGTTATGCTCTTTGGCCTGATACCGGTGGGGCTTACCAATGCCTATGCGGGAACACTCAGGGATACCGGGCAGACGAAGATACCCATGATGGCTTCAATAATAGCCATATTCGTTAACCTGATCGGTAATTTCCTGTTGATCTATGGTTATCTGGGACTGCCTGCAATGGGAGCAAAGGGCGCAGCACTGGCTACTGTTATTTCACGATATGTTGAACTCTTTGTGCTGATCATTTACACAGCAACTCACAGTGAACAGCATCCGTTTATAAAAGGAGCTTTCAGAAAGTTTTATATACCCGGAAAGCTTATGGGCAGATACCTTTTAAAGTCCCTGCCCCTTATGTTAAATGAAACACTCTGGGCTTCGGGACAGACCTTTTTGAACCAGTGCTATTCCTACAGAAGCTTAAGCGCAGTGGCTGCCCTTAATATAGAAAATACCATCTGGGGCCTTTTGGGCGTAGCTTTCTTGGCAATGGGAGAGGCTGTAGGCATACTGGTGGGGCAGGTCCTGGGTAGCGGTGATATGGAAAAGGCAAAGGATCACGCAAAGAAGATGCGGGCTTTTACAGTTGGCTGTGGTATTGTCTTTGGGATCCTGATGATACTGATAAGTCCCGTCTTTCCGCTGTTTTATAATACAACGGATGAGATAAGGCATATGGCGTCTGAGTTGATCATAATATTTGGAGCATTAATGCCGATAGTATCTTATACACATGCATCGTATTTTACCATAAGGTCAGGAGGAAATACGCTGGTTACTTTCCTCTTTGACAGCTGCTTTGTATGGCTTTTGGTTGTGCCACTGGCTTATTTTCTCAGCCGTTATACACAGATTGATGTTATAATAATGGTACTGATCGTGCAGGGCACAGAGCTGGTAAAGGCGATGATAGGCGGGGCTATGGTCATCAGCGGCGTCTGGGCAAAGAATATCGTCAAACAGTAGAAAGGAGGGATAGACTTATGCCTTTTGTTAAAGCGATATGCAGCAATTGTACAGGTATCCTGGAGGTGGATAACAGCAGGGAAGCGGCGGTCTGCCCTTTCTGCGGTACGCCTTATATAGTAGAAAAGGCAATTCAGCAGTACATATCAGTTGTTAACAATAACAGTCATATAGAGCATGCAACCTTCGTAAACGGGTTTGATGAGGCACGCTATCTCGATAACGGTATCATGCAGCTTAAACTTAAGCAGTATGATGATGCGGCTGATACCTTTAAGAGGATGTCTAAGGATTATCCGGGAAACTGGAAGGCCTGGTATGGCATAGCGCTTACGGATTATTACCGTCATCCGGGGAGCGAGTTTAAGCTTAGCGAAGAAGAGCGCAGACTGATCCCGCCGGAGATCCGCGCACGCGTAGAAAATGAAAATATCTCGACGCTGGCATATAAACTCATCCGTCTTAAAGAGATAGATGAGGAGATAGCCGGACTTGAAGAATCCGTAGAGCGGGGAAAGAGACGCAGCGACGCACAGAGAGAGTTTCTTGACGGTGCGGATAAGCGTTTCCGGAAAAATAACGGAGAGCTGATGCTGATGGTGGGAGCAGTGGTACTGATGCTCATCATCATGGCCGTATCCATATTGCTTAAGGCGTATATCATCACTGTCATAGCGGCTCTGGGATTGTCTATTGGCCTGGTACTGCTGTTCAGAAACGGCCTTGCGCTTATGTGGGTCCATGACCGCAGGCAGGCTTCAAAGGATGCAAAGCATTTCAGCACCATGCTGCGCACGGAGGAATACGAAACGGCGCAGTTGGGGGCAAAGATAAGCAAGAAGATCGAAAAAAGGGAACGACTGAGTGTTGAAGTGAAGTCGGCCCTTGAAAATGAAGGCGTTCTTTCGGTGGCGGATTACTACTTCTCCATACTGGAAGAAGCTGTGTCCTGACGGGATTTTGACCGTGATGGGAAATATGGTATAATACAGATATGGCAAAATATCATCTTACTGCCAGGGTAATGGAGATGTCGGAGGATATAGCGGCATTCCTTGAGCAGGTAAAAAAGATCAAAGCTGATGAAAAGATGCAGATGTCGCTGCTTCTTGTAAAGGCGCAGATGCTTAAGGACAGGGGCGCTCTGCTGGAGAAAGATCTGGAGGAAGTATCACAGAGTCATCCTGATATAAGCCTGACGGCATTGCAGCTGGCAGCTTCGGTAAGCAATGAGATGAAAGCACTGGACGGAGTATCGGAGGCACTTAAGCATGCAGACAGAACAGGGGCACTGCTTAAGGAGGCTGAGGCGCAGGCCGCTTTGGAGGAACTAAAGAGGAGATCACATGCAGAGAAGAATTAAAGTAAAAGCATTTGATATCATATTGCCGCTTGCCGTATTAGTCCTTGGAGGTATTCTTCTGGGATGGTTTCTTAATTATGATGAGATCGTTATGTATGACGGCATCAGACATTTCAGGCTGGTTAGGAATCTTCTGTGCGGCGGATGCATTGCAGGTCTTGGAGCTACGGTGGTTTATTATATAGCCAGGATAGCGGGCATAAAGCGTGAGCTTGAGAGACAGGCTCTGGTGGATCACGAGATGGAAGCGGCTCAGTACAGCGCGCGCAGACAGAGAGCTAAGCTTTCCGTGGACGGCCAGATGGATGCCACAGCGGTAAGAGCTCTCCTGGAAGACCAGACCAAAGGAAAATGGTCCTCTCTGTTTGAGAATATATACGGCTGTGTTGAACAGATGGAGCAGATGGACAGTTATCAGGCCAGACTGGATAAGCTGCTGGATGATAACGGGGCTGAGGCGCTTAAGGATACAGGAGAGATACTTGATCAGGTAGAACAGTATCTTTGCAGGAATGTGAGAAGCGCCCTTAATTTCATGGCGGTAGCGGATGATGACGCTACGGATAAAGTGAAGGAAAAGCTCGACAGCTGTAAGGAAGAAAACAAGAAACTGCTGGAACAGACCAGGGATTTTGTATACGCCATGGCTGAGTTCTTAAACAAACAGGGTGAGCAGACGGATACACGGTTGCTGGAATCATACAGGACAACATTATTGTCAACGATCAAGGAGGATATATTATGAAAAAAGGGTTTATGAAACGGATAATATCGGGCTTCAGTGCAGCTATGCTGATATCTGCTGCGGTACTTGCCGGATGCGGGAGAACCGGATCGGGAGTATATACCGAAGCCGAAGAAACACTGAGCGAGGAAGAAGCAACATCCGAGCTTAATTCACTGATGAAGAAGATCAATGTCAGCACCACCGAGAATCCCCAGATGGATATCTATTTTGATGATCTTTCGGAGACAGCGGCGCTGGCAGATATAGACACCTTCCCTATAAGGGAGCAGGGAAAAGGCCAGATAGACCTGGAGATAGCAGCAGCTACCGAATTCAGTGCCGATGCTCCCGATGACTGGCTGATAGCTGTGGCCAAGAGCTTTAATAAAGCCGGTTATACCGTAGATGGCAAGACGGTATCCGTTTCCATAAGAAAGATCACCTCCGGTGAGGCTGTTACTTATATTAATGCGGGCATCTACCAGCCCCAGATCTTTGTGCCCAGCAATTATGCCTGGGGCATGATGCTGGAAGCTTCCGGCGTAGGCATCGAGAAGATCGAGGACAGGATAGCCGGTAATACCGCGGGTCTTTTGATAAGCAAGGATGTATATAATGATTTTACAGGCAAGTATGGTGAGGCAACCGTAGGCAATGTGCTTAAGGCAGCGAATGCAGGGGATATAGTTTTTGCATATACCAATCCCTATACCTCAAGTACCGGACTTAACATCCTGACCTCCATGCTGGCAAGTTTCGATCCTTCGGATCCCCTTTCCGACAAGGCCAGTGAAGCACTGCTTGAGTACCAGAAGAATTCACCTCCTGTTGCTTATACCACTGCGGTACTTCGTAATTCCGCAAAGAAGGGCCTTGTTAACGCAATGGTAATGGAAGAGCAGGCTTATGTAAATACGCCCGAGCTCAAAGGTTATGAATATATCCCTGCAGGTATAAGACATGATCATCCTGTTTATGTTTTTGACTGGGACACCGATGCAGAGAAAGAGGCAGCAGAGCTGTTCGTGGATTATTGCAAGAAACCCGAAAACCAGCGTCTGGCAACCGAGAAGGGTTTCAACCGCCATGATGATTATGTATCCCAGGATCCCGGAATGACAGGAACGGATTATATATCTGCCCAGAAGATCTGGAAGCAGAATAAGAACGGCGGACGTCCTGTTGTAGCAGTATTCATTGCCGATGTTTCAGGCTCAATGGACGGGGAACCCCTTAATTCACTTAAGGAGTCACTGATCAGTGCCTCCTCCTATATAGGTTCGGAGCATTATATCGGTCTGGTCAGTTATTCGGCGCGAGTAAAGATCAATCTGCCTATAGCGCAGTTTGATGATAAGCAGAGAGCATATTTCTCCGGAGAGGTAAAGGGACTTTCTGCCGGCGGATCAACGGCAACCTATGATGCGGTGCTTGTAGGTGTAGATATGCTGGAGCAGGCGCTTAAGGATATCCCCGATGCAAAGCCCATGCTCTTTGTGCTGACAGACGGTGAGCAGAATGAAGGCTTCGAGTTGGACCGTATCAAGGGCATAGTCAGCGGTTTTGGCATTCCTGTATACACCATAGCTTATAACTATAAGGATAACGGCGAGCTGGAGACCCTTTCCGGCCTCAATGAAGCAGCTACGATAAAGGCCGGCAGCGATGATATAGTGAACCAGCTGCGTAACCTCTTTAACGTTCAGCTGTAAAAGAAGCTGCATACCGTTAATCACAGATAAGACATTAATGCAAAAAACCTTCCCTTGCGGGAAGGCTTTTTGTTGAGGGGGAGTTATGAAAAACCCTTATAAACCGATAGAACCGGTATATACGGGAATCTCATCTTGAGCTTTGCTGACTGCTTCTTCAAGAGTCAGCCCATGGAAGTATCCGGCTGCGAAATTTCTTCCGGATCTTTTATCGTCAATGAAAGCACCTACGACCACGCCGGGAAGAGAGCTTTCCGGAGCATTTGGAGCATGAGGTCCGCCAAGGTCGGTGCGGCACCAGCCGGGATCGGTGATGTTTATGCATACATCCGTTCCGTTATACTTTGATGCCAGATCCATGGTTACTTTATCAAGGGCGGCCTTGCTGGCAGAATATCCTGCCTGCTCGGGCTCTAAGCGTATGCCGCTGGTAGTATTGACTATGCGGCCGAATCCTCTTGCTTCCATTTTGGGAAGGAAGTGGTAGACGATCATCATGGGAGCTATGGTATTTATCTTAAAGCTCTCTTCGTAATCCGAAGCGGGAGTGGTAAGATATTCGGTCCTGTAGGCGATCTGTATGCCGGCGTTGTTCAGAACGATATCAATATCGATCCCTAATGCGTCAATTTCTTCCAGCATTTTTTCAACCTGCTTAAGGTCGGAAAATTCCGCACCTACGGCATAAGCGTTAACGCCAAGGGCTTTAACTTCGGCCAGGACCTTATCGCAATGAGCGGCAGTCCTTCCCTGCAGGATAAGATTGCAGCCACGCTCTGCCATAAAAAGGGCGGCACCGTGTCCTATGCCTCTTGCTGCTCCTGTTATAAAAGCCCAGCGGCCTTTTATATCTATCATTTCAGTCCTCCGAAAACTATGTTGTCTTATTTGTTGAATGCTTTCTTTGCATTTTCTAAAGTCTCTATTACTTTATCGCACCAGCTGTCGAATTCCGGATCATCATTCTGGAATTCGGGATGATCCAGCACGTATTTTACGGTCATCTTTATGCCTTCTTCGGCAGAGACAGTTGCCTTAAAGTCAGGCACCAGTTTTTTGACTTTGCTGTTATCGAAGATTACGGTGTTTGCCTTATCGCCTATCAGGCTGCCGGTGAAATCGTAATCGCTCATATCGGCAAGCATCTGTGAAGATACGTAATAGGGCTTTAACTCTACGCCAAGAGCGTCTGCGATGGCTTTATATATGCGGTTCCAGCTGATGCTTTCATCGGTGGTTATCTGGAAAGCTTCTCCGATAGCAGCGGGATTGCCAATCAGGCCTGCATAGGCTTTTGCAAAGTCGCTATTATGGGTTATGGTCCAGAGAGAAGTGCCGTCGCCGTGGATTATTACGGGCTTTCCTTCTTTTATACGCTTGACCACCTGCCAGCTGCCGCCGTTTCCGTGCACGCCCAGAGGAACGCTTCGTTCATCATAGGTGTGGCTGGGACGAACTATCGTTACCGGGAAACCATCTTTTTTGTATCTTTCCAGCAGATATTCCTCACAGGCTATCTTGTTACGCGAATACTCCCAATAGGGATTGACCAGCGGAGTTTCTTCTGTGATCACATGGCTTTTGGGCGGCTTTTCATAAGCGGAAGCGGAGCTTATATAAATGAACTGCTTCGTTATATCCTTAAAGAGCCGGTAGTCGCGTTCCAGCTGTTCAGGTACGAAACCGATGAACTCGCCTACACAGTCAAATTCCATGCCCTTAAGCTTTTCTGCGGTCTCTTCTTCGTTATTGATATCCGCGATGATGGTTTTCACATTAGCGGGGAGATCGGCATTGCGGTTACCTCTGTTCAGCAGATAAAGTTCTTCGCCTCTTTCGGCTAAAAGCCTTGTTATCGCCATGCTGATGGTACCGGTTCCGCCTATAAACAATATCTTCATTCGAATCGCCTCCCTGTCAGAGCAATGGAAAACTGTAACGTTGTATGCACGATACCATTTCGAAAAAAGGAAATCAATGGCTTTGGGCACAAGTTGGAGATTAATACAATTTCTGTGCAAAAAAGTTATATTGACAGCAGAAAAAGCCGGTCATAATTCATTAGCACTCACCCCTTGACAGTGCTAACAACGGGTGATATAGTAGTATCCGTAAGGCGATAGTGCCATATATAGCATGCAGATGCAAAGGGAGGTGAAGTTATATGAACATTCAGAAATTTACACAGAATTCGATACAGGCAGTCAATGACTGCGAAAAGCTGGCCGTGGAGTACGGCAACCAGGAGATAGAACAGGAGCATCTGCTTAATGCACTGCTTGGGCTTGATGAATCACTTATTTTAAAACTTGTTGAGAAGATGGAGATCAACACCGAGCACTTTAAGGACAGGGCGCTGCAGGCTCTCAAAAAGAGGGTTAAGGTACAGGGCGGCGATCTGCGTATCGGACCGGATCTTAATAAGGTGCTGATAAGTGCGGAGGATGAGGCAAAGGCCATGGGTGATGACTACGTTTCCGTAGAGCACCTGATGCTGGCAATGATAGCCCATCCCAATAAAGAGATAAAGGCGCTGTTTACGGAATACGGCTTTACCAGGGAGCGTTTTCTTATGGCTCTCCAGACCGTAAGGGGCAATCAGCGTGTGACCAGCGATAATCCCGAGGCAACCTATGATACCCTTGAGAAATACGGACAGGATCTTGTGGAGAAGGCAAGAAAGCAGAAGCTGGATCCCGTTATAGGCCGTGATGCGGAGATACGTAATGTTATCCGTATCCTTTCAAGAAAGACTAAGAACAATCCCGTTCTAATCGGTGAACCCGGCGTAGGTAAGACTGCCGTAGTCGAAGGTCTGGCACAACGTATAGTCCGGGGTGATGTTCCCGGCGGCCTTAAGGATAAAAAGATATTCGGCCTGGATATGGGTGCCCTGGTAGCAGGCGCAAAGTACAGGGGCGAATTTGAGGAACGTCTCAAAGCCGTACTTGAGGAAGTAAAGAAGAGCGACGGCCAGATAATCCTCTTTATAGATGAGCTGCATACCATAGTGGGCGCGGGCAAGACAGACGGTGCTCTGGATGCAGGCAATATGCTTAAACCCATGCTTGCAAGAGGCGAGCTGCATTGCATAGGTGCCACCACTCTGGATGAATACAGGAAGTATATCGAAAAGGATCCGGCTCTGGAGAGACGTTTCCAGCCTGTGCAGGTGGATGAGCCTACAGTTGAAGATACCATATCCATACTGCGTGGACTAAAGGAAAGATACGAGGTCTATCACGGTGTAAAGATACTGGATAATGCGCTGGTCAGTGCAGCAATGCTTTCCAACCGTTATATCACCGACCGTTTCCTGCCCGATAAGGCTATAGACCTTGTAGATGAGGCCTGCGCTCTGATAAAGACCGAGCTGGACACTATGCCTACCGAGCTTGATGAGGCATCCCGCCGTATCATGCAGATGGAGATAGAGGTGGCGGCCCTTAAGAAAGAGGACGATAACTTAAGCCGTGAGCGCCTGGAGGATCTGCAGAAGGAACTGGCCGGAGAGAAGGAAGAATTTGAAAAGGCCAAGGCCCAGTGGGAGAACGAAAAGGCTGCTGTAGATAAGGTTTCAAAGATCCGTGAGGAGATAGAAGCAGTAAACAACGAGATCCAGATAGCGCAGCGTGAGGGCAATTACGAAAAGGCCGGAGAGCTTTCCTACGGTAAGCTGCCCGAACTTAAGCGTGCCCTTGAGCAGGAAGAGGAGACTGCCGGTAAGAAAGAAAACCGCCTGGTGCATGAGAACGTATCCGATGAAGAGATAGCACGTATCATATCCAGATGGACTGGCATACCCGTAAGCAAGTTAAACGAGAGCGAGCGTAATAAGACCCTGCATCTGGATGAGGAGCTGCATAAACGTGTCATAGGTCAGGATGAGGCTGTTACCAAGGTAAGCGAGGCTATAATCAGATCTAAGGCCGGCATTAAAGATCCTTCCAAACCCATAGGATCATTCCTGTTCCTGGGACCTACCGGCGTAGGTAAGACGGAGCTGGCTAAATCCCTGGCAGCGACGCTGTTTGACGACGAGAGCAACATGGTCCGTATCGATATGAGCGAATATATGGAGAAGCATTCCGTATCAAGGCTGATCGGAGCGCCTCCGGGATATGTGGGTTATGACGAAGGCGGCCAGCTTACCGAGGCAGTACGCCGCAAGCCTTATTCCGTAGTCCTCTTTGATGAGGTGGAGAAGGCACATCCCGATGTATTCAATATATTGCTGCAGGTGCTGGATGACGGGCGTATCACCGATTCCCAGGGCCGCACCGTAGATTTTAAAAATACCATACTTATCATGACCTCCAACATAGGTTCCCAGAGCCTGCTGGAAGGTATAGATGATGACGGCAATATCACGCAGGAGGCTCAGGACGCCGCAGAAGCACAGCTTAAGCTGCACTTCAGGCCGGAGTTCTTAAACCGCCTGGACGAGATCATCCTCTTTAAGCCTTTGACCAAGGACAACATAGGCGGCATAGTAAACCTGATCATGAAGGATCTGAATGCACGTCTCTCCGAAAGAGAGATAAGCGTGGAGCTTTCCGACGACGCCCGCAAGCTCATAGTAGATGAGGGCTACGATCCCATCTACGGCGCAAGACCGCTGAAGCGCTACATCCAGAAGACTGTTGAGACCTTAGCCGCCAAGCTGATCCTTTCCGGCAGCATCTCACAGGGCGACACCATCCTGATCGAGGCCGCCGGCGAAGACCTTAAGGCTGTGAAGAAATAAACACCGTGAAGTATCCCGGTCAGGGGGCACACGCAGAGCGTGCTCGGATCATACCCGGCAGCGGACACACACAGAGCTGACGCAGCGTTGCCGCAGCACTTAATAAGCGTGCCCTGCCCAATCTTGCCCCGCAGAACTGTTTGAACGCAGCTCACGCAATTAGCGTGAGCAAGTGAGTTTCAAGGGGCAAGTCGGTTTCAGGGCAGGGTGCGCGAATTTAGTGCGGAGGCACAGCGGAGTCAGCCTGTGCGCGTACGCTGCCGGGGCTATCACAGCGGAATCGAGCGTGTCACAGATCATGCCCGTCTGCTAAGCCGTTAGAAAGGATGGACCGGAGCAATCACCGAAAATGATTTAACACTACCTGTTTAAGGTAGTGTTTTTTTATGCTATAATCTTGCGTGTGAAAAAACAAAGAGTGAAAAAACATATATTATTATTGTGTATTTGCATCTGCGTTCTCTTTAGTGCCTGCAAGAAGCAGGTAGTCCTTACCACAGGTTTCTGGGAAGATGAGATCTTTCGTGTGGAGGACAGCCATTGTGTAAAGGCAGAGGTAATGGTCTATCTGTATAATCTCCACGAGCAGTACGAAAACTCTTTTGGCAGCGGCATATGGTCTGCGGGCGGCACAGGCGTGGATCTTAAGCAGAATCTTAAGCAGACCGTTCTGGCCAGGCTGGCAAAGATAAAGCTTATGAATATCATGGCCGAACGCTACCAGGTGACGCTCTCCGATGCTGAAAGGTCGAAGGCACAGCAGGCGGCCGGCGTGTATTATGCATCGCTTACTCCCGGGGAGCTGGAGATCATGAGCGGCCTCACCGAAGAAATGGTAGTTAAAATGTACGAGGAATATGCGGTGGCGGGCCGTCTGTATGATAAACTGACAGAGAGCGTCAATACCGAGATAAGCGATGATGAGGCAAGGGTAGTCAGGCTTCACCAGATAGCGCTGCTTAGGGAAACGCAGGACGAAAACGGTAATGTGGTCCGCGCGAATGAGGCCCAGCTTCAGGTCAGGGCGGCGCAGATCATGGAGCGCCTGCAGGAAGGGGAAGATTTCGATACCCTGGCGTATTCGTATAATGATGCTGCAGAGATCAGTATAGATATGGTCAAAGGGGAAAAGGATGAGGAGGTGGAAAAACTCTGCTTTGCTCTTTCTGAGGATGAGATCGGCGGCCCCGTTTCCGGAGGGGACGGCGTATATATCTTTAAGTGCATTAGTACATATGACCGGCAGCAGACAGAAGAAAGAAAGCTTAAACTGGCAAATGAGAGAAAGAAGGAGAGCTTCGATGCGCGTTATGAGGAATTTGCATCGGGCATGGAGATATATTTAAATGAGGATCTCTGGAACAGCGTAACCCTGGAGAACGTCAGCGATAAGGGCAAAACGGATTTCTTTGAGATATATGAAAGGTTTTTCGGAAAATGATCTGCAGCTTGGCTTATCATGTTCCGGATAAGGGGGAGAGGAATGAATAAAAGTATAAACCAGATCCTGTCTCTGGTGATCGCCGGCAGTCTTTTGTTATCAGCCTGCGGCACAGAGGAAGGAACAGCCGGGGCAAAGAAACCGGATATCACCGATGAAGGGTATATAGATACCCTTACTCCAAAGAATGATTTCTACGGATATGTAAATGCACACAGCCTGATGGAAATGGATCTGGATGGAAAATCAGCCAGGGGTACGCTTTATGATCTGGGGGATGAGGTCAGTGAGCAGCTGAACGATATAATAGATGAGATAGCGGCCTCTGATGAAGCATATGCACCCGGAAGCAATGAACAGCTGATACATGATCTTTATCATCAGGCCTATGATTTCTTTGAGGACGGATCCGTAATGGAAAAGAAGGATCTGGTACTTGTTGACGGTATTATAGAGAAGATAGAAGCCGTATCCGATACGGATGAACTCTTTACTGTATGGTCGGAAATGGTATCCGATTATGGTATTTATCCGGTCATAGGGTGTCTGGTAAATGATAATATCTACGATATTGATGAAAAGATCCTGACCATAGCATGTATTTTCCCTGTTGATCTGGAAAGCATCAAGCAAAGCGAGATCAAGGCCATATCCTACAGGGATTCCTATGTTGACAGATTTAAACGCTTTGGCATAAACGGTGACGAGGCCAAACAGCGTTCGATGGATATGCTTTATACATTCTTTGAGATCGCCGGCCATACGGATCTGGCGTATGCGAAAGGCGATAAAGAACTTGAGGATTGCTATAATCTGTTTTCCGATGAGGAAGCAAAGGAAATGATGGGAGCAGACTGGTATTACAGGCTGCTGGAAAGCATGGGTATGAAAGAAAAGGACATAAGCAAGGTGCTTGTTCCCGATCCCGAACAGGTGCAGTGCGTTCTGTCGCTTATGGATGAAGAACATCTGCGTGTCTGGAAAGACTGCACTTTAATGAGCATCATGGAACAGAGCGATGCTTTCCTTCCGGCAAAATACAATCTTTCTACGCCGGTGGAAGTTACCAGCCAGAGGCTTGCCAGATATTATGTGAAAACATATCTGGAAAAGCAGCTGTCGGAGATCTATGCCGAAAGGTTTTTTGATGATAATAAGGAGGAATATATCCGAGAGCTTTGCAGTGAGATAAGGGATGAGTATTACATCCTGATAAATAATGCAGAATGGCTCACGGAGGAAGGCAGGGCGATTCTTGGCCGTAAGCTTGATACCATGAAGTTTTATATAGGCTGCGGGGAGCCGCATACCGTCGATCCCAAAGACGCAGAGCTTATCGGCGACACTATGCTTAAGACCTATTATAACTTCCAGAAAAAGGCTGTAGCGGAGCTCGTTGGGTCTATAGAAGAACATGGGGAATCCGATCCTTTTGATGATATGAGTGCGTCAACCGTGAATGCCTGTTATGTTGCGGCAGGAAACTATGTGATCATTACAGCGGCAATACTTAACGAGCCTGTTCTGGATATGAACGCCGACCGTGCCCATAATCTGGGCTATATAGGCGCCATAATAGGGCATGAGATATCTCATGCTTTTGACAGTTACGGGATAAAGTACAATGAGCTGGGCAATTATGATCCTGACCAAATGCCGGAAGAAGATATCAGGGCGTTTAAGGAACTGCAGGAGAAGGCGATAGAGTATTATAACGGTTTTACGGTGCTGAGTGCCCATGTAAAGGGCAAGCTGACCCTGGGTGAGAATCTGGCCGATATCAGCGGCGTGCAGTGCATGCTTGCATTAGCCGGCAGCAGGGAAGAACAGAAGAAATTCTTTGAGAGTTACGCCGAATACTGGAAGAAACTCACTTTAGATACTTACGCCAAAGATCTTCTGAAAGTGGATGAGCATGCTCCTTCTTCAGTGAGGGTGAATGCCGTGGTAGCTTGTTTTGATGAATATTATGATATCTATGATGTTACGGAGGGCGATCCCATGTATATAGCTCCCGAGAACAGGATAAGGAGGTGGTAAGATGCTCCTTAAATATACGCTTAAAAACATCTTTCAAAAACCCGGAAGACTTATAGTCCTTATGCTCTGTCTTATAGCTGCATGTTTCTTCGGTTTCCTTGCGGTTGATTTCGGAGGATCTCTGAAAAATATCGTCGGTTCATTATATACCGGCAATATGGGAAAAACAGACTATATACTGATCTCTCTGTCGAAGGAAGGCATAGAGGGTGAGGATTTCAGCGGAGCGGGCCCGGTCAATATGTGCTACCGCGCCTACAGGATAAAGACGGAAACGGAAAGACGCGAGAAGGATTACAGTTATGCGATATCAACAGAGGCGCATTACTGGTTTTTCGGCGATCACGAAAAAGCCGTTGAGATGGGAGTATGTCCTGCCGTTTCGGATCCGGGATTGGGAGAAGCTTTCATAGGGAAAGAATACAGCGAGGAATTCGGGATAAAAGAAGGCGATACCGTGATCCTTAAAAACACTGATAACGAAGATGTAGAGTTTAAGGTAACAGGTATTTTTGAGGAGATAGGAGCACTTAAGGAGGGATACTCCGGCTTAATATCAAAGGAGTCCGCATATCAGTTACTGGGTTATAAGAATTTCAAACAGGCGTATCTGGATCTTCTGAATGACAACTATGATGAATTCGAAGAGTATATGCAGAAAGAGCATCCCGGTATCACCGTCATAACGGCATACGGAGATGAGGCTGTTCTTAACATGCTGACTAATCTCTCCTATATCGTGTACCTGCTGTTTGTGCTGGTATTTGCCCTGGTGATTTTTGTCACCATAAGTTTTACCGAAAAGATACTGACCGAAAGAATGTCCGTTATAGGCACGCTGAGGAGTATCGGCATGTCCATGAAAAGGACTACCTTCATACTGCTTTTTGAGAATGTGATCTACGGTCTGGCCGGAAGCGGACTGGCACTGATATTTTACCTTATCTTCAGGAAGATCATGGAAAATTCGCTGTCGGAGGAAACCATGGGTACGGGACTTGGGCACATTAACATACCTCTTTTCCTGCTGGTGATAGCGGGAGCCGTACTCATACAGATACTGATCCCGCTTAAGGAAGTGCTCAAGGCGGTAAAGACCTCTATAAGGGATATTATCTTTGAGAACAGGGATACGGAATGCAGGATATCCATAAGAAAGACCATTGCGGGCTATGCGCTTATCGTCGCAGGATCTGTAACGGGACTCTGCATAGACAACATCGTGCTGGATATCATCTGCATATTGCTGATCATAGTGGGCGGCGGAATGTGCATACAGTTTACGGTACGGTTCCTGACAGAAAAACTGGCGGTACTGTTCGGTAAGATAAGGATGCCTGTGGCGGAACTTGCAGCCATGGAATGCGGAACTAAAAAGACCAATGCCGGCAACGCTGTTCTGACCATTGTAGCGGTAACGGCTTCCATAGCGGTATTTGTAATGGGCAGTTCAATGATCTATGCAATGAACAAGCCTGAGTATGATACGGATGTAGTTATAACCAACATATTTGAAAGCAGAGCCGATGACTATGCTTACTGTGATGAATATGAGAGCATCACCGAGAAGGAGTTTTATTACAACACATCTGAAAGTATCAGATATGGCAGCAGTGAAGATGAGTTCTTCAGTATCTGGGCGCTGCCTGAGACGGATCAGTATATTGCCTTCGGAAAACTGCCGGATGAGCTGGCTGATGATGAGATGTTCATCAATGTAACAGCGGCGCAGACCATGCATGTTAAAGTCGGTGATACGATAAATATCAGGTTTCACAGCGACGGTCTGTTCCCTAAAGACCTGATGATGAGAGTGGCCGGGATAAGTGAAGAGGATAAGTTTGGTGAAGGCGCGATGATCATGATCAATGCAAAAAACTATAAAGAGCTTTATGATGATGATATCGGCATGATACTTATCAGATCCACAGATCCGGATAAACTTGTGCATCAGCTTGAAGCTGCCCTGACAGATGGCGAGGTCGTGAAGAGCAACGAAAAGCTGATCGAGGAGACGGAAGAGGATAACAAGGATATAAACCTTATCCTCTATATGATCACCCTGGCTGCAATGGGGCTTACACTGGTAGGAATTTCCGGAAATCAGGTGATAGGTTTTGTAAGCCGCAAGAAAGAATACGCCATGCTTCATTCCACAGCCTGCTCGCGAAAGAAGATCATAAGGATGATACTTGCAGAAAACGCGATGCTCTTTGGTATTTCGGTAGTATCGGCGGCAGTGATCGCAATTCCGGCAGTACTGCTGATATCAAAGGTATTCAGGCTGACAAATCTGGGAATGATCATGGAAGCACGCTTTGATACGCTGGCGGGATGCGCGCTGCTTTTGTGGCTGATCACCATGCTTACGGCGGGTACGCCAATAAGAGGTCTTAAGAAGATGAACACCGCAGTTGAGATGAAGTACGAATAACAGGAGGAGCATATATATGGAACCTATTTTAAAGGTTGAAAACGTAAGCAAGGCATTCGGAGCGGGAGAGACTTATTTAAAGGTCCTGGATGGGATAGATCTTGAGGTGCATAAGGGTGAGTTCGCTTCGCTGATGGGCGCATCCGGCAGCGGAAAGTCAACGCTTTTGTACATAATCGGCGGACTGGATATCGCCTATGAAGGAAATATCTATATATGCGGACAGAAGATGACGGGGATGAAAGATGAGGAACAGTCCGCGCTGCGTCTTTCCAAGATCGGTTTTATCTTCCAGTTCTATAATCTGGTGCAGAACCTTTCGGTAGAAGATAATATACTGCTTCCCATCAAGATGGCAGGCAAGGTGGTGGAAGGCTATAAGGAGAAGCTGGATGAGATCCTGGAGGTAACGGGGCTTAAAGAAAAGAGAACGAATAAGCCGGCAGAGTTGTCCGGCGGACAGCAGCAGAGGGTATCCATAGCCAGGGCTGTTATGGCGGAACCTGAGCTTTTGCTGGCTGATGAACCTACGGGTAATCTGGACAGCAAGTCGACCACGGAGATAATGGAACTGTTCAAGCGGCTTAATGAGGAAAAGGGTCTGACTATCCTGCAGGTAACCCATTCATCGGAGACGGCGGAGTACGGAAAGCGGATCATAAGACTTGCAAACGGAAAAGTAGCCGGATAGGAAAAGAAAATAACTGATATACGCTGTTAGCACTCAATAAAATTGAGTGCTAATTTTTTCTTGACTTTTCACCTGCAGGGAATTATACTTTTTCTTATCTAAGTAATAACAACCACAGAAAGGAAGTGCATAGAAATGGCAGCAAAACAGGGAAATCTTTCCATTAACAGTGAGAATATCTTTCCTATCATCAAAAAATGGCTGTATTCTGACCATGATATCTTCTACAGGGAGCTGGTGAGCAACGGCTGTGACGCCATCACCAAATTAAAGAAACTTGAGATGATGGGTGAGTATACCCTTCCCGAGGGTTATAAGCCCAAGATCACCGTTGAGGTAAGTCCCGAGGACAAGACCATCCGTATAGTCGATAACGGACTGGGTATGACGGCAGAGGAAGTTGAGGAGTATATCACACAGATAGCTTTCTCCGGCGCTACGGACTTTATCGAGAAGTATAAGGATAAGGCAAACGAGGATCAGATCATCGGTCATTTCGGACTGGGTTTTTATTCCGCTTTCATGGTATCCGAGGTCGTAGAGATAAATACCCTTTCCTATAAAGAAGGTGCAAAGGGCGTACACTGGAGCTGCGACGGCGGTACCCAGTATACAATGGAAGACTCCGACCGCAGCGAAGTAGGTACCGAGATCATCCTTCATGTTACCGAAGACTGCCTTAAGTTCTGTAATAAATATGAGGCAGAGGAAGTACTGAAGAAGTACTGTTCCTTCATGCCTTACGAGATCTATCTTGAGAAGAAGGGCGAGGAGCTGACCCAGACCATCGATGAGGATGAGAAGGAAGATACTGATATAGTAATAGAAGAGATCGTTCCCGAAAAGAAGGAGGACGATAAAGACGAGCCCAAGAAGCGCCTGAAGATAAAGAAACGCCCTGAGCCTTTGAACGATACCACGCCTCTCTGGTCCAAACATCCCAATGACTGCACAAAAGAGGAGTATCAGGACTTCTACCGCAAGGTATTCCATGATTATAAGGAGCCCCTTTTCTGGATACATCTGAACATGGATTATCCTTTTAATTTAAAGGGTATATTATACTTCCCGAAGATCAATTTAGAGTTCGAGTCTATTGAAGGCGTTATCAAGCTCTACAATAATCAGGTCTTCATTGCGGATAACATCAAGGAAGTCATTCCCGAGTATCTGATGCTCTTAAAGGGTGTCATCGACTGCCCGGATCTGCCTCTTAACGTATCCAGATCCGCTTTGCAGAACGACGGCTTTGTTAAGAAGATATCCGAGTATATCTCAAAGAAGGTAGCTGATAAGCTTTCCGGCATGTGCAAGACCGAGCGTGAAGAATACGAGAAATACTGGGATGACATCAGTCCTTTCATTAAATACGGCTGCTTAAAAGATGATAAATTCTGCGAGAAGATGACGGATTATATCCTCTTTAAGAATCTGGACGGCAAATATGAGAGCTTGCCCGAGTGCCTGGAAGTTAAGCCCATCGATACCGGTGACAGTGAAGAAAAGGCAGAGGATCAGGATGGCAACAAGGTTGAGGCCGAGGTTGTAGAAGATACGGCTGAAGAGGAAAAGACCGAAGGCGCAGAGGAAGAGAAGAAGGATAAGAAAGTCTACTATGTGACCGATGAGCAGCAGCAGAGCCAGTACATAGCAATGTTTAAGAAAGCCGGCAAGGATGCAGTAGTGCTCAAGGATCAGATCGACCAGCCCTTCATCACACAGCTCGAGAGCAAGAATGAGGGCGTGAAGTTCATGCGTATAGATGCAGATCTTACAGACGACTTTAAGGCTAAGACCAGCAAGAAAGCCCAGGAAGAGCTGGATGCCCAGACCGAGGAACTTTCAAAGATCTTCAAGAAGGCTATCAAGAAGGATAACCTGGCTGTCAAGGTTGAGAAGCTTAAGAACAAGGATATCTCCTCCATGATAACCGTATCCGAAGAGACCCGCCGTATGCAGGACATGATGAAGATGTACTCAATGCAGGGACTCAACATGGGCGGTATGGGCAAGGAAGGCTACACCCTTGTGCTTAATGCAAACAACAAGCTGGTACAGAAGATCCTTGAAGATAAGGAAGGCGATAATGTTCAGCTCTTATGTGAGCAGCTTTACGATCTGGCACTCATCCAGAACGGACCGCTGGATCCCGAAGCAATGAGCCGTTTCGTTGCAAGAAGCAACAAAATAATGGGATTATTGCTCTGAAGCTGAATATACTTACATAGTACCATGCACCTTTTTGTTGCACTTTCGCTACTATTAGGCGGGGACACTTGAAAAAGTGTCCCTGTTTTTGTATAATAACCGCGGTATGAAACAGTATACCGCATTATAGGGAGGGAGAAAGATGAAAAAGAAATTAGCTGTACTTCTGGGAGCAGGCGCTCTCACAATGGCAGCCCTTTGCGGCTGCGGTGCTACCACCGAGCAGGTAGTGGACAAGATGTTCGATCAGGATGCAAAGAGTTTTGCCATGAACATGGACATGGATGTTGATGTATCAGCCGGTATCAGCGGCATGAGCGTTGATCTCAGTGTCGGCGGTTCCATGGAAGCAGAAGTTGACAACAGTGATGAGGATGCTCCTGCATCTCATGTGACCCTGGATGTTAAGGCCAGTGCTATGGGCTCCAGCCAGAAGGTTAAGACCGAGTCCTATGTGATCACTGCTGATGATGAAGTTGCTACTTATGTTAAGGATCCCGACAGCGGCGACTGGACTGTTACCAGGGCTGAGGTAGAGGAGAATCCCCTTGACAAGAAGACCCGCGAAAAGATCATTGACGAAGTAAAGGATGTTATCAAGGGAGCTGAGCTTCAGAAGAAGACCGAGAAGAAAGAGGGCGAGGATTGCTACGTCCTTAAGCTTAACACCACTGCAGATGCATTTGAGGGCGTTATCGATGTTATGTGGGATGCCCTGGGTGACGATGTGACCGATGAGATAAGCGATGCAGGCGCCGACAAGAAGACCATAGTTAAGTACCTCAGCTACTTCAATATCGACTCTACCTTCTATGCATCCAAGAAGAACGGCTATCTTGTAGCTATGGATCTGGATCTGGCAGGCAGCGATACCGAAGGTCTTATCAAGCAGGCAGGCAAGGATTTTGGCGATATGACTTCAGCACTGGGCGTTGATCTCGACAGCATCAGCCTGGATATCTCCGCACTGTCCTTTAACCTTACATTTTCCGATTGGGATGACGTAGAGGTTGATCTTCCCAAGGATGTAAAGAATAATGCAGTAGAGGCAGGCGGATTCGATTTCGGCGGCGATGATTTCGGCGGTGACGATGACGGCGACGATGATGATGATAATACGTGGGATGGCGATGATGGTGATGACGACGATGACGATGATGACGGAACCAGCACCAGCAACAGCAACACCGATCTGACCATCAACACCGACGGAAGCATTTCACTGTATGACTACTATAACAATTACATTGCAAATGTCAGCCCTATGAAGGGTTATAAAGTTGAGGAAGACTGGTCCAGCAACACCTATATCATGTACAGCGATAACAACTGGTCATACTATTCTGTTGGTTCATCCGCATGGTCTAACTGGAAGGATGTAGTTGCCAACGGCGAGCAGTATGAAGAAGATGGCTGCACCTGCTACCTGTACGAGGATTCAGACACCACTTATGTAATGGCAGATCTGGACTTCACTTATAACGGTTCAACCGTATATGCTGCAGCAAGGGGCACTTATAATGCAGATACCGAATCACTTGACAGCGCTCAGTATTACATCGTATTCGACTACGGTGACGGCTGGTGTGAAGTATACCTTGATGCCAGCAAGGCAGAAAACTGGGAGTGGGAAGACTTCGCGGATGCTTTCGACGAGATCTTCAAATAAATATCTGATCAGCAGAGTATGAAAGGTCGGCTGCCGTAATACGGCAGCCGATTGTATTTTCATAAAAAAAATGTTATACTGTTGTACTGTATGAAAGAGATACTGGAAAAGATACTGGGTGAAGACTACGATTTCGGAGAGGAGAGGCTGCCTCTCTCATTTTCGTGTGATGAGATATTTTCCGAGAGCCTGCCGGACATGGTACTGCACGGCAGTTTTGATGTGTATGCCTCCGATGGGGCAAAGGGATATGTTTATTCTGATGATCTGAGGATAAGCCTTGAGAGCGATGAGTTCGAAGGCAAAAACTGCGAGATAAAATATACCATCGATACACATGGTCTGCCTCACGGAGCCAAACGTGAAGGCAGGCTTATGATCGTTTCTGATCACGGTGAGTACGAACTGCCCTGGCAGATAGTCGTGAGCGGTTCGCTCCCGGATTCTTCCATGGGTGAGATCCGTAATCTTTTCCATTTTGCTAATCTTGCAAAGGCTGACTGGAATGAAGCGCAGGAGCTGTTTTATTCGCCTGTTTTCAGGAAAGTGCTGGAAGGCTCTGATAAGAGCTATATTACCGCATACAGGGGATTCTCCCATCTTATCGGAAATGCGGCAAATATGGAGATGTTCCTGGAAGTCAGCCGTAAGAAGACCAGACCGGATTATTCCCCGGAGACAGAGCGCATAGATATGGTGCTTCCCAGAAAGAGCATGCGCAGGCATATAAAACTGATCAAGGACGGCTGGGGGTATACAGAGCTGCATGTAGAATGCAGGGGAGATTTCCTCTATGCGGAGAAGGAACTGCTGACGGATGAGGATTTTCCGGGCAATGTGGCGGAGATCCCTTATGTGATCGAAAGGGATGCACTGTTTCCCGGTGAGAACCTGGGAGAGATAATAGTCCATGACCGTCTTGACGAGATACATATACCTGTCTGCGTTAATGTTCCGGGCAGGGAAGTAGATAATACCGAGCATAAAAACCGTTCGGTATTGATGAAGCTTTATCTGGCGTACCGGACCGGGGCTATGACCCTTGGGGATTTCGTTACCGACGCAGAGAAAATGATAAACCGCATTTTGAGCGTCAGTCCGGATGATCTGGAGTACCGTCTTTATCAGGCTCAGATACTGCTTGTGCAGAAACGCTTTGAAGAAGCACAGAGTATACTGGACAGGGTAGCTATCCTGGCTGATGAGAACGGAGTAAGTGTTGAGCAGGAAGCATACAGGCTTTATATGCAGAGCCTTTGCTCGGATGATGAGGAGTACAAAAAAAGGCTTTCCGACCATGTGGAAGCGCTTTTGAATAAGGATGAGGGTAACTGGAGACTGGCATGGGCATTTATGTCAATGGACAGCGCCTTCATGGGCAATGATAAAAAGAAGTGGCGTCTTATAAAGGAACAGTATCTGGAGTACGGAAACGCATCTCCCGTAATGCTGCTTGAGGCATACAGCATCATAGTGCAGGAGCCCAAGCGTATGGATGAGATCGGAGATTTCGAGATGGCTCTTATACATTTTGCCTTAAAGCGCCGCATAATGACGAAGGAAATGAAGGAACGCTTTGCCCTTCTTTCCATGGAAGTACATACTTATTCGGAAGAAATGTGCAGTCTGCTGAAGGAGTGTTATTATCCGGAGCAGAGCATAGTACTGCTGGAGGCCATCTGTATCCATCTTATGCGGGGAAACATGAGTGGCAGCGAGCAGTTCGAATGGTATAAGCTTGCGGTTGACAGGGAGCTCCGCTTAAGCCGGCTTTACGAGTATTATGTTATGAGCGCGCCTCTGGACTACAGAGGCAGTCTGCCAAGGATAGTGCTCATGTATTTTGCATACCGTTCGCCCCTTGATGTGGAACGCAATGCATTCCTTTATGCCAATGTGCTGCGCCATAAGAATGAATATCAGGAATTATATGAACAGTATCTGCCGGTCATTACGGAGTTTGCTGCTGAGAATATCATGAAGGGCAGGGTGGATGATAATCTTGCCTATATCTATAAAAAACTGCTTTCCGGAAAGAAACAGTCGGCGGAGCTTACCGATGCATATACGGAGCTTCTGTTTACCATGAAGATAAGGGTTAAGCATCCCGGCGTGGTAAATCTGGTGTTGGTCTATGACCATCTTAAGGACGAGCAGGTATATCCCCTTTATCTGGATGAAGTATATATACCGGTATACGGTGACCGTTATTGCTTATTCCTGGAGGATGAATGGGGGAACCGTTTTACGGATGAAGATCTGTATGAATGCAAGCCGCTTTTGAAGGAACGACCTGATGTAAAGAGGCTTACTGCCGAAGCGCAGCTTTCTGTCGGCGGTATGCTCAGTCTTGCGGAACAGGGCGGTGAAACGCTTTCGGTAAATAAGGATAACGCTGCGGTGCTTTTAAGACTCTCCGAATGTGAAGAGATTAATGAAGATTACCGTCTGCGTATAAGGATAGCCCTGGCGGAATACTATTTCGATAATGATGAGATAGCTCCCCTTGACGGGCTGCTGGGACGTTTTGAACCCCTTACCATGGACGAACTTGACAGGGAACGCTGCATCCGTATCATGGTTGCCCGGGGCTTTTATGAGGACGCCTTTGAATGGATAAAAACCTGCGGCTGTGAAGGTATAGATATCAAGATACTGGTGCGCCTTTGCGACAGGCTTATGGCCCGCAACGATATGGAATACAGTCCGGAGATGTTAAAGCTCTGCTGCAGGATCATGTCCAGGGGCAGGTATGATGAGGATATACTGAATTACCTGCTTCGTTACAGCAAGGGTACGTTAAAGGAACGCAAGGAATTATGGAGAGCAGCCGATTCCTTCGGATTGGATGTGCAGGATCTGCTGGAGAGCATGATGCTGCAGATACTCTTTACCGGATCGGATATCGATGAAAAGGCTGCAATATATCTGGATCATTTAAGCGGCGGCGTGGGGGCTGAGCTTGAGCGGGCTTATCTTGCAAGGCTTTGCTACGATCACTTTATCCTCCGCAAGGATATGGAAGATAAGGTATTTGAGCGCGCTGCGCAGCTCTATAAACTCGAGGAACCCATACAGACGGTATGCGTGCTGGGCTGGCTCAAAAAGGCAGCGGAGCATATCAGGGAAAGATCCATGAATGAGGACGAGATCACCCTTTGTCGTGAGTTCCTGGATCAGATGCATGAGAGGGATATATTCCTTCCTTTCTTTACGGCGTTTTCATCTATCGATCCCCTATGCAGGGCCATGGCGGGAGAGAGCTTTATCGAATACAGAGGGCATAAGGACAGCCAGGTAGTGCTGCATTATGTTGTAGAAAACGGTAATGAAGAGAATCCCGACTACCGTAAGGAAGAAATGCAGCATATATATGAGGGTATATATGTAAAACGTTTCTCACTATTTTACGGGGAAAGGATACATTATTATATAACCGAAGAGGATGGGCGGAATGAGCGTCTTACGCGTTCGGCGCTTCTTGAATATAAAGATGATGAGCATGAGGCCGGAGAAGACCGCTTTACCCTGGTCAATAATCTGGCAATAGCCCGTGATATGAATGATGAGATAACTTTCTTAAAACTCATGGAGGATTATAACAGGCAGGCATACCTTGCAGAGGTGCTTTTTGTTCCTGCCGGTTCCCTCAGAGGAGGTAACAAGTGATGGGTGGCATCGAAAGCATTAAAAATGCCATAAGCGGTGCCGGAAAAGACCGTTTTTATATAGGTATCGATCTGAGCGATGAATTTTCACAGGTGAGTTATGCCTGTGGAGGGGAGGAACCTGTGACCCCCAGTCTTATCGCCGGTACCGACAGGCTCTGCATACCTACGATGCTTGCAAAGAAGTACGGGGAGAGTTCCTGGACCTACGGAGAAGAAGCACTGGAGATGAGTACCGCTGATGAAGCTTTTCCGGTGGACAGACTGATAGAGCGCGCACGCAGCGGAAGGGCTGTGGAAGTGGAGGCTGTGGATTACAATCCCGTGGATCTGCTGGCGCTCTTCATCCGTAAATGCCTTTCGCGTCTGTATAGTCAGGCTCCGCTGGAGAAGGTTGCGGCCATAGTCATCACAGTGGAAGAACCGGATGAGGAAATGATAGCCATTCTTGGACAGGTGGTAAAGACGCTGCGCCTTAAGCCGGAGAGAGTATTCTTCCAGAGCCATGCGGAGAGCGCTTACCATTATATAATGCATCAGACAAAGGATGTGCGCGTGGCTGATGTCTGCATCTGCGATCTGCGCAGCAGCGGACTCAGGGTAATGCTTTTTACAGAGAATATGCAGACCAGACCTCATGTGGTCATCATGCAGGAGAGCGTGTATGAGGATTTTGTGCCCGAGCAGCTCGAGGGCGTAAGGAATGCAGACGGTAAAAAGAACAAGAAGGACCAGCAGTTTTATCAGATACTCTACGGCGTTATAGATGGCAGGCGTGTATCGGCTGTATATCTTCTGGGTGAAGGTTTCGAAGGAGACTGGACATCCGAAAGCCTTAAGTATATCTGCAAAGGTCGCAGGGCTTTTAAGGGAAATAACCTTTTCAGCAAGGGCGCATGTTTCGGAGCCAGGGAAAAGCTGGAGCCTTCGGAAGCAGAGAAGATGTGTGTTTTCCTTGGCCAGGATAAGGTTAAGGCGAATATAGGAATGACAGTAATGCGCGGAGGCGAAGAAGCCTATATGGCTCTTTTGGATGCCGGGCGTAACTGGTATGACAGCTATAAGGAATGTGAGCTTATGATGGAGCCGGGCGACAGGCTGGATTTCATCGTCACTCCTCTTAACGGAAAGAATGTAAAAACGGTACCCATGTATCTTCAGGGACTGCCCAGGAGACAGAGACGCGCCACCAGGATACATCTCAAGCTGTCGATGCTATCCGAGACCAGGGTAAATGTGATAGTGACGGATCTGGGGTTCGGAGAGATATTTGCTCCTTCGGGGCTTGAATGGGAAAGCAGTTTTACGATAATGTGAGGTCGGGATATTGGCAACTATCCATCAGTGTGTGGGGCGCTATGCATCTGAGCCCCTGGTGATCAAAAATACATATATAAGAGTATGGTGTCTGGAAGAGCTCTGCTATTATATCTGCGAGAACGCGGATCTTCTGGAAGAGGGCTTTGCATCCAATGAGCTGATAGACTGGGTAGCGGATGAATGCGGCCTTAAGGAGCTGGCATCTAAATTAAAAGTAGTGCGCCGGCAGAGCGTTAAGCTGGAGAGCTTTGTAGCTGAGATACTCAACGCTGCCAATTATGTGGATGAGGAAGAATTAAAGCGTATCGGCAGGGTGATCAGGGCTAACAGGAGCATGCCGGAGACCGGCAGGCTCATGGTGCTGGCTGATTATTTCCTGCGCGGCGGTAATTTCGTTCCTGCTCTTAAGACCTATGAGCGCCTGCTGGGGATGAAGCAGGATGGACCGGATGAACGTCAGCTTTCCAGGATATATATCAATCTGGGAGTGATCTATGCAAGACTCTTCTGTTTTGCGGAAGCGGCAGATTACTATTATAAGGCGTATGAGCTGGAGCCTTCCGAAGATATTATGTTTGCTTTCCTTGCGGCCAAGCGTATGCAGCTCGGAGATATGGAATATCTGGATTTTTTAGGCGGGCTGGATATGGACACTTCCGTATCTTCACAGGTGGAAGATGTTATGGCCCGGGCGCGTAAGAACTATTCGGAATCTACCGGGGGAAAGATGACGGATGAACTGAGAAAGCTCCGGATAGGGAGCGACCGTAATGAATATGCGGCAGAAGCCTTTGCTTTTCTTCAGGATGAGAAGGAAAGATACAGAAAGTATATGGCGGAGTAGTCTATGGGTTTCTTTCAGAAGCTGAAAGAAAAATGGAACAGATGGTTTTTCGGCGACTATGACGAAGATGAAGAAGAATGGGACGAAAAGTCGCTGGAGGAAGACAAACCGGTATCCGAAAGGGGATCGGGATACTTTAATGATGCCGATACCCGTACAGTCTATGTGCTGGAGACACTGCAGCAGATGAGCGAAGCCGCCGGCAAGGTGGAGCAGTATAAGAGCGAATATGATGCGGTGACAGCCCTGCTTAAGGATACGGAAGAGATAGATTCCCTGGTGGGTGAAGTACGTGACAGCATAAGCGCCCAGGCGGAGAGGATAGAAAAACTTGAAAAAGAGCGCAGGGTAGCATATGCTGATACGGGCATACTTGATGATTACCGACTGGATCTGCTGAAGCGTTATGAGGATGTGATCCCCACAGCTATCGAAAAGATGAAAGAGGCCGAGAGCTACAGACGCCTTGTCAAGATGGATCTTCGAAAGATGGAAGCAGAGAAGGCCTCCAACCGTTATCAGATGAAGGAGGCGGTGGTAACTCTCTCTAATTGCAGAGGGGTGGCAGTCATTGCAGCTGTTGCGGTGATATTTGCGATCCTGCTGCTGGCGGTACTGCAGTATGCTTTCAAAATGGATGTCAGCTGGGGCTATATGCTGACGGGCGGTGCCGGTGCCATTGCCCTCACCGTGATGTTCGTAAAATATCAGGATGCCGCAAAGGAGATAAAGCAGCTCACAAAAGCACGCGATAAGATCATCGTGCTTCATAACACGGTAAAGATACGTTACGTGAACAATACAAATCTGCTCTCGTATATGTACACCAAGTATGATGTTAATTCATCAAAGGATCTTGAAGCGGACTGGGCAGACTATATAGATGTAATGAATGCCCGCATAAAAGACGAGCGGCTGCGCCAGGATCTGGAATACTATTATGAAAAACTGACGGAGACACTCAGGAAATGCGGCATACAGGATCCGGAGATCTGGACCAGACAGGTACGTGCTCTGGTGGATCCCAGGGAGATGGTGGAAGTCCGCCATGCCCTGATAGGCAGGCGCGGAAAACTGCGTGAGCATCTGGAATACAATAAGCAGATCACAGGCCGCGCCCAGGATAAGATCAAGGACCTGGTAATGGCTTATCCCCAGTACGCGGATGAGATAGAAGGCATAGTCAGACGCTACGACGGGAACTGAATAGGCGTATCAAACCGGGCGAAACGAAGGATCTTTAATATGCACAAACAATTATAGGAGGAAATATACATGAAACCCATTAAAGAAGGAAAAGTAAGAGAGATCTATGATAACGGCGACAGCCTTATCATGGTTGCAACGGACAGGATAAGCTGCTTTGACGTTATCCTTAAGAACATCATCGAGAAGAAGGGAACTGTCCTTACCCAGATGTCCAAGTTCTGGTTTGAGATGACCGGTGATATCGTAAAGAACCATATGATCACCACAGATGTAAATCAGATGCCGGAGTATTTCAGAAAGCCGGAGTTCACCGGAAACAGTATGATGTGCAAGAAACTCACCATGCTGCCCATTGAGTGCATCGTCCGCGGATACATCACCGGCAGCGGCTGGGCCAGCTATCAGAAGGATGGCACAGTGTGCGGCATCAAGCTTCCCGAAGGCCTTAAGGAATCCGAGAAACTGCCTGAGCCCATCTATACTCCCAGTACCAAGGCCGAGATAGGCGATCATGATGAGAATATCTCTTATGAGAGATCTATAGAAGTGCTGGAGAAGGAGTTCCCCGGAAAGGGCGAGGAATATGCAAAGAAACTTCGTGACTACACACTGGCACTGTATGTGAAGTGTGCGGATTACGCGCGCAGCAAGGGTATAATAATCGCTGATACCAAGTTCGAGTTCGGCCTTGATGAGAACGGAGAGATGGTACTGGGCGACGAGATGCTTACACCCGACAGCTCACGTTTCTGGCCTCTTGAGGGATATGAGGCAGGTAAGTCCCAGCCTTCATTTGATAAGCAGTTTGCCCGCGACTGGCTTAAGAGCAATGAGCATGACTGGAAGCTGCCCCAGGAGATCGTAGACAAGACTATTGAGAAATACCTGCAGGCATACAAACTGCTGACCGGAAAAGATCTTTAAATTCAAAAGCCCCCGGAAATTCCGGGGGCTTTATCATGTCCTTCTTATACGTTTACTTCGCCCTTGGCACCAAGTAAATCTTTATTTGCGTCTAACACAGGCTGTACAAAATCTCTTAAGTATACTTCCACCTGTCTGGGAGAGCGGCCGACGTAATCGGCGGGATTCATCTTTGCTTCCAGAGCTTCCTTGGTGGTATTGAATTTTGCGTTGGCTGCGATAAGATCCAGCAGATCGTTGTCCAGACCGTCTTTCTTTACATGTTTGCCGGCTTCCATGGACATAACGCGGATCTCTTCGTGCAGATCCTGACGGTCGCCGCCTTCTTTGACTGCGTCCATCATGATGTTCTCGGTTGCCATGAAAGGCAGCTCGGAGAGCAGGTGCTTTGTGATAACTTTTTCATTAACTACCAGGCCGTCAACAACATTCAGGCACAGCTCCAGAATACCGTCCGTAGCAAGGAATGCTTCGGCAATGGAGATACGCTTGTTTGCGGAATCATCCAGGGTACGCTCAAACCACTGTGTAGCTGAAGTGATGGCAGGGTTGAGAGCGTCGATTATAACGTAACGTGAGAGCGAAGCGATACGTTCGCTTCTCATGGGATTGCGCTTGTAAGCCATGGCAGAGGATCCGATCTGTGACTTCTCGAAGGGTTCCTCAACTTCCTTAAGATGCTGCAGCAGACGGATGTCGTTGCTCATCTTGTGAGCGGAAGCGGCGATACCTGCGAGTATGTTGAGTACGCGGGTATCCACCTTACGTGAATAGGTCTGGCCGGAAACGGGATAGCAGGCTTCGAAGCCCATCTTTTCAGCGATCATGGGATCGATCTTATCGATGGTCTCGTTGTCGCCGTTGAACAGCTCAAGGAAACTTGCCTGTGTTCCGGTTGTTCCCTTTGAACCCAGCAGCTTTCAGCTTCCGGAGATCTAGTCCAGATCTTCCAGATCCATCATGAACTCATTGATCCACAGAGTAGCGCGCTTGCCGACGGTAGTGGGCTGGGCGGGCTGGAAATGGGTGAATGCAAGAGTGGGCAGATCCTTATATTCCTTTGCGAACTTTGCAAGTTCATCGATAACGCAGACCAGCTTCTTCTTTATAAGCTTAAGCGCTTCCTTCATCACGATGATATCGGTGTTATCGCCTACGTAGCAGGAGGTGGCGCCCAGATGGATGATGCCCTTTGCGGTAGGGCACTGCTGGCCGTATGCATAAACATGGCTCATAACATCATGGCGTACTTCCTTTTCGCGGGCTCTTGCCACATCATAGTTGATATCGTCTTTGTGAGCCTTTAATTCTTCTATCATCTCAGGCGTGATCTTCTCAAGTCCAAGCTCCATCTCTGTCTCGGCAAGCGCGATCCAGAGCCTGCGCCAGGTCTTAAACTTCATATCCTGTGAGAAAATGTACTGCATATCCTTTCCGGCATAGCGCTCGGATAAGGGACTGGTATAGATGTCTGTAGGCATTTATTCGTCCTCCTGATCGATTATTTAGAAACAGTGTCCAGGCGATATTATAGTATATTACCATCTTTTGTTCAAATGCTTTTTCGTTTTTGCATATGGAAGACCATGTTTATTTGTGCTATTATCATAAATATGAAAAAGTGGTTATTTAAGGTAAATGCGGGCAGTATAGCCCTGATACTTCTTGGAACTCTGATCAACATCGTTGGCGGCTTAATGGCAAGCAGGCTCAATCTGCCGTGGTGGCTGGATTCCATCGGGACATTCATATCTGCAGTAACACTGGGGCCTGTAGCAGGTGCGATCTCCGGTGCGCTTATGAATGTGATAATGGAGCTGTTTTCACCGGGGATGCTTCCTTTTGCGATAGTCAGCATATGCGGAGGTCTGGCCGTGGGAGTATTCTTCCCCCGGGACCGCAAGATAGATTCTTTTTCCGTTATAGCTACGGCGCTCTTTGCAGGCTTTGTCATGAGCGTGGTCTGCACGCCCCTCAATATGTATTTTAATGACGGATATACAGGTAATGTCTGGGGCGACGCCCTTGTGGATATGCTGGCGGAAAACGTGAACTTTGCGGCATTCCGCTGTCTTGCCGGCTGCCTTCTGGTCAACATGCCGGATAAGGCGATATGTATACTTGTAACGATGCTGATCCTCTGGTGCGCCCGGAAGGTAAAAGACAAAAAGCAGATAGTAACGCCCATCCTGCTGCTTAGCCTTGTTTTTGGAGCGATGATGCCTTTAAGGACTGTGGCAGCCGGCGGTATCAGGGCAGATCACAGTGCAGTGGTCTACGGCGTGGATGACGGTCTTACATCCGCAGAGATAAATACCATAGCCCAGACTGCCGACGGATATATCTGGGCCGGGGCGTATTCGGGGCTTTACCGTTATGACGGCAGGAGCTTTTCGCAGATACAGCCGGATAAACGCATAAGCAATGTTATCTATCTTTTTGAAGATCATTCCGGCAGGCTCTGGATCGGAACAAATGACAGCGGCGTGGCCTGTTATGATACGGATACCGCACAGGTTGATTTCTATACCGTAAAGGAAGGCCTGGCTGCGGATTCCATCAGATCGATCTGCGAGGATGATGAAGGCGGCATATATGTCAGCACTACCAAAGAACTGTGCCGTATCTATAACGGACAGATACAGGTGTTTACGGATGAAACGGAACTGCGCTGCATATATTCTTTAAAGAATATGGGAAACGGCTGTATAGCCGGAGTAACAAAGAACGGCCTTGTTTTCGTTATGAAAGAAGGAAAAGTCGTCTGCACGGAAAAGTCCGGAGATGATTCATACAGTTATACCGCGATCGCTGCGACTCCGGAGGGCGATGTGCTGGCGGGGACATCGGCTGATATTCTCTATAGATATGAGATAAGTACCGAGGGCATGCTAAAAGAAAAGGGGAGCTTCAGTGTAGAAGGCCTGAGCTACGTTAATCATATTGCCTGGTCGGATCAGGTACAGGGATATCTTGTCGCCGCTACCAGAGGCCTTTTTCTGATAGGGTGGGCTGATAACATAGAGAATCTGAGTATGGAAGGCTTTGATGCGGCTGTTTCCGATGCCATTACCGATGCTCAGGGAAATCTGTGGTTTGCTTCCTCACAGCAGGGTATACTTAAGCTGAGCCCTTCATCCTTTACGGATCCGGCCGTTGCCGGCGGGATACAGCTTTCGGCAGCTAATTCGCTGCTGGCGGAACAGGGCAGCCTGTTGATCGGTACGGATACCGGCCTGCATATCATAGATATAAAAAGCGGAAAAGAGATAAACAATGCGCTGACAGAAAGGCTCGAAGGCATAAGGATAAGGCATCTGTTCAGAGACAGTAACAGGGTGCTGTGGTTATCCACCTATGCCCAGGAAGGGCTGATGAGGGCGGATACGCAGGGCAATATCATCTCGGTCAGCGAACAGGAGAACGGACTTATCGGCAGCAGATACCGCTTCTGTCTGGAACTTACGGACGGGACCATACTGGCAGCATCCACAGACGGCATAGATCTTTTGAAAGATGGCAGACCGGTGGGAAGCATAGGTGCGGAGCAGGGAATGGAAGTGCCCCAGGTGCTGAGCGCTGTAGAGTGCGAAGACGGCAGCATTCTGGCAGGAACCGACGGCGGAGGTGTATACCGTATAAGAAACGGTGCGGTCGTAGGACATATCGGAAGCGACGAAGGCCTTCTTTCCCAGGTTGTCATGCGTATAGTACCCTGCCGCGGCGGATATATATATGTTACCAGCAACGGCCTGTATTACGGGATGGCGGACGATCCTGTCAGGCATCTTGAGAACTTCCCTTATAATAACGTTTATGACGTATATATCACAGAAGATGATGTGGCCTGGGTAAGCTCCAGTGCCGGAATATTTGTTGTTAATCTTTCGGATCTTCTGGGAGAAGCAGATTATCAGTATGTGCTGCTTAACAGGAGCAGGGGCTTTGATGCATCGCTGACAGCCAACGCCCACAGTGCCGTAGACGGGGATATACTTTATCTGTGCTGTGCGGATGGGGTGAGGAGTGTTAATACAAAAAGCTATAACAGTCTGAATGAAGATTATGATATCAGATTATCCGCTGTTAAAGAAGGCGAGCAGACCGTAAGTATAGAGGATGGTGTATACCGTATACCTTCGGGGAAAGGCAGGATACAGATACAGCCTGCGGTATTAAACTATGCGATGTCCGATCCGTTATTGTCCATAGAACTTGAAGGCGTAGATACCAGGCCGCTTTTATTCCATCAGAGTGAACTTCCTGACCTGTATTACAACAACCTTCCTCATGGTGACTACAGTCTGAGCATCAAGGTGCTTGATGATCTGAGCGGCGCGGTCAAAAAAGAGAAGATATTCTATCTGCACAAGGACGCAGAGCTGTATGAAATGGGATATTATAAGCTGTATCTGGTCCTGGTGGGAACAATGCTGGTCGCATTCCTGGCATGGACTATAGCGAAGATGGGGAATATGGCCGTTATCAACCGGCAGTACGATCAGATACGTGAGGCAAAAGAGGAAGCGGAATACGCAAACAAAGCCAAGAGCCGTTTCCTTGCCAATATGTCCCACGAGATCCGCACTCCTATAAATGCTGTGCTGGGTATGGATGAGATGATACTCCGGGAGAGTAATGAAAAGGAAATACGCGAATACGCGGCAGATATCTACTCTGCCGGAAATACGCTCCTGGCCCTTATAAATGACATCCTGGATTCATCTAAGATCGAGTCCGGTAAGATGGAGCTGGTGCTGGTAGAATACGAACTGAAAGAGCTGATACGCAACCTGGTAAACATGATAAAACGCAGGGCACAGGAAAAGGACCTGGTGCTTAATACAGAAGTTGATGAGAACCTTCCTTCTGTTCTTTACGGAGATGATGTACGTATACGTCAGGTTGTGACCAACATCCTTACCAATGCAGTCAAGTATACTCACGAAGGCAGCGTGACACTGCGCATATCGGGAGTATCTGAGAATGACAGGCTGACCCTCAGGATAGAGGTTGAAGATACGGGTATAGGCATAAAAGAAGAAGATATACCTAAGCTTTTTGAAGCATACCAGCGTATAGAAGAAGGACGTAACCGCAACATCGAGGGCACCGGACTGGGAATGAGCATCACCGTGCAGCTTCTTAAGATGATGGGCAGCGAGCTTAAGGTGGAGAGTACCTACGGAAAGGGATCACGCTTCTGGTTTGAACTGGAACAGAAGATCATTGAGCGTAAACCCATGGGAAATATCGAACGCGGTGCTGCGGATGATGAGAGCAGATTCCGCGGCAGTTTTACGGCACCTGATGCAAAGGTCCTGGTGGTAGATGATAACGCCCTGAATTTAAGGGTATTCAGGAGCCTTATCAAACATACCGGCATGCAGATCAGTGAAGCATCCAGCGGAGCGGAATCCCTAAAACTTGCAGAGGAAAAGCATTATGATCTTGTTTTCCTGGATCATATGATGCCTGATATGGACGGAATAGAGACTCTGCATCATATGAGAAAGATCGAAGGCTATGATAAGGTGCCAATCTATATGCTGAGTGCAAATGCGCTCTCCGGTGTAAAAGAGCAGTATCTTGAGGAGGGTTTTGACGGATACCTTGCAAAGCCCATAGTATCGGAAAAGCTGGAACAGGCCATAAGGGAGAATCTGCCGGAGCAGATGATAAAACCTTATACGGGAACTGCGGATGTGAGCCCGGCCGTTAATGAAGAAACGGAAACAGAGGATGATAACGATCATGAGTATCCGCTCATCGACGGTCTTGACTGGGATTATGCGAAGATACATCTGCCGGATCATGAGCTGCTGATGGATACCATAAGGAATTTTTATAACAGCATAGATGCTTCAGCCGATAAGCTCTGCAGCTTAAAAGGAGATCCAGATGCCTACAGGATCAAAGTGCATTCGATGAAGAGCTCAGCTGCGATAATCGGTATCGTACCGTTAGCCGGAATGGCCAGGATACTGGAAAAGGCTGCGGCGGACGGCGATGATGCAGTTATAGAAAAGATTCATGATATCTTCATAGGACAATGGCGCTCTTACAAGGATAAACTCAGGGAGCTGGTTTATGAAGAGGATGAAGAAAAGCCTGCCGGTGATAATGCTCTGTTACTTACACATATAGAGAGGATGGATACTGCCATTGATGAATATGATGTTAATGAGGCAGAAGATATCTTTGAGAAGATAGATGAGTACAGCTATGAGCCTGCGGTGCAGGAGCTGCTGGAAAAACTCAGATCGGCAATAGAGCAGTATGATATGGATATGGCTAAAGAGATAGCAGCACAGATAAAAGAGATATTATAACGGGGCAGCCCCCTCCGGGGGCGTGCCCCAATTTTTCATTCTTCCCAAAACAATTCATCAAGCGTCTTCCCCAGTGCTTTGCAAATTGCGCGGCACAGATTGATTGTGGGGTTGTAATCACCCTTTTCTATGGCGTTTATTGTCTGCCGGGACACGCCTACCTTTTCGGCCAGATCCTGCTGCGAAAGATCAAGGGCAGCCCTTGCGGATTTCAGCTTAAGATTCTTCATAAGGTGCCCCTCCTTTTATTCTTCGTCATCATCATCAGTACCGTTTTCTTTGGATGAGGATATCTTTTTGCTGATCATGGCAGCAGGAAGTATCACTATAAAGATTATGGCACACAGTAAGTTTATAGCAGGAAGATCGAGCTTTCCGCCGGATATCATCTTTCCGCTGGCTGCATTGGTAAAAGCAGCCAGTGCATTGCCAATACCTACAAATATGAAGCCGATCGTCACGCCGGTAGATTTTTCATTAAGAGCCAGATATGCTTCATGCTCGATACAGTACAGCACATATGAGACAAGCCCGGGAAAGAAAGCTGTGGTATAGAGTACATGGCTGTGTACCATAGGCAGGATATCCAGTATGTCTATCATCATCACCAGGAAGAGGCTTACGGAAAAGGTTATGAATCCGAGACGGAAACCGCGTCCGCGTTCGATCTCCTGGCGCTCATCAAAAGCTTTTGCCGTTCTTGCCTGAAGAAATACTCCCAGCAGGACCATCATCAGCACGATGATAAGGAATACCCATATTGAAAAAGCAATGTTATCGTTATTCCTGCGCAGGGTGAGAGAGTAATCCAGCTTGATGGTGTCATCACCGCCAAGGGCGTTAAAGTCGATATCATCGGCCAGTTCTTCAGCTTCCCGTGCAGAGCATAAGAATTCTTTTGCGTATTCGATATAGCTTTCACGGTCGGTGAAATAGCTGTAGACCATGTGGTAGTTGCCTGCGGAGAACATAAGGTCGGTACTGGCGTCTACCGCTCCTGCGCAGCTGCGGAATACGATGTTTCCATCACTGTCTGTGATATGCATGATAGTTACAAAGCGGAAGACGGAGGGATTGACGGATGTCAGATTCCTGCTGTTCATGCCTTCGGGCATCCAGCTGTAACCAAAATTATAATTACCGGTTTTGTCCACAGTGAAGTCGACTTCGGTGAATCCTGGGTTTATGACACCGTTTGTGATCTTTATATCCTTTGACCAGTTTGAATTCATATAATTTCCTTTAAATACATCTTCCTTAAATCCTAAGGGCAGTATTATTATTCCCAGGACAAGTGCTGCGATAAGGCAGATGGTGATGACAGTCATTTTTTTCTTCATTTTCTTAGCGTCCTTTCTAAACGCAGTAAAGCTTTGCAATAAATACATTAAAAAAGTTACGGTAACAGCTGTTGAGATGATACTACATCACGCCTTACAAAATGTCAAGTATAATTTACAAAATGTCATTTGGAGATAATATGAGGTCCATGAATTTGCGTGCTGCCATGCCGGTGGAACCGCTTTTGGGAGAGAGCATGCTTACGGCACGGTCAGGCAGTGACGTGTTTAATTCAAGCCGCCTGACTATCCCTTTGTTTAAAGCGTCACCGGAGAATTCCTCTGTTATGCCTGCTACGCCCAGGCCTATCTCTGCCAGTGATATCAGCAGTTCGTAACTGGCCAGCTCGATCTCGGGTTCCAGCCTCAGCCCTTTTTTTAAGAAAAAATCCTCAAGGAAACGCCGCGATCCGGCTTCTTTTTCCAGCAGTATCAGCGGAAGGGCGGATATCTCTTTCAGACTGTAAGTTTTTGAAAAGTCTACGGGGTAATCCGGGGCTGCCACAAAAGCGGTATGTGTTTTGAAACACATATGGGATTCAAAACGTTCATCTCTTTCATTGGTGGTGGCAAAGGCTATATCCACCGTTCCGCTGCTTAAGAAGTTCATAACGCGCCTGGAGGTGCCGTTAAGTATACGGACTTTTACGCCGGGATACAGGCGGTGATACTGCTTAAGATATTTAAGAAGATAACATTCGGTCAGCGTATTGCTGGCTCCTATGGTAAGCTCACCGCGGAGCAGTTCCTTGGATTCGTTAAGCCGTTCTTCGCCGGCTTCCAGCATGGAGAGAGCGCCGGATACGTATTCATAGAGGGTATGCCCGTCGGTGGTCAGCTGCACTCCGCGGGGGCTGCGGGAAAAAAGCCGGACGCCCAGGGAATCTTCCAGAGTCTTTATCGACTGGCTCACGGCAGATTGGCTGAGATACAGCTCTTTGGCAGTAGAAGAGATATTACCCTTATCGGCAACCATCTTAAAGATCTTATAATGTTCTATCTTCGCCTGCATATTACCCTCCTTAACATAAGAAATACTTATGATAAATATTAAAATATTCTGTTTTACTTATATTGCTGTTTTGATTATAATAAGCATTGTCTTGTTTTACAATAGTAAAAACTTAAAGCAGTTATCAGTAACAATGGGGATTTATCAAGGAGGTAAAAAATGGTAAAAGCAGTTGTAGGAGCTAATTGGGGTGATGAAGGAAAAGGTAAGATAACCGATATGCTTGCGCAGGACGCAGATATCGTTGTACGTTTCCAGGGCGGTGCCAACGCCGGACATACCATAAAGAATAAATACGGTAAGTTTGCACTGCATACACTGCCTTCGGGTGTTTTCTACGATCATACTACATCGGTCATAGGAAACGGAGTGGCGCTCAATGTACCTAAGTTTTTTGAGGAGATCAGATCTATCACGGAAAGAAACGTGCCCATGCCCAAGATAATGATAAGCGACAGGGCGCAGATAGTAATGCCTTATCATATCTTATTTGACCAGTATGAAGAGGAGAGACTTGCAGGTGCTGCATTTGGTTCCACCAAGTCGGGCATCGCTCCCTTCTATTCAGACAAGTTCGCCAAGATCGGATTCCAGGTAAACGAACCCTTTGAGGATGAACAGATACTTAAAGATAAGATCAAGAGAGTGATCGTTCAGAAGAATGTTCTGCTCGAGCATCTGTATCACAAGCCTGTGCTTAAAGAGGATGAGATCTATGATACGTTGATGGAATACAAGAAGATGGTTGAGCCTTACGTGGGTGATGTGAGTGCATTCCTCTGCAAGGCGCTTAAGGAAGGAAAGACAGTCCTTCTTGAGGGACAGCTGGGAACTCTTAAGGATGCCGATCACGGAATCTATCCCATGGTAACCAGCTCAAATACGATCGCTGCATACGGTGCCGTAGGCGCAGGCGTACCTCCCTACGAGATCAAGCAGGTTGTTACCGTATGTAAGGCATATTCTTCCGCAGTAGGCGGCGGTGATTTTGTTTCCGAGATATTCGGTGATGAAGCTAACGAACTTCGCAATCGCGGCGGTGACGGCGGCGAATACGGTGCAACCACCGGCAGACCCAGACGTGTGGGCTGGTTTGACTGTGTGGCTTCCAGATACGGCTGCAGACTGCAGGGCACTACGGATGTGGCGTTCACGGTGCTGGATGTTCTGGGTTATCTGGATGAGATCCCTGTATGCGTTGATTATGAGATAGACGGTGAAATAGTATCCGACTTCCCTGTTACACATCTGCTCAATAAGGCAAAGCCCGTATGGAAGACGCTTCCCGGATGGAAGTGCGATATCACCGGTATCCGCAAGTATGAGGATCTGCCCGAAAACTGCCGTAAGTATATTGAATTTGTTGAGGAGCAGATAGGTTATCCCATCACCATGATATCCAACGGACCTTCCCGCGAGGATATAATCTACAGGGAGTCACCGCTTAAGAAATAAGGTGTTTAAGTAAATGCTCTGGATGTTGCTGACGCTCTTTTACGGTGTGGTAAAGGGGCTGAGAGAAATAGTTAAAAAGAAGTCACTGGAGAAAAGTACCGTAATGGAGGTACTTTTCTTTTATACACTCATAGGTTTCGTGATACTGCTGCCTGATGTGGGGGAAGTGACGTTTATCAGGCCAAACCTCTTATTGCTGGTGGCGGTTAAATCTTTTGTTATCTTTATTGCCTGGATATGCGGATTCAGGGCTATCAGGGAGATACCGGTCAGTTTATACGGCCTGCTGGATCTTTCAAGGGTGCTTTTTGCAACGCTGCTTGGTGTGGTGTTTATAAAAGAGATTCTGCGCCCGACGCAGATGATCGGCCTGCTGCTGGTGGCAGCAGGGCTGATGGCGCTACGATTTGAAGGGCGCTTCAGAGCAAAGCGAAGCGGGAATGCGGAGGCTGCCGCAGATGCACCGGAAATAACGGAAGAAACCGACGGTACAAAAGCGGAGGAGGACGGCAAAGAGAAAAAAACGGGATCACGCATGTGGCTGTTTGTGGTGCTCAGCTTCCTTTCGGCCTTTCTGAACGCCGTAAGCGGCACCATGGATAAGGTCCTGACAAAGGATATAAGTCCTGCGGATCTGCAGTTCTGGTATATGCTGTTCCTTGTGCTTTTTTATGCGCTGTATATGATCATCAGCCGTACGCATATGGACTGGAAGAAGACTTTAAAGAACTACTGGATATGGATACTCAGCATACTCTTTATCCTTGCGGACAGGGCTCTTTTTATGGCTAATCAGATCCCCGAGTCCAAAGTTACGGTGATGACGCTGATAAAGCAGTCGGGCTGTATCGTTACCATACTTGGCGGCCGGCTTGTTTTTAAAGAAAAGGGAATGGTCTACAAACTTTTCTGTGCATCTGTTATAATAGCGGGTATCATGATAGGAGTGCTGTAACGGACGAGGAGTAATTATGGATTTATTAGAATCATTAAACGACAGACAGCGTGAGGCGGCCCTCCATGTGGATGGCCCTCTTCTTATAATCGCGGGCGCCGGTTCGGGAAAGACAAAGACAGTAACCCACAGGATCGCATATCTTATAAAAGAATGCGGAGTAAAGCCCTGGAATATCATGGCTATCACCTTTACCAATAAAGCAGCCGGTGAGATGCGCGAGAGGGTTGATAAGATAGTGGGAGAAGGCGCGGAAGGCGTATGGGTAATGACCTTCCATTCCAGCTGCGTGCGTATCCTGCGCAGGCATATCCACGAGATGGGGTATGACAACAGCTTTACTATCTACGATACGGACGATTCAAAGAATGTTATGAAGGCTGTTTTTAAAAAGCTCAGATTCGATCCCAAGCAGATCAAGGAGGCTACGGTCCTGCGTGAAATATCGAATGCCAAGAATGAGCTTATCGGTCCCAAGGAGTATGAGGAGATAAACCAGCACGACTTCGGAAAGAAACGTTTTGTTGAGGCTTATAAGGAATACCAGGAGACCCTTTTTAAGAACAATGCCCTGGACTTTGACGACCTGATCCGTATGACGGTCCATCTTTTTAAGGCGTGCCCGGAAGTGCTTAAGTATTATCAGGACCGTTTTCAGTATATATGCGTTGATGAGTATCAGGATACAAATAACGCCCAGTTCGAGCTTGTGCGCCTCCTGGCGGGGGAGCGTAAGAATATCTGCGTTGTGGGTGATGACGACCAGTCAATCTATAAATTCCGCGGCGCAAATATCATGAATATACTGAACTTTGAGAATGTTTTTCATGGCGCAACGGTGATCAAGCTGGAGCAGAATTACCGCAGTACGAAAAACATCCTGGATGCTGCCAATGCTGTGATCAGGAATAACAGGGGCAGGAAAGCCAAGGCTCTCTGGACGGAAAGACAGGCGGATGAACCTGTTCATTTTACCCTGTATCAAAGCGGCCGTGAGGAGGCGCAGGAAGTTGTTGCCGAGATGTGCCGGCTTAAGAGAAACGGCAAAGGCGACTGGAAGGACTTTGCGATACTTTACCGTACCAACGCCCAGTCCCGTGAATTTGAAGAGGCGTTTGTCCATGAGAATGTTCCCTACTATATCGTGGGCGGCATCAATTTCTATGCCAGAAAAGAGATCAAGGATGTGCTGGCTTATCTCAAGACCATTGATAACGCTAAGGATGATCTGGCGGTCCGCCGTATAATCAATGTACCCCGCAGGGGGATAGGAGCCACTTCAGTGCAGAAGGTAGTGGATTATGCGGATGTCAATAATATAGATTTCTTTGAGGCCTGCAGCAGGGCAAGGGATATCCCCGGTTTGGGAAAAGCTGCCGATAAGATAATGGCCTTTGCGAAGATGATCCGTTCTTATAAAGCAGCGCTGGATGATTACGGCATATTGGAGACGACTAAAAATCTGCTTGAAGAGACCGGATACCTGGAAGAGATAAAGGATTCCGATGAAGATGATGCGCAGGAGCGTATCGAGAATATTGAGGAATTTATCAGCCGTATAGCGGTATTTGAGGAAGAGAATCCGGAGGGAACGCTCTCCCAGCTGCTTGAAGAAGTGGCTTTGGTGTCGGATCTGGATAATGCGGATTCGGAAACCAGCCGCGTGCTGCTTATGACCGTGCATTCGGCGAAAGGACTTGAGTTCCCCAGAGTATGGCTCTGCGGTATGGAGGATGGTATATTCCCCGGATTTATGACAATAAACAGCGAAAGCCGCGAGGATATGGAAGAAGAGAGGCGTCTGGCATATGTGGCCATAACCAGAGCCAAGGATGTGCTCTATATCAGTGCCGCAAAAAGCCGTATGACCAGAGGCGAGACCAGTTATAATCCCATCAGCCGATTTGTATCCGAGATACCGGAGGAACTGCTGCAAAGAGATGGTGAGACTGTCAGCCGCGGCAGGTTTTCCTTTGATGATGATGACGCGCCCAGGCGGCATTTCAGGGAAATGCCCTTTGGACATGATGATGACGATGATCTTCCGTTAGGAGGGTTCATACCGCCCAAAAAGAAGGTTACCGCACCGGTGCCTAAAGCGCCCCTTTCGCATCCAAAGGCGCCGATAACGATCTCGAAAGTTGCGCAGCTTAGTTTCCCTGAACCCGAATATAAGGTGGGAGACCGCGTGCGCCATGTAAAATACGGTGACGGACAGGTTCTGGAGATAGAAAAAGGCTCCAGGGATTATCAGGTCACGGTGGCGTTTGACACTGCCGGCCAGAAGGTTATGTATGCGGCATTTGCCAAATTACAGAAAATATAATGTTTTTTTGAAAATTTGTGGAAAATCCCGAAAACCTATGCTATAATGACATGAGTTAAGAAAAAAATGTATTCTACCGGCTGACATGCCGGAATTATAGAAACTATTTAGGAGGAAAAATAATGGCAAGCAAAGTTGAAGACGTTCTGGCAGCTGTAAAGCTTAACGATCTGCTTAACAAGAAGGCAGAGCCCGTCATCGAAGTTAAGGAAAAGAAGTCCACATTAAAGACCGTGCTGATCATCATCGGTCTGGTAGCTGTTGTGGCTGCTATCGCTTATGCGGTATACAAGTTCATGACTCCTGATTATCTTGATGATTTCGATGATGATTTTGATGATGATTTTGATGATGATTTCTTTGATGATGATGACCTGGTAGTTGACGAGTCCAAGAAGTCTGACGCTGAATAATCTGTATTATTAATATGATCATTTTATGGCAGATCACACTATAGCAGCGTGGTCTGCTTTTATTTACCGGCAAAACAGAATGTCATCCTGAGCTGCCCCCCTGTCATCCTGAGCGCAGCGAAGGATCTTATCAGTATATGAAGGTATAAAAGAACATGAAAAAAGGACAAACATACGAAGGCTATGTAGAGCGCATGGACTTCCCGAATAAAGGTATAGTACGAGTAGAGACCGAAGAAGGGGTTGAATATGCATACGTAAAGGACGCCCTTCCGGGGCGGCGCATATCCTTTATGGTGAATAAGAAGCGCGGCGGAAAAGCCGAAGGCAGACAGACAGAGGTGCTTGAGTCGGCTGCCTGTGAGGCAGGGGCTGACAAATGCAGGTATTGCGGTACCTGCGGCGGCTGCCTGTATCAGGGCTTTCCCTATGAAGCGAGCGTTAAGGTAAAGGAGGAGCAGATAAAGCGCCTTCTGGGGAACTATACTGAAGGAGCGTTTTATGACGGCGTGATCCCCAGCCCTTCTTATAAGGGATACCGCAATAAGATGGAGTATACCTTCGGCGACGAATACATGGACGGACCGCTGGCCGTGGGCCTTCATAAGCGCGGGAGTTTTTATGATATATTAAATGTTCCGGGCTGTGAGATCGCTCCTGCAGATTTTGGTGTGATACTTGACTATACTTTAAATTTCTTTAAGGAGCGTGGCGTACCGCATTACCACAGGATGAGGCATACAGGTATTCTGCGGCATCTGCTGCTGCGTAAATCCCATGCAAGCGGAGAGATAATGGCGGGGCTGGTCACGACATCCGAACTGGACGCGGCGCTGGCTGAGGAGTGGTGCGAAGGCCTTAAGAAATGTGAGTATGAGGGGAAATTGGCGTCGGTGCTGCATATCGTAAACGATGAGTTGGCGGATGCGGTTAAATGTAACCGCTTGGTATTGCTGTACGGCGGTGAGTATATTACGGAGGAGTTGCTGGGCCTTAAGTTCCGCATATCGCCCTTCTCCTTCTTCCAGACCAACAGCGCAGGGGCGGAAAAGCTTTATTCCCTGGTGCGTGAGTATCTTATGCAGGAGGGCGTTAAAGGTACGGTTTTCGATCTCTACAGCGGCACCGGTACCATATCCCAGATGATAAGCCCGGCAGCAGAAAAAGTCATAGCTGTCGAGATAGTGGAAGAAACAGTGGAAGCGGCGCGTGAGAATGCTAAGCTTAACGGCATCTCCAATTGTGAGTTCATCGCGGCCGACGTATTAAAGGCGCTGGATGATATCATCGACAGGCCGGACTATATCATCTTAGATCCTCCACGTGACGGTATTAATCCCAAGGCTCTGAATAAGATACTTGATTACGGTGTGGACAGCCTGGTCTACATTTCCTGCAAGCCTACCAGTCTCGAGCGCGACATGGTCGCCATTACTTCGGCCGGTTATCGTATAATCCGCTGGGGCATGGTAGACATGTTCCCGTTTACCGGGAATATTGAAGTCTGTTGTTTGCTTGAGAGGTTAAGATCCGCAAAGGATCATATTGAAATTTCAATTGATGCAGATGATTATTATAGGATAAAGGATAACAAATGAAAGAATTGAGAACAAAGCAATTTCAAATACTGACAGATATCAATCTCGTATGGGATTTCCTGACGGATATCTATGATCGTAAGAATGGGAGCGGAGTCGCTGCACCTTTCTTTGAACATGCGATCCTTGCATCATGGATGGACAATTCGTATTCTTATCTGAACCGATTCTGGTTTGATGGAGATACGGTTGTAGCCTTTGTTTTCTATGAAGCTCCCGCAACGGATATCTATTTCAGCGTACGCAGGGGATATGAATATCTTGCGGATGAACTGATCGAGTATGCCATGACTACCATGCCGAATTGGGATGATGCTCAGCAGTTAGTTCTGTTTAATGGTCAGGAATATCTTATGGAAGCCGCAAAGAAGCGTGGATTTAATAAAGTATTTGAATATGAGGACAGGTTCTTTGATTTCAAAAACGAGCTGAATTACGAATTGCCGGAGGGGTACCATTTTGTTGAACCTGAAGACATAGATCCCGTAAAGATCGGAAAACTATGTTGGTACGGGTTTGATCATGGAGATAAAGGAGAGTTTGTAAACTGGGACAAACAGGATACATCCTTTGACTGGACTCCGGAAAAATCCTATAAAGATTGTCTTGGTGACATCATGGCGCCGCTCCCGCATGCAACACATGAATATGACGTTATCATAGCCGATGAGCAGGGCGAATATGTCTGCTTTTCGGGAATGTGGTGGGTGCCGGAGAATCATCTGGCTTATATGGAACCTCTCTGTACTGCACCTGAACACAGGCGAAAGGGTCTTGCTGCAGCGGCATTAACCCTTCATTACCGCAGGACGAAAGCTCTTGGGGCAACACATATGACAGGCGGAGGTGATCCTTTCTATGAGAAGATCGGATATGGAAAGGGATTGCACTGGAGCTTTTGGAAAAAAGGGATCGGTTATGATAATTGAAATGGACAAGGATTTCAGAGGAAATGCATATATCGTTCACAATGACGAGGTGATTTTGAGTTACAGCGGCGGATTTTCCGATATGGCGAATGAGATACCGAATACGCTTAGCACCAGATTTGCAACTGCATCCATGAGTAAGACATTTGTTGCCGTGGGGATCCTTCAGCTGATCGAAGCCGGGAAACTGAGATTTGAAGATACTCTTGGAGCTATCCTTGATATCGATCTGAAAAGCATTGATCCGGGTGTCACCGTGAAGCAGCTTTTGAATCACACTTCCGGCGTTCCGGATTATTTCGATGAGTCAGTCATGGATGATTA
>CAMVRS010000010.1 GCA_947169935.1 uncultured Lachnospiraceae bacterium
TGTTGATGAAAGAGATTATAAATTATTGGAAGCTGATAAATATACATTTTTAGTCCTTCGCAGGATTATTGACACTGAATGCAGTCTCCTGTTAACGGATCATGAAAGGCTCATTATCTGCTTTACCGGATCACCATATCCTGTATGGATATGGACTGCGGATGGTTCTACACGAGAAGAATATGAATTTGCTTATCGTATTGTTATGGAAAAGGGGTTGCTTAATCGGGAGCATAAGTTCAATGTAAAGTATGAACTTGCGGAATACTTTATAAAAAGAGCTGCTGAAGATAATCAGAAGCTTGCCATTACAATGAATTTATTCGCATATGATTGTCCAAAAGCAATTCCTCCCTCTTCAAGGGTATCCGGACGTATTGAGGTGTGTACGGAAAAGGATGTTGAAGAATTGATAATTTTTCTTGATCGGTTCCATGAAGAAGTACAAGTGGATAGAAAGAGCATCGAAGAGTATCGGGAAGATGCAGAGAAATATGCCGCGACAGGAAGATTCTATTTTTGGATAGATGATCAAAACAGAAAAATCGCAAGCTGTCAGTATGCGCCAACGGGAGATATGGCTTCGATTAATATGGTATATACCCAAAAAGCACACCGAAGAAAGCATTATGCTGAAAATCTGGTTTATCAGGTTACTAAGATTGTGGAGGATGCAGGCTATACTCCCATGCTATATACCAATGCGGATTATGCTGCATCGAATGCTTGCTATGAAAAAATAGGATATGTACTAAGAGGAAAATTATGTACGTTAGGCTGAAACGGTAATTCGATAGCCATTTATATTGGAATAGAATGTATTTCTTTGATTCTTTCAGGAGATAAAGCAGGAAAGTATGGCATATTTAAGCAAAGAAAATAAAAGAAAACAGAGACAGAGAAACTCTTTTACTGGTTTCTCTTATTCTTATGGTTACCCGGGGCTTCCGGATGATGAAAGAATGGAACTTGAGAGGATCTCTGCAGATGCTTATCGGAAAAGGGAGAAAGCAGAAAAATATCAGACTCTGGCGGATGAGTGCTGGGAGAGAAGGGAATGGGAAAATGATAAAAAGTATAGGCTGGCTGCACGACATCTAATGGAGGAAGCCAGGCAGGATGCAGCAAAAGCCAGAATGCTTTCGGACAGATACTATGAAAAGCTGGCTAAAGAACGCCGGAAAAGGAAATTCAGAACCGAACATAATATTCTTTTTGGATTACTATCCCATATCAGAAAAATATTCTTCAGGGGCAGAAACTTATGAAAAGCGCATCCCCGATTCTGCTTGTAAGCACTTGAAGTTGCATGATATAATGAAATTTATGAGTGACGGAAGGGCTTATGATGAGTTAAGCCACAGGGAGTAAAGACATGAAGATAAAATGTGAATACTGCGGATCGATGTTTGATGATACATTGGAGAAGTGCCCCAATTGCGGAGGCACTAATAACAATGTCCGCAGAAGTACCGACGATCAGCCCACTACCATAGAGGGCTTAAAGGAATGGTATAAAGCCAAAGGTCTTCCGGATGAGGAAGTGACCAGGTTTTTTATCGGCAGGGACTACAAAGGTTCAAAGGCCTTTGGTATATATAAAGATGAGAAGGGCAAATGCATAGTTTATAAGAATAAGGCGGATGGTTCCCGTGCGGTAAGGTATGAAGGAACCGATGAAGCTTATGCTGTTAATGAGCTGCTGACCCGTCTTAAGCAGGAAATCCTGGAACAAAAGGGCAGAGCTGTAAATAAAGCCACCGCAGGGAAAAGCGCAGTGTCTCCTTCGGAATTAAAAGCGACATTGCCGGAGAAAGAGCAAAAGGCTGAGTTATCACCTGAAGAGATACAAAAGATAAAAAAAGGGTTGAAGACCGCAGGTCTTGGTCTGCTGGCTGTTATAGCTCTGGTCATAGGAATAGTTGCTGCTGTAAGGGCGTATAAAAAGAGTACCATTCCTTATATGGGCTATTATAACCATAACGGTGAACTTTATTATCATTGTGAAGAAAGTGAGTGGTATTGGGCAAAGTATAACCGTGAAACAAAAGACTGGGAAATGCTGGACTATATCTGGGAGTCAGACCAAGAGCTGGAGAAAAGAAAGACGGCAAAGCAGTATTTCCTGGGCGAAGCCTATGACAGTTCGTACGGTGGATATGATGTAACGGATAGCCTGGCATATAAGGATTATCAGCACGGGTCCTGGGTTGAAAAGGGCTATTTCGATTATGATGATACAGTTTATTATCATAATGGTTATTCAAAAGATGAGGAATGGTATTACTTTGATACCGATGATAATGACTGGATGGCAGTACCGGATGATATGCTTCCGGTGGATCTTACGCATGGAAGCCTTGCCGAGGATTTCTGGTATACGCCCGAGTGGGATAGTGAAACACAGCTTACGGATTTTGAAGATTCGGCGATATACCAGGAGTACATGGAGCAGTATACTACATCCGAAGAAGAGGATGACAGCTGGTGGGGATCGAGCACTGATAACTCATCAGATGATTATGACTGGGACTGGAGCAGCGACAGCTGGGATTCAGGTTCCACCGACTGGGACAGCGACTGGTAAAAAGGAGGTATGAAACCTGAAGCGTGCAGGGCAGCTCCGGGTAATGAGTATGGATAATAACAGGGACAAACAGATAATACGCACCAGCGTGATAGGCATTCTTGCCAATCTTTTTCTTGCAGGCTTTAAGGCTGCGATAGGCCTGCTGTCAAATTCCATAGCAATAGTTCTGGATGCGGTCAACAATATGTCTGATGCCGCAAGCTCCATAATCACGATAGTAGGTACCAAGCTTGCCGGCAGGCAGCCTGACCGGAAACATCCTTTCGGCTATGGCAGGATCGAATATCTTACTGCCATGGTGATCTCTATTCTGGTAATGTACGCCGGCGTCACGGCTTTCATCGAATCCGTTAAGAAGATAATAAAACCGGATACTCCGGAGTATCATATGGTTTCGCTGGTCATAGTAGCGGTAGCAGTGGTTGTTAAGATAATCCTGGGAAGCTATGTGAAAGCTGTCGGAAAGAAAGTCAATTCCGACGCACTGGTCAATTCCGGGGCAGATGCATTGATGGATTCCATCATATCCGCCTCCACACTTGTGGCAGCTGTAATATTTGTTTTATTTCGTGTATCACTTGAGGCCTGGCTTGGTGCGGTGATCGCACTGGTCATTGTAAAGTCCGGCTTTGAAATGATCGCCGATACGGTATCCAAACTGCTGGGTGAGCGCGTGGACGGACAGCTGGTGAGGGACATCAAGGAGACAATAAAGAGTTTTCCCGAAGTGAGCGGCGCCTACGACCTGGTAATGCACAATTACGGGCCGGACTCCTATAACGGATCGGTTCATATCGAGGTGCCCGATACACTCACGATAGATGAGCTGGATAAGCTGATACGCAGGATCGAGGTTAAGGTATACCGTGAGCACAAGGTGATACTCACCGCAGTCAGCATCTATTCGGACAATGCCGGAAATCCCGAAGCCATACGGGAGCGTGAAAAGATCAGGGAAATGGTCACATCCGATCCGTATGTTCTGCAGATGCACGGTTTTTATATGAATAAAGAAGACAAGATGATGCGCTTTGATATAGTGGTGAGTTTTGATGCAAAGGACCGCAGCGGGGTATACCGTCAGGCACTCGAAAAGGTGAAAGAAGCATACCCCGGATATACTGTCCAGATCGCTATGGATATAGATTTTACAGATGTGGACTAAACTTGCAATATATAGTGTATTAGTGTATAATTTTTACCGTTTAAAACACAATTTCTGCCTGGAGGACATCGGAAATGTGTTAGCGCCGGGACCGTAAAGGGTTGACGAGGACAGCAGATATCGAAAGATTCGGCGGGTGCTGCTGCGGCCTTCGCAGGGGTCGGAAGAAAAAGGGTAAAAAGCAGAATCAAAACTGTAACAGAGACTTTTTCAGGCTGCGCTACATCACACAAAAGAGGAGAATTATAATATATGAGAGTTGTTATTCAGGATGATTACGATAAGATGTGTAAATGGGCTGCAAATTATATCGCAGCTAAGATAAACGGACATAAAGAGGCGCGTCCTTTCGTACTGGGCCTTCCCACGGGATCTTCACCCATAGGCGTATATAAGGAGCTGGTGCGTATGAACAAGGCAGGAGAGCTTTCCTTTGCCAATGTTGTGACCTTCAATATGGACGAATATCTGGGGCTTCCCCGTGAGCATGACCAGAGCTACTGGTATTTTATGCATGACAATCTGTTCAACCATCTGGTGGATATGAAGCCGGAAAATATCAATATCTTAAACGGCATGACAGACGATCCCGAGGGTGAGTGCGCAAGATACGAGGAGAAGATAGCTTCCTACGGCGGCATCGATCTTTTTATGGGCGGCATAGGCGTAGACGGCCATCTGGCATTTAATGAGCCTTATACCAGCCTCACATCCCGCACCGGCGTGCGTGATCTGACCACCGATACAAGGATAGTCAACAGCAGATTCTTCGGCAACGATCCGGAGAAGGTTCCCGCAAAGGCGCTTTCCGTAGGCATAGGCACCGTGACCGATTCAAAAGAGGTACTGGTGCTGATCTCCGGTCATAATAAGGCGCGCGCGCTGGCAGCTACCGTAGAAGGCGGCGTCAGCCAGAAGTGGACCTGCTCCGCACTGCAGATGCATAACGGAGCCATCATCGCCTGCGATGAAGAGGCATGCGGCGAGCTTACCGTAGATACATATAAGTACTTCCTGGATATCGAGAAGAAAGAGAGGTTATAAGATGTATACGATCAAAGATCTGTATGACCTGGATCATACATTGGCTAAAGATTACCTGCTTCAGTTTACTTATCCCTGGGAAGCGCTTAAGGGCATAAAGGAATTTATCCTTGAACTGGGTCCCACTCTGGGAGATGAATATGAAGAGCGTGAGGAGCATGTATGGGTGCACAAGACTGCAAAGATCTTCCCCAGCGCTTATCTGGGTGCTCCCTGCATCATAGGTCCCAACACCGAAGTGCGCCACTGCGCATTCATACGCGGTTCGGCTCTGGTGGGCGCAGACTGTGTTGTGGGCAATTCAGTGGAGCTTAAGAACGTGATACTTTTTGATCATGTTCAGACTCCTCATTATAATTATGTAGGGGATTCAATACTTGGCTATTATTCACACATGGGCGCAGGCTCTATCACTTCCAATGTGAAGTCTGATAAGAAGCTGGTAGTGGTCCATAACGGTACCGAAGAGATGGAGACCGGTATCAAGAAGTTCGGCGCTATGCTGGGCGATCATGTGGAAGTGGGCTGCAACAGCGTCTGCAATCCCGGTACGGTTGTGGGAAGGAATTCCAATGTATATCCCACTTCCTGCGTGCGCGGCGTGGTGCCCGAGAATTCCATCTGGAAAAATAACGGAGAGATAGTGAGGAAAAGAGAGAATGGGTAAATATTTCGGAACAGACGGCTTCCGCGGCGAGGCTAACAAGAATCTGACATTTGAACATGCCATTAAGATAGGTCGTTTCCTGGGCTGGTATTACGGAGCAAAGGAAGGAAAGAAAGCAAAGATCGTAATAGGCAAGGATACCAGACGTTCAAGCTATATGTTTGAATATGCGCTGTGCACAGGCCTTATGGCGTCGGGAGCAGATGCTTATATCATGCATGTTACCACCACTCCTTCGGTGGCTTATATCACGCGTGTTGACGATTTTGACTGCGGCATCATGATATCCGCATCACATAATCCCTACTACGATAACGGCATCAAGCTTTTGAACGGCAATGGCGAGAAGATGGATGAAGAGACCATCTTAAAGGTAGAGGATTATATCGACGGAAAGCTTGATATACCTGTGGCAGAGCGTGACGCCATAGGACGCACGGTTGACTATGTAGCCGGACGCAACCGTTATATCGGTTATCTGATCTCCATGTCCAAGTACAGCTTTAAGGATGTTAAAGTGGGACTGGATGTGGCAAACGGCGCTGCATGGCAGATAGCTAAGGGCGTGTTTGATGCACTGGGCGCAAAGACTTATGTGATGAACGACAGCCCCGACGGATACAATATCAATACAGACTGCGGTTCCACCCATATCGAGCATCTTCAGAAGTTTGTGGTGGAGAAAGGCCTGGATGTAGGCTTTGCCTACGACGGAGATGCAGACCGCTGCCTCTGCGTTGATGAAAAGGGCAATGTGATCACAGGCGATCATATACTTTACATCTACGGTCTGTATATGAAGGAGCGCGGAAAGCTCTTGAATAACAAGGTGGTAACCACCATCATGAGCAACTTCGGTCTGTACAAGGCGCTTGATAAAGTGGGCATCGAATACGAGAAGACCAAGGTGGGCGATAAATATGTATACGAGAATATGGTGACTAACGGACACCGTATCGGCGGCGAGCAGAGCGGCCATATCATATTTACCAAGTACGCTACCACCGGAGACGGCATACTTACTTCACTTAAGATGATGGAAGTAATGCTGGCAAAGGAAAAGCCCATGAGCGAGCTGGCAGCGCCTGTAGTCTTCTATCCTCAGGTACTCAAGAACGTGAGGGTAAAGAGCAAACCCGATGCGCAGAACGATCCCAAGGTTCAGGAGGCTGTTTCCAAAGTTGCGGCAGAGCTGGGAGATGACGGACGCATACTGGTGCGTGAGAGCGGAACCGAGCCTGTTATCCGCGTAATGGTTGAAGCAGGCAGCGATGAGGTCTGCGAAAAATATGTAGACAGCGTGATAGACGTGATACGCGCGCAGGGACATATAGCAGAATAAAGCAAGCAGGAAGGACTGCCGCATTCCGGGATAGGAGTGGGCAGTCTTTTTTTAGGATAGTTTATGAAGACTGTGGATGTGATCATTCCGGTATATAAACCGGGTGAGAGATTAAAAAAGATCATAAATCGCTTAAGGCAGCAGACATATCCGGTGAACAGGATAATACTGATCAACACGGGGCGCGCTTATTTTGAACGGGCCTTTGGGGAGGATATGTCATTTTTTGAGACCGATGATATAGTGCTGCGGCATATAAGCGAGGAGCAGTTTGATCATGGCACTACCAGGCGTATGGCTGTATCGATGTCAAAGGCGGATTATTTTATCTGTATGACGGATGATGCCCTGCCTGTGGACAGACATCTGGTTAAGTCGCTTATTACGCCGCTTATTGAGGGAAAGGCTTCTGCGGCTTATGCAAGACAGCTGGCCGGGAAAGAGGCTGATATAGTCGAAAAGTTTTCCAGGCGTTTTAATTATCCCGCGGTATCACGGATAAAGAGCAAAGCTGATATGGACGAGCTGGGCATAAAAACATTTTTCTGCTCAAACGCCTGCGCCGCTTACGAGCGGAAAACCTATGATAAGCTGGGCGGATTCGAAAAGCATATGATATTTAATGAAGACATGGTCTACGCCGGCAGACTGGTGGACTCCGGAGCCTCCATTGCATATGTTGCGGAGGCAAGGGTGCTTCATACCCATCATTATACTGCCATGCAGCAGCTTAAGCGCAATTTTGATCTGGGCGTGTCACAGGCGCAGTTTCCCGAACTCTTTAACAGGGTATCTTCGCAGTCGGAAGGCATACGCATGATAAGGGGAATGCTGGGAACACTGCTTAAAAAGAATGAGTACAATAAAATACCCTCAGTCATTATAAACTCCGCATTTAAATTAGCCGGATACAAACTGGGGAAGGCTTATAAAAAGCTCCCGCAGTGGTTGATCATGAAGCTCACGATGAACAGAAATTACTGGAAGTCGTCATTCTGAGCGGATCTCTTTGCCATAATGAGCAGAGAAGCTCCCTGTCATTCTGAGTAGAGAAGCTCCCTGTCATTCTGAGCGAAGCGAAGAATCTTGACAGAATTAATGCAGATAAGAGAGTTCCGGCGAGCATCGAAAAAATAGGAGGAACGCATTATGTGCGGAATAGTAGGATACATAGGCAAAAACCAAGCGGCGCCCATCATACTGGGCGGCCTGGAAAAACTTGAATACAGAGGCTATGACTCTGCGGGCATGGCCATAATAAATGAAGACGGAAAACTCACATACGAGAAATCGGTAGGAAGACTTAAGGTGCTGGACGAGCTGACTCACGGCGGCAGCCTTCTTCCGGGACGTGCGGGAATAGGGCACACGCGCTGGGCTACTCACGGCGTCCCCAGCAACGAGAATGCTCATCCGCATTTCAACGAATCAGAGACCATAGCCGTGGTGCATAACGGCATCATCGAAAACTACATTCAGCTGCGTGATAAACTGATCAAAAAGGGTTATAAATTCCATTCGGAGACAGACACAGAGGTCCTGGCCCACATGCTGGACCGTTACTATAAGGGCAATCCCTTAGAGACCATCACCAGGGTGATGCACAGAGTGGAAGGCTCTTATGCGCTGGGCATCATATTTGCGGATCATCCCGATGAGATCTATGCGGTGCGAAAGGATTCTCCGCTGGTAGTGGGCCGCAACGAAGAAGGCTGCTTTATCGCATCCGATGTTCCGGCTATGCTTAAGCATACGCGTACCGTGTATTATGTGGAAAACCAGGAGATAGCCTGCCTCAGAGCAGATGAGCTGCACTTCTATTCCATAGATGAGGAAGAACTTGAGAAACAGCCCACACAGATCGACTGGGATACAAATGCGGCGGAAAAGGGCGGCTATGAGCATTTCATGCTTAAGGAAATGTACGAACAGCCCAAAGCTATAAGGGAGACGCTCATACCACAGAACAACCCGCGCATCAAAAATAACGATATAGTTATTGACGAGCTTAAGATGAGCGATGAGGAGATAAAGGCCATAAGGAAGATACATATCGTGGCCTGCGGATCTGCTTATCATGCGGGAATGAGCGGAAAGCATGTGATAGAAGGGCTGGCGCGCATACCTGTAGAGGTGGACCTGGCTTCGGAATTCCGCTACCGCGATCCCATAATAGAAGAAGGAGCGCTGGTGATAGTCATCAGTCAGTCGGGTGAGACGGCGGATACAAAGGAAGCTCTGCATCTGGCGCAGAATAAGGGCTTTCCGGTACTGGGCATAGTCAATGTGGTGGGCAGCGCCATTGCGCGTGAAGCAGATAAGGTGCTGTATACCTGGGCCGGTCCCGAGATCGCCGTGGCCACAACCAAGGCTTACAGCGCGCAGCTGATAGCGCTTTATCTGCTTGCAATGAAGTTTGCGAGGGTAAGAGGAACGGTCAGCGATGAGTATTTTAAAACCCTGCTGGATGATATACAGCGCCTGCCGGATCAGGTGGAGCTTCTGCTGGAGAGCAGGAAAAGGATACAGCGTTTCGCAAACCGTTATATAGGAGCGAAAGATGTGTTCTATATAGGACGCGGCGCGGATTACGCCACTGCCCTTGAGAGCGCGCTCAAGCTTAAGGAGATATCTTATGTGCATTCGGAGGCGTATGCTGCCGGTGAGCTCAAGCACGGCACCATCTCTCTTATTGAAGAGGGAACGCTGGTCACTGCGCTTGCTACGCAGGAAGCATTGTATCAGAAGACCATAAGCAATATGGTAGAAGTTAAGAGCCGAGGGGCCTTTGTATTGGCAGTGACAAATGAAGGCAATAAGGATATCGAGAAAGCGGCCGATTATGTGATCCACATTCCGACGACCAACCGCTGGATGGCAAACAGCCTGGCAATAGTGCCCATGCAGCTTTTTGCTTACTATGTGGCGCTTGGCAAGGGCTGCGATATAGATAAGCCCAGAAATCTTGCCAAGTCGGTGACGGTAGAGTAAATATTCAGGCAGCGCGCATTATGATCTTCCTCTTTAGAAAGAGGCGTTGGATTTATAATGCGCGCGTATCTGTAAGTTCTTTTATTTCGCGGTTCAGTTCGATACCAGCATTTATCGCTTAAATCTGCAACGCAGGCTGTGACATTGCGCAGATGCATAAAAAATGGTATTATATATATTTGTGGAAGTATATGATCTGCCGTGACAGACAGCATAGGATCATTAGTTCATTATCGGAGGTCAAAGTGAAATACGATGCATTTATAAGCTATCGCCATATGCCGCTGGATATGGAGATTGCCAAGAAGCTCCACAGGGGACTTGAGACTTTCCCTGTTCCGGCAGCAGTACAGAAGATGACGGGAAAGAAAAAGATAGAGAGGGTTTTCCGTGACCAGGAAGAGCTGCCTATAGGCAGTAATCTTACGGATGAGATATCCTCTGCGCTTGCGGAATCGGAATACCTTGTGGTCGTCTGTTCCCCGTATACTCCCGAATCTGCCTGGGTGGCAAAGGAAATAGAGACTTTCATATCAATGCATGACAGGTCTCATGTGCTGGCCATACTTATTGAAGGCGAACCGGATGAAAGTTTTCCTAAGCAGCTGGTCATAGATGATAACGGTAATCCCGTAGAGCCTCTGGCAGCTGACGTGAGAGGTGAGACAAAGCAGGAAAGAAATAAGAAGTTCAATACGGAATTGCTGCGACTTGCTGCTCCCATACTGGGATGTTCATATGACGATCTTAAGCAGAGACACCGTGAAAGAATGATACGCAGACTGGCGATAGAGATATCTGCTCTGGCAGGCGCGATCGCTTTGGCTGGTATGATGTTCGGTATCTATAATGCAAGTGTTGCAAAACAGATGGAGAAGCTTGCGAATGAAAAAGCGGCTCTTGCAGAGGAGAAGACTGCGCTGGCCGAAGATAAAACACGGCTTCTGGATGAGATAATACTGGAGTATCAGGATAAGCAGAAGAACCAGTCAAAATTCTATGCCGAGGAGTCGGTAAATGTCCTGGGGCAGGGGGACAGGAGAGCGGCTGCGCTGATCGCAGCACAGGGGCTGCCTTCGGAAGGTAACGACCGTCCTTATGTAGCTGAAGCGGAATACGCTCTGGGAGCTGCGCTGCGTGCGTATGATGACGGAAAAACATTGGATTATGATGCGATGCTCCATCACGATATGGTCGTAATAGATTTTAAGCTTAGTGATGATAAGAAGCATCTGATCACGAGGGATAACGGATATAATCTGTATGTCTGGTCTGTTGATGACTGGACCAGGATCATGCGTGTTACAGCAGAAGCTGATGAAAACGGCTATATCCAGGATCCGAACTGCTATAGTGCGGATGATGATCATGTATATGTTGCCGGTGAGCATACGCTTTGCGCATATGATTATGAGGGAGCAACGGTATGGGAGACTGATTTTGTTCAGTCATCATCATACGGCGAGATCTATACCACGGCTATGATGGCTCTCATAGAATTCAAGGATGAAGTCAGAGTATACAGTCTTACAGACGGAAGTAAGATTGCGTCTTTCGCAAATGATACTGAATTGGGATTTACTTCTAAGATGGATTATGATCCGGAAAACCAGTTTGCAGTGATCGGACATTTTGCCAACGAAACCGGTAAGGGAAAATTTACCATTATAGATACACAGGAGCTGACAAGCAAAGATGTCGAATGCAGCGGAGGACATATTCTGCGAATGAAGGTTACTGCAGGAAATAATATAGCTGTGTTATCCTGTAACGGAGATTTTGTAAAAAAACTTGATCCCGGAGATTTTCATCTTGAGCTGTTCAATAAAGAGGGTGAGTGTTTATGGTCGGTGAATACAGGCATAACAGTTAAGGATCCCAGTAATTTTTGGACAAATATGGAAACGCTGTATGTTTCGGATGAGGAAGATTCCCTGGAGAACGGTATACTTATCAGCGTTGAGAATTCCTTCTATAATTTCAGGGAAAGTGACGGAGCGCTGATAAATCATGTACTTCTTCCTACGGAATGTAAGAGCATAATGCCTATCCCGGGGAGTACGACCGTATCCGCAGCCTATGATAACGGAGATATTGTTCCTATAGATATGGCTTTGGGGATCATATACGACACAGCAGTTTTCCGTACACCGAAGCCTATAGCTGATGCTATGATCGCAGGAAGCAGATATGTTGTCCGGACCAAGAATTCACCTGATGTAAATGTAATCGGTTACGTAAGATCTGCCGATGTAGAAGAACTGCCGGCTATGCCGGGAAAGCAGAGCAAATACGGCTGGTGTGACGCAGGAAAATACTATGTTATGGGAGATGAACTGAATGGGATCTATTACTTCTATGATAAAGATGGTCAGCTCATATACCAGTATGACGGAGGAGTATTCTTTAAGTGCAGGGGCTTTTACGGTGATAAGACCGTAGCTGTAACGGAAGACAGTATCTATGTTATCGATCCGCTGGCAAAGAAAACGGATGTAACCGGCTTATCCGGTTTGGGGCTTTCAGGTACGGTCTATGACTATACCATCACAAAAAACGGCAGATACCTTGTATACTATAAATGGAGTGATGTGGGTGTTATCGATATAGACACGTTAAGTGTTATCTATACTTATCAGGATGATGCGGCCTTTATCGGAAGAGCGGTTGTATCTGAAGACGCTTCCAGACTCTTTGTTTCCCAGCATGGGCTGGATATGTTTGAGATCGATATTGCTACGGGGGAACGCCTGGATTTTACGGGAAAGAGGATGATGCGGTTTGCGGCTTCAGACGATTCCGAATCTCTGGTAGTAAGTCCGGATGGCACTCTTGTTGCGGTAAGCTGCCTGGATGGGATGATCCGTATTGCCGATACCAAATCAGGCACGGTATACGAAGAGATACCGCTGGCCTGCACCGACAGGATCTATCTGGAGTTTTCATCGGATAATAAGTATCTTATAATACAGGGTGATGATTTCGTGGTCAAGGTATGGGGGATCTCGGAGAGAAAGTATCTGGGATATTTCCAGGCACATCAGGCCATAAAATACAGCATCATAGTACCGGGAGCAGATCGTATAGCACTGGTGGATTTTTATGCGCTTTATCTTATGGATACGACTGAGTATTCGCGTATCGCACAGATAACTGACGGAGCAGTATATATTCCCGATAATGAGAGCATAATAATGACCAACAGAGAAAAAGTTTTCCGCTGTTATTATAAGAATGTTGATATGCTTTTGGAAGAACTTCAAAGACAGTATCCCGGAGATTCTCTTACGACCGAAGAGAAGAAGAAGTATAACATTGATTGATGTATATAAGGGGGCGTAAATGAGTTTTAAACTGTCACAGTTGCTGAACTATAAAAATATTGTTATACAGTGTCATGACAATCCGGATGCGGATGCCCTGGCCTGTGGTTATGTCGTTAAATGGTATCTTAAGAAAAAAGGTATAGATGCAAAGCTGATATATGGTGGCCGCAGCATGATACAGAAGAGCAATCTGGTAAAGATGACGGAACTGCTGGAAATAGATATAGAGTATGTTTCCGAATTGGAAAAACCGGAGCTTTTGATTTGTGTGGACTGCCAGTACGGGGAAAGTAACGTAACTCTGTTTGAGGCTGATAATATTGCCGTGATCGATCATCATCAGGTGTCGGGTGAGCTTCCTGCACTTTCGGAAGTGCGCAGCAGTTACGGCTCATGCTCTACCCTGATATATGAGATGTTGAAGGAGGAGCATATAGACATCAATGAGGACCCGAAGATAGCGACGGCTCTGTATTACGGCCTGATGACGGATACGGGTAATTTTGTGGAGATATCCCATCCCTCTGATAAGGATCTGCGCGATAACGCAGGCTTTTCCAATTTTGAGATAACCACTATGCGTAATTCAAATCTCTCCAAAGAGGAACTGCAGATAGCCGGAGATGCGCTTAAGAAAGCGGAATTCAGTGATAAATTCACTTATGGGATAGTAGAGACCAGGCCCTGTGATCCGAATATACTGGGGATTATAAGCGATATGCTGCTGGAAGTGGACGGAGTGGATACCTGCCTGGTCTACAGCGTACAGGATTTTGGAGTAAAGATTTCCGTGCGCAGCTGCATCAAACAGGTCAGAGCCAGTGAGCTGGCGGAATATCTGACAGAAGGATATGGCGGCGGCGGCGGACATATCGTAAAAGCGGGAGGTCTGCTTAAGCGGGATATGCTGGAAAAAGCCGGAATTGAGTATAAACGTGACAGCATAGCAGCGCTGATGAAGGAGCGTATGCTGTCGTATCACCGTGACAGTGAAGTGAAGTATGCCGGGATAAATGAAGAGGATATTTCAGACCATAAACGCTATATTAAAAAAGAAGTGTTGGTCGGATATGTGGATGCGTCTTTGCTGGAAGTCCCCGACAGAAAGTTTTTGATACGAACGCTGGAAGGCGATATCAGCATCAAACTTGACGAAACCGCGATCATAATAATAGGTCCTGAGGGAGAGATCTATCCTATAAAAAGGGAAAAATTTGAGAAGAGTTACCGCCCGGTGGATGACCCTTATGTTTATCCGGGAGAATACATGCCTATGGTCATCGATACCGTCAACGGAGAGCGTTATGAGCTGATACCGCATGCAAGAAGCTGCATAGCAGCAGGCGGCGGCGGAATCTATGCAAAGCAGATAGATCACAGGATCAAGATATTCACCACCTGGGATCCCGATAATTATTATCTGGGAGTTCCCGGTGATTACATGGCTGTGCGTACTGATGATCTAAAAGATGTATATATAATAGCACGCAATATTTTTGAAAAAACTTATGAAGAGATGAAGCCGTAAAGCTTACTTTGAAGCAGCCAGTTCTGCGGCGCGGGCTATTGCATCATCTATGTGGGGGCGGAAATTTTCTGCCCCTGCTTTTTTTATGAAGCCGCTCTTTTCCATGGTATGCATGGGCTGGGTATTGACATGCGAGAATACCATGGTGATGCCGTTGGCCGTGCAGCGCGAGTGCAGTTCTTCGATGGCGTGCATGGCTGTAGCATCCAGCGCGGGGACGCCACGCATACGCAGTATTATGACCTTGGTGTTTTCGCTGTAATCGATCGATACTATGCGGTCTGCTGCGCCGAAGAACATGGGACCGGAGATCTCATAAACTCTTACATGTTTGGGAAGAGGCTTTAAGGCCGGACCGTCGGGATCCTCTTCGGGGTCGTAGGATACCCAGCCTTTGACCTGTGTTTCTTCGCTCATTCTCTTCATGAAGAGTACCAGTGCAAGTCCCATACCTATTTCTATTGCTATTACCAGATCGAATACAACGGTGAGTACGAAGGTTGCCACCAGGACGATAATATCGCTCTTGGGGGCAGTCTTGCAGAGATGTACGAATGTACGCCACTGGCACATATTATATGCCACCATGAAAAGTATGGCTGCAATGGTGGGCATGGGGATCAACGCGGCGTAAGGCATTAGGATCACCAGCACCAGTATCAGGACTATAGCATGTACTATACCGGCTATGGGAGTACGGCCACCGTTTTTGATATTTGCGGCAGTACGGGCGATGGCACCGGTGGCGGGGATACCGCCAAAGAGTGCTGAACCTATATTACCGAAGCCCTGGGCGATAAGCTCCATATTGGAACGGTGATGGGAGTTGATCATACTGTCTGCGACTACACATGAGAGAAGGGATTCTATGGCTGCCAGGACCGCGATGGTGAAACCGTCCGGTGCCACTTCCTTTATGGCTGCAAAGCTGATAGTCGGAAGATGGAAAGAAGGCAGCTTGTTGCTGATTTCAAAGCTTTTGCCAATAGTGTTGACCGGCAGATGAAGGAATTCTACCATTAAGATCCCGACGATAACGGCTATAAGTGAGCCGGGGATTTTTTCGCTAATCTTTGGCCAGATGATGAGGATAGCCAGACATACGCCTCCGACTAAAAGGGCATAAGGATTGAAAGTTCCGATATTAGTGGCTATGGCTTTTACCTTGTCAATGGTCTCTATAGTCACTGTTCCTTCGGGATAGCTAAGGCCAAGGAAATCTTTGATCTGCCCTATCAATATGGTTACGGCGATACCGGAAGTGAAACCTGTGGTTATAGTATAGGGGATGAATTTGATCAGTCCGCCCAGCCTTAAGAGCCCCATCAGTATAAGAAGTACTCCGGCAACGATGGTGGCCAGCATGAGTCCGTCCATGCCGTTCTTGGCTACGATGCCTGCAACTATGGTGGCAAAGGCTGCTGTGGGGCCTGCTATCTGAACACGGCTACCGCCTAAGAAAGATATGATAAAACCTGCGACTATTGCGGTATAAAGGCCTTCTTCGGGGCCTACTCCGGAGGCAAGCGCAAGGGCTATTGATAAGGGGAGGGCTATAATCGCTACTATGATTCCGCTTATCACATCTGTGATGAACTGCTTACCGTTATAATGCTTCATGGTGCTGAAGAGCATGGGTTTTATCTTGTCTTTATGCATGGCCGTTTCCTTTTCTTATTTATATGTTTTTTTGCAACACAACATGCACGGTTATATACCTAATTAAGCTAAATGTCAAGAATTAACTGTTCAATATGCTCTAAACTTTTAACAGCTTTTATACAATTTAAACACAATTTCATCACAAAACGGAATTAGAATGGGAAACATCAAAGGGAGATATCCCGGAGATAAAGATCTGAAACATCATAGAACCGGGAAAGGAAGTGCATAAAAATGTATGATGAATTTGAAAACAAAAATGTAAATAACGATTATTACAGTAATCCATATCAGGCGCAGATGGGATATCAGAGCGTTCAGCAGACCACTGAGCCTCCGAAGCAGAAAAAGAAAAAGCCTATGGGGACGTTCGGAAAGATTTGCCTGGGAGCAGCGATAGGTCTGGTATTCGGACTGTTTGCGGGACTGGGAATATTTGCGGTACAGCAGGGCGGAAAGTTCCTTGGCCTGACAGGTAACAATAATACAGCAACTGCTGCGGCAACACAGGCAAGAACGAGCTATAGCGCTGAGAAGCCGGAGATAGGCACAACCGCAACAGTAGACCAGCATACTACGATAGAGGCAGCCAATACCACCACTACTGTTGTAACGGATGTGACCAAAGTTGTTGAGGAAGTGATGCCCTCTATAGTATCCATCACAAATAAAGGAACCTACAATTACTATTATTATACGGTACCCAGTGAGTCCAGCGGATCCGGAATAATCATGGGATCAAATGATGAAGAACTCCTGATAGTATCCAATTACCACGTAGTAGCTGATAACGATACCCTTACGGTATGCTTTGCAGACGGAAGCGAAGCAGAAGCTCTGATCAAGGGCGGCGATTCAACAAGGGATCTGGCAGTCATAGCAGTAAATCTTGATGATATCAGCGATTCTACATTGAACTCTATAAAGATCGCTACCATGGGTGATTCAGACTCATTAAAGGTAGGTGAACCTGCAATTGCCATAGGTAATGCTCTGGGATACGGACAGTCGGTCACAACAGGTGTTATAAGTGCTGTAAACCGTGAGATGAATATGGAGAATACAAAGGGAACATTCATTCAGACGGATGCAGCTATCAACCCGGGTAATTCAGGCGGAGCACTCCTTAATATTAATGGCGAGGTTATAGGTATCAACTCCAATAAGATAGGTGGTACTACCGTAGAAGGTATGGGTTATGCGATCCCTATCTCCGCTGCAAAGCCTATCATTGAAGAACTGATGATGAAGACAACCCGTACACTGGTTGATGAAGATGACAGAGGTTTCCTGGGTATAACCGGAGCAACCATCACACAGCAGGAGAGAATGGTATATGGCTATCCCGAAGGCGTGTATGTAGCAAATGTCAATGACGGTTCCGCAGCAGATCTTGGCGGACTTCAGAAAGGCGATTTCATAACAGCATTCGATGGTGAGAGCATATCATCCATGGAAGGTCTTCAGAGACTGCTGATGTATTACCGCGACGGTGACACCATAGAGGTGGAGATATTGAGACCTGCAGGTAACAGTTATAAGCAGATGACCCTGGAAATAACCCTTGGCGATAAGAGCGTCCTGGGCAGAACAAACTAAGATGAAGCATAGCTAAACTTTCGATAGGGTAACGGGTGCCTGCCTGTATAGGGATATACAGACAGGCACTTTTATGATATAGTTAATGAGTGTCATTCTGAGCGAAGCGAAGAATCTTTAGTGCGTATATGTCATTCTGAGCGAAGCGAAGAATCTTTAGTGCATATATGTCATTCTGAGCGAAGCGAAGAATCTTTTAATAAGGAGGAATTTATAGTATGGATCAGGATGCTTACGAAAAAGTATGCAGTGTCTGTCACAGACCGGAGAGTGTTGCCGGAAAGCTGATGAGGCTGCCTATGAATATGTATCTGTGTGCCGACTGTATGGACAGGACTGCCGATATGGTTGAATCCCAGATGGGTAATATGAATGGTGCGGGAGCCATAGACTGGAGTAAAGTAATGGGTATGTATGGGGCTCCGGGATCAAAAGGTGAAAAATCAAATGAGGAATTAACAAAGGGCGACAATACGAAAGAAGAGCTGCCGAAAGAAAAATCAAATGAAGATTTAAAGCCTGAAGAAAAGGAAGAAAACGAGAATAAAAAAGAATCACCCAAGGGTCCCAAGCTGAATTTCATCGATCTGACAGGGCTGCCTTTTGACTTTGGATTTGGCGGAAAGCCCAAGGTTAAAAAGAAACCTAAGGGTGAATACACGCCTTTGCTCGAGCTGAAAGATATTCCCGCACCGCACAAGATCAAAGAGATGCTGGACGAATATGTGGTTGGGCAGGAACATGCTAAGAAGGTTATGAGCGTTGCCGTTTATAATCATTATAAAAGGGTCGCAACTAAGACCATGGATGAGATAGAGATAGAGAAGTCCAACATGCTGATGCTGGGACCTACCGGCTGCGGCAAGACTTATCTGGTAAGAACCCTGGCAAGGATACTTAAGGTGCCACTGGCTGTCACGGATGCTACTACTCTGACTGAAGCCGGTTATATAGGTGACGATATAGAAAGTGTGCTCAGCAAACTGCTGGCAGCCGCGGACAATGACGTGGACAAGGCGGAGCAGGGTATAGTCTACATAGATGAGATCGATAAGATAGCCAAAAAGCAGAATACCAACTCCAGAGATGTGAGCGGTGAGTCAGTACAGCAGGGTTTGTTGAAGCTGCTGGAAGGGGCTGATATAGAGGTGCCGGTGGGAGCGTCTTCAAAGAACGCCATGGTACCCACTACCAGCATGAATACAAGGAACATCCTGTTTATCTGCGGCGGAGCCTTCCCCGGAATAGAGGAGATAATAAAGAGAAGACTGAATAAGAGCAGCATGATAGGTTTCCATGGAGAGGTAAAGAATCCTGAGGAAAAAGATCTTACGATCCTTCAGGAAGTGGAGACGGAGGATATAAGGAAGTTTGGCATGATACCGGAATTCGTCGGAAGACTTCCCATGGTATTTGCGCTGGAGGGACTTGATAAGGATATGATGCTCAGGATCCTTAAGGAGCCCAAGAATGCTATCCTGAAACAGTACCAGAAGCTTCTGGAACTGGATGAAGTGAAGCTGGAGTTTGAGGATGACGCCCTTGAGCTGATAGCGGAAAAGGCACTTAAGAAAGAAACCGGCGCCAGAGCTCTCAGGTCGATCCTGGATGATTACATGGTGGATATCATGTATGAGATACCCAAGGATAAAAATATCGGCACGGTGACCATCACCAGGGAATATCTGGAAAAGACCGGCGGCCCCAAGATAGAACTCCGTACCCAGTAACCATAAAATAATTATATAGATCCTTCGCTTAGCTTAGTGTGACAATTGTCATCCTGAGCGTAGAATGGCATAGACGTAAATCCGTGTCATCCTGAGCGCAGCGAAGGATCTTTTTTTATTTACCGGTAACATTTTTAGAGAGCCGAAAGAACCCCGGGAGTAAGTGTTATGTAAATCAGCAGGCAGAATGCATTATGTAAAGCAAATATTTGCAGCTTTTCGGAAACGCTATTTTATGTGAAACAGGCCTTTTGTACGGCGGAAAGTATAAACAGGATATGATCTTTCATGAAACAGGCATAAATATTATTTTGCAGATAATTATTCATGGTCGGAAAAAGGGCTTTTCGCATTTGTGTCAATACTTATGTCAACAGCCACAAGCGCCTGTTTTCTTATGTAAACAATATATTTTTTATGATCGGAAAATTATGTTAATCCCAAGGTTGGGAATATGGATTACATAAGAGCATAAAATAGAAATTATGTTTACAGACAGAGAGGATTGGGTTGTCCCGGAGGGAATGGGATACATCAAGAGTATTATCCGGATAGGGGAGGATCTGATACATTTTTTAATATTATGTTAATGGAAAAGAAAATGAAGCAAAAAGTGTGTCGTTAGATCAAAAATAGAAAAAAGTCCGAAGTCAAATAATAACTTTAAAGGTCAAATTTTTGAAAAAATACAAAATCCTGCTTTCTTATGTAAACTACATTCGTTTGATTTATGTTAAGCTGCTGAAAGCTGCTCTGTGAATACCGGATCATGACAAGGCCCGGTAACACCGTCCTACCGGCAGGTTTACAGAAAGCTTTTTAGCAGCCCCGGTATGGAAATAACCCTAATGAGACCTGTTGAAAATAATCTTATGTAAGGTATGGACAGAACGGGTATTTTGGAGTATACTCCTGCATACACAAATAAGCAGACATACACATTTCTGGAATGTGTATCGACTATCCTCCGTTATCATCAACGTAAAAAGGAGGATATGTTGTGAAGAGAAGCAAGAAAAAAATCTGCAGTCTTTTGCTCACTTTCTGCATGCTGATGCAGGGCATGTGTCATCCGATCGTTACCGGAGCCGCCGATCCGGTACAGACGGAGGGGACGGTGAGTGTTGAGATCTATCATGAACATGGTTCGGAGAGCAGCGGGTGTTATGAGGATATATACCATCCCTGCGGAGGGAAGGTAGTCCTTTTCCATGATGCCGAAACCTATCAGATCTATACCTGTCAAAATTGTATGCATAGCTGGCGCGGGCCTCATCCCGATATCCATGAAGGATATTACAAAAGGGAAATGACCTGTACAGCCGATCTTGCAGGGAGTTTCTATATTGAAAGGATGACGGATGGAAAGCGGGTTTATCTGGTTGCCGGTCTGATAAAGCTTTCGGATGTCATTGATGATTTCAGTATCGAATGGGGGGAGGAAGGAGAGTATGCTTCCGGCCGTAATGAGGTGCTGCCTCTGAAAAGGAGGGGGACTTTCCGCGCCACGTTGACTTACCATGATAAGAATCTGGATCAGACTTTTGAAAAGCAGCTCGAATTCACCGATCTGACTGCTGCCCTTCATGTGGAGTACAGGAACGGTGATGAGCTGGTAGCCGAAACGGATCTGGATTACGGAACCGGACTTGGGGATGTGACGCCTCCCGTTAAAACAGGATATGACTTCTGCGGCTATTATAGTGGAGAGAAGCGTTATTATGATGAAGACGGCCATCCTGCAGACTATGGTCTGCAGACTGTCACGGATTTTGAACTGATACTTGAAGCTAAATGGAAAGCGTCGGAGTACCCCTTTTATTACGGACCGGATGAGGATGGTGACATTATACCGGATAAAACAGGGACACTGACCTATGATGCGGCGCCGCCGGATCTTGAACTCGGGGGAGCGGCAGAACGCAAAGGCTATACATTTGAAGGTTACTATATTGGTGATAAAAAAATATATGACACGGATGGGAAGCCGCTTGGTATTTGGAAGACTGTGCCGGCTCAGACGCCTCTTATACTAAAGGAACGCTGGACACAGAATAAATATGTGCTGCGTTACGGAGATGATGCTGACGGGAACGGAAGTCCGGACAGGAGCGTCACACTGGTGTACGGTGACGACCTGCCTTCACTGGATATACCTGCCGGCAGGGACGGTTATGTTTTTGACGGATACTATTACTCCGGCAGGCAGATATATAACGGCAACGGAAAGCCCGTATCCGGTCTGCCGGAATTGTTCGAAGACACCGGTTTGAGTCTGGAGAGCAGATGGCATATAAAGCATTACACCCTGTTTTACGGAGAGGATCGTAACGGTGATGCCAGGCCCGACGGATGTATAGAGATCGATCACGGCGCAGATGTTCCCGACTTCGATCTGAGCCTGCTTTCGGCAAAGACGGGTTACAGCTTTGGCGGGTACAAGCTTAATGGCATGGACATATGTGATGCTTCTGGGAAAGGCAAAGGCGCCTTTAAGCCTTCATTAGCCGAAGGCCGTTATAATCTGGAGGCGGCCTGGTCGCCCATGACTTTTACCCTGTATTACGGAGCCGATGCTGACGGAGACGGCAGGGCGGACAGGTCGGTGACGGTAGTATATGACAGCATGCCGCCGGCTTTGGAGGTTCCGGATGCTTCTTCGCGCAGGGGGTACCGCTTTGACGGATATTACCTTGGCGGTGTTAAGCTGTTTGACGGGAACGGACAGCCGCTTTCGGTATGGAAGATCATTCCTGAAGATGGCGGGAATACGTTAAAGGAAAGCTGGAAAGGTGTAAACATAGTCCTGCGTTACGGCGACGATAAGGACGGAGACGGTGTTCCCGACAGGCGTGCCGAATTTGCCTACGGCGATATGATACCCGATCTGGGACTGGGTGCTCCTGCAGCCAGAAAAGGATATACCTTCCTGGGCTATTATGTGGATGATGTAATGATATTTGGCACGGGCGGTCACCCGCAGGGAAGCTGGAATCATTTTACGGAGGAGAAGGAATACATACTTTCTCAGAAATGGCAGGTGAAAAGTTACGGCGTCAGATACGGGAAAGATGATGACCTGGACGGCATACCTGACGGGACGCTGGATGTGACCTACGGCGAACCGTATGCTGATGTGGGTATTCCCGAACTTAAGGCCGGTCAGATCTTTGACGGGTATTATCTTGGAGAGGATATGGTCTTTGATGAAGAAGGAAGATCTCTTGGAAACTGGATCTGGGATGTGGATGATCCGGTTCTGGAATTGAAGAGCCATGTGAAAAAGACAGATCCCCTGCCCACCGAAGATGAAGAAGGCAGTGGGGAAGAGCCTGAAAACGGAGAAGAGATCGGCAGCGAGGAAGAAGCTGAAACTGGAGAAGAAAACGGCAGCGGAGAGAATAACGAAAACGGGGAAAGTAACAGCGGAAACGGCTCCGGGGGCAGCAGCAGTGAAAACAGCGTTAGCGGAAACAACTCCGGCAGCAGCAGTGAGAACAGCGCAGGTCATAATCCCACATTGACCGGTCTTAACCGGCGAACCGGCAATAAAACGCCGGAAACTGCCGAAGACGGAAATCTGTCTGATGGGGCAGATCTTAGTGATCAGGAGACTGCGGGTGGTGAGTCTGATCCTTATCCTGCAGCGGAAGATGGCGGCGTACCTTTAACGAATGAGGATGAGGACGAAGCTGACATAAGTGATACCGTGGGTAAAAGTGAGGCGGAAACGGAGATCGCGGACGAAACGGGCAGGACTTTCAGCATAGAAACAGAGGAAAAGAAAGAGTCTGCTGCCCTGCCTGTTATCAGGAAGGTGGCAAAGGCAGGAGCCGTTACCGTTGGCGGCATTGGAAGCGTACTGGCGGTGTATGCAGGTCTTGTATATGTGCTGGCCATGGCAGAGGTTGATACGATAAGACCTGACGGCAGCAGGAAGAGATTATGCAAGCTCAGCATTCATTCGGAGAAGGGCAAGGCGTTTATGATAAGGCTGGGCAGCAGCCTCCAGGAGAAATGCGAGACCAACAGGCTCTGCCTGAAACTGCCTCTGTTATTTGCCCTGCGCTATAAAGACCATACTATTATAGTCCAGAGCAGGGGTAAACTTCAGGAAAAGCGTATCGGCAGGGAGATATTTGTGAATATCTGATATTATAAAGATCCTTCGCTGCGCTCAGGATGACCCCTGTTATGTCATCCTGAGGAGCGCAGTAATTATGTCATCCTGAGGAGCGCAGCGACGAAGGATCTTTTCATGCCTTGAAACTTAGGCTTAAACAGAGTAAAATAAACTAATATGATCAATATATTCAGAGAGATGGACAAAAAGAAAGGCGTTCTTCCTCCATCCGTCTGGAAACAGGCGGAGCAGGAGACTGCTGCGGTTTCGGAATATATACTCTCAAGGCTGGTGCTGGTCAACGATAATGTCGATAACGCTGATGTAGATGCCCTGGGATACCTTGAGATGCTTTTTTTTCGTGTAAAAGATGATAAACGCATTTCTCCCGATAACAGATCTCTTTTGAGTATACTGGATAAGCTTGAAGAAGATCTGGATTATTCCGTTGAGATTTTCGGAGAAAGGGCGTCTTATATTCTTGATTTTCTTGAAGCGGATACTTTAAAGCACGCCGTGGAAAAAAGTTCAAATGAGCGTGAGCGTCAGGTGCTTGGACGGATACTCAGGCTGCGGCGCCTGTATCTGGCCAATGAAAAGGAAACAGTCAAAGAAGTATTAAAGCCCAGGGAGATCAAGGATTATCTGGACAGATTTGTCATAGGGCAGGAAGACGCAAAGATAGCTATCAGTACTGCCGTATACGGTCACGGAAAAAGGGTGCGTCATCCGGGTGAGCGTTTCGCGCCTGATGTTGTCCTTCTGATAGGACCTTCCGGCTGCGGAAAGACAGAGATAATGAGAAAGATCAGGGAACTGACGGATTACCCCATGATCTTTACTGATGTTTCTTCTCTGGGAGCCAGCCAGTACAGGGGCAGACACAAGGAAGATATACTTCTTGAGCTTTTTGAAGAATCCGGGAGAAAGAAGAATCTTGCCGAAAAAGGCATAGTCTTTATGGATGAATTTGATAAGCTCCTGCTTCCGGCTGTCAGTGAAAGAGGAGTTAATGTTCATGATGATGTACAGTCCCAGCTGCTTACCATGCTCGAGGGCAGCGAGGTGGAGCTTAAGTGCGACGGACAGCAGCTGCTTCTGGATACCTCCAGGATGCTTTTTGTCCTGGCGGGGGCCTTTCAGGGACTGGAAGATTATATAAAGACCGACAAGCGCGAAAAGAGTAAGGTGCCGGGTGGCATCGGGTATGGCGCGGTACTGGAAAAAGAGATGAACCTGGATTTCATCAGGGAGAATATCAATCATGAAGTCCTTATGAAATACGGGATGAAGAGAGAACTGGCAGGCCGTATATCCAGCATAGCCGTGCTGGAGAAGCTTGACCGTGAAGATATGATACGTATCCTGACGGAACCGGAGGACAGCCTGGTGATGCGTTATGAAAGGGAGCTGATGCTGTCATCGGGAGCGGAACTGCTGTTTACGGATGAGGCGCTGGATGCAGTGGCGGATGCCGCACTTAAGACTCCTGTCGGTGCCAGGGCATTGCAGAGCATTATGGGCAAAGTTCTCAGAAAGGTGCTTTATAAGGCGCCGGGAATAAAAGGCCTCAGGCGTGTGGTGATAAACGGCGCTGTGGTTACCGATGGGGAAGAACCTATGTATGAGATAGAAGGCGGTAATGAACAGAATATTTACCTGTAAAAATGATGCCGAAACCGCATTTTATATAGAGAGCCGTATGGCTGAATACCAGGACCGCGGCGGCAGTTTTACTTCGCCGGGTACTGTCAGTGATTATCTGCGCATACTTGTTCATTATATAAAGCATATACGTCCCGCGGCAGAGCATAATATGGATAGCATGCTCAAACTGATGGGAGCCAGTTATAAGGAAAAAGGCTACCGTACTCCTTTCTGGGCTATCATCCGTGAATCTGCTGCGGCCAACCCAACAGATGAGCTGTTTTATAAAGCCCGTAATGTTGAGCGCGAGATAACCAATGAGGATCTGGATGAGATCTTTTCATTTATGGAATATGAGCTCTTAAAGGATCCGGATAATAAGGAAAGCGAAGGTTTTCTGGGAACACTGGCAGTCTGCAGGGTAAAGTATCAGCAGAGCAAGGTCCGCAATATCCGTATGAAAGAACGGAAACATAAGGGTGAAAAGAGAGAGCAGCCCGTTTTTCTGGCTGAATGTGAGCGGTTTGCAAAGGAATATACGCCGGAACGCATAAAGGCTTATCTGGACCGGTTTATCCTGGGACAGGATGAGTCAAAGGAAGTACTCAGTACAGCGGTATATAATCATCTGCTCAGGATACTGCATCCGGAGGAGAAACTTCTGAAAACAAACGTACTTATGGTAGGGCCTTCCGGCTGTGGTAAAACGGAGATAATAAGACGGCTTTCCGAGCTGCTTCCCCTGCCGGTGGTCATAACGGATTTCAGCGGTATAGTCGCAACGCCCTGGAAAGGCAGAAATAAGGAAGAAGCTCTGCTGAATCTTTATATAAAGGCGGGGAAAGACCTGGAACTTACGGAATGCGGTATAGTATTCTGTGATGAGTTTGATAAGGTGATCCCTGCAAAGCTCTATTCCAAAGGCGGCGATATAAACCAGGAACTGCAGGGACAGCTTCTGGGCATGTTTGAGGGGACTGATATCGATGTACCCCTTCAGGATAAATCCAGTGCCGACAGTATCATCATGGACACTTCCAATATCCTTTTTGTTTGTGCCGGAGCTTTTGAAGGTCTGGAAAAGATAGCAAGGAAGGATTATGTTAAAAGCGGCATAGGCTTTGGAAGCGAAGTGGAGAAGGATGAGAATTTTGAGATGACGGGCATGCATTTAAAGACCGAGCATCTTATGGAATACGGAATGAAGCCGGAGCTGGCGGGAAGATTAAGTACGGTCACCGTGCTCAGAAAACTTGACCGTGATATGATGAGACGTGTTCTGACGGAGCCGGAGGACAGTATTATTTCCCGTTATGAAAGAGAACTGCTTATAGATGACGGAGTGAAGCTTACATTAAGCGACGGAGCGCTTGATGTGATAACTGACAGGGTTATGGCAATGAGCATCGGAGCCAGGGGACTGAATTCCGTTGTCAGGGAGATATTATCGGAGGTACTTTTTGAAGTGCCGTCCATGACCGGAGTTAAAGAAGTACTTATAACGGAAGGCGCCGCACGCCTGGAAGATAAAGCGACATACCTGTAAACAGTTTCTGACATAGCAACATAGTGTCATCCTGAGCGAATAAACATAGTGTCATCCTGAGCGAATAAACATAGTGTCATCCTGAGCGAAGCGAAGGATCTTAAACAGAGGCCTGATTATGAAAGCATTAGAGAAGAAAATGATCGGTAAGCTGCAGATGGCAGTACTTCTGCGTACTATACTGCCTGTGCTGGTGATGTGCATAATAATACTGATAGCGGTTATGCTGCGGACACGAAGTTCGCTGGAAGAAGAAGTATACCGCTCGCTGGAAGCGGTAGCTGAATCTGTAGTGGCGGCTTATGATGTAATGTATCCCGGGGATTATGTACTCGTTGGAGATAAAGTGGTTTCGCTGTATAAAGGTGATCAGGAACTGACGGAAGATCATGCATATCTGGACAGTGTAGCGGAAAGCAGCGGAATGGCGCTCACCATGTTTTATAAGGATGCGCGCATACTTACAACACTGAAAGATAAAGACGGCGTACGCTATATAGGCAGCGGTGTTCATACCAGCGTCATCAGTGAGATGGAAAGGAAAAAAGCGCCGCTTCATTATAAGACAGAGATAGAAACGGGTAAGTATTATTACGCATGTTATGTGCCTCTTATCAATTCCGACGGAGAGCTGGCAGGAATGGTAGGAACAGCTGTTACTGCTGCGGAAGTAAGACGCGAAGAAGCTTCAGCTTCGGCACCCATATGGATCATCACGCTTTTAGGTCTGCTTACCGCGAGTATCGTAAGCATACGTTATACCAATTCCATAGTATCTGCCGTAAAGAGCATGCATTTCTTCTTATCTAACATGGTAGCCGGAAAGCTGAGCAATGAGATGCCCCTTGAGGTGCTTACCCGCGGTGATGAGATAGGTGCAACGGGTGAGGATATAGTGCGCATGCAGAATGCAGTCAGGATACTGGTTGAGTGCGATCCTCTTACCACGCTGTATAACAGGCGTTGCGGTGATGCAAAGTTTAAGGCTATACAGAAAAAGTCGGTTGAATCCGGATCACCTTTCTGCATTGCTATCGGCGATATCGACTTCTTTAAAAAAGTAAATGATACATACGGCCATGATGCCGGTGATGTTGTGCTTAAGCATGTAGCAGCTGAGCTTAAGAATCTTATGGCAGGAAGAGGTCATGCCGTAAGATGGGGTGGTGAGGAATTCCTGCTTATATTCGAAGATATGCGCCTGGTGCCTGCAGCTGCATCCATAGAAACATTTATCGATAAGATAAGAGCGGCACATATAACCTATGGTGCATTGGATATAAGGGTTACCATGACTATAGGTCTGGTGGAAGGAACACCGGAAAAGTCGCTGGAAGATATGGTCAAAGAGGCAGATGAAAAGCTTTATTACGGTAAGCAGAACGGAAGAAACCAGCTGGTGGTTACGCCTAATGAGCCCCAGCCCTCATACCGTCTGCTGCTGGTAGAGGAAATGGATATGTTAAAATCCGATACGGTAATAACCTTCTCGGACGAGCTGCTGGATTCCGAGAATCTGATGAAGCTGTTATCGGATAATGCATTAAAAGATATAGAAAACGGCGACGACTTTGTGGAGGGTAACACAAAGAGCGAAGGGGAAGAAGAAAGTGATGAGTAAGCAGTTGGCTGCGGGAGACGAAAAAGAGAATAAGATGGGCGTAATGCCCATGAACAGGCTGTTGATCGGCATGGCGACTCCAATGATAATATCTATGCTGGTAACAGCCTGCTATAATATAGTAGACAGTATATTTGTAGCAAGGATAGTTGATGAAGGCGGAGATGCATCTTCGGCAGGAACGGCGGCGCTATCGGCGCTGGGTATGGCGTTTCCTTTTCAGACGCTTCTGATCGCATTTGCTACAGGTACCTGCGTAGGTGTCAATGCGATATTATCAAAGGCACTGGGAGAAAAGGATAAGGAAACGGCGCAGAAGGCAGCCAACAACGGTGTCTTCCTTTCCTTCTGTAATTTCTTATTGTTTCTGGTCATAGGCGTATTCCTGGCACCGACACTTATAGCATCACAAAAAGGTACGGGACTTACACTGGAATACGGAAGCCAGTATCTGCGTATCGTCTGCATCGGATCGCTGGGTATATATATGCAGTTTATTTTTGAGCGACTGCTGCAGTCTACCGGTAAGACTATTTATACCATGATCACACAGACTACCGGCGCAGTCATCAATATCATACTGGATCCCATACTTATCTTCGGTTATTTCGGCTTCCCGCAGATGCGCGTAGCGGGTGCTGCCGTAGCGACTATAGTGGGACAGATAGTTGCAGGTATCCTGGCTTATATACTCAACAAGAAATTTAATGAAGATGTACAGGTAAATCTTAAGGGCTTTAAGCCTGACCTTACGATCATAAAGAGGATCTATACCGTAGGCTTCCCTTCAATAGTGATGCAGGCTATAGGTTCTGTAATGACCTATTCAATGAACCGTATATTGAACGGTCTTAATGAAGCTTCTGTTGCGGTATTTACCGTATACTTTAAGCTGCAGAGTCTTTTCTTCATGCCTATATTCGGCCTGAACAACGGTATGGTGCCTATACTGGCGTACAACTATGGAGCCAGAAAGCGCGGCCGTATGATGAAAGTCATCAAGCTTTCGATGTTGTATGCATTCGGTTTTATGGCCATAGGCTTTGCTCTTTTTGAAATTATGCCGGAGCAGCTGCTGCGCATATTTGATACGGGAGATGACAGCCTTATAGTATTAGGCGTACCGGCACTGCGGACCATAGCCTGGCATTATATGTTCGCATGGTTCTGTATAATAGGCGGAACTACTTTCCAGGCTCTGGGCAACGGCCTTTACAGTCTGATAGTTTCCGTGGCCAGACAGCTGGTGGTCCTTGTACCCGTAGCTTATATACTGTCGATCATCGGCGGTCTTGATCTGATATGGTGGTGTTTCCCCATAGCTGAGCTGATGTCTCTGACAGTCACGGTATTCTTCCTGATCAGGATCTATAAAAAAGTCATCGCACCGATACCTGAATAAAAGTTCTTCCTGCCCCCGTGAAAACGGGGGCTTTTTTACCGTTCACAACTAAAATCCTCCCTTTCACCACATTTCCCGTTTTTATCCTGAGTTTTTCATATAATGATATCGTCGACAATATGAGATGTTATCCTGAGCTTTGCCACTATGCCATCGTGAATGGCGCCTCCGTGTCATCCTGAGCGGAGTTCCCGTGTCATCCTGAGCGGAGCGAAGGATCTTGAAGAAAGGAAATTGCTATGAAACATAAATCATTAATAACAATTCTTCTTGCTTCTGCCCTGCTGCTTCAGGGCTGTGGGACAGTAACGGAACCTGATCCGCCAAAGGAGCCGCAGAAGGAAGAAGAAACAGAAGAATTTGATCCGGAAAGAATCAGACCACAGGATGATTTTAACGGATATGTAAATGCTAAAGCATTACTGGAAGCAGATATCACAGAACACCATGGAAGTACCGGATCCTTTGAGCAGATCGGTGATATGGTGGATGATGAACTGGATACGATAATCGAAAATATCGTGAAGGGTGACAGATCCTCATATGCAGCCGGAAGTAATGAGCAGCTTATATATGATATATATTACCAGGCTCTGGAAGCGTCTACCGGCGGTGTGTTTATGGATCAGGAAGATATCGATTCCATGTTTAAGACTGTAGAGGATATCAGGAATACAGCATCCATAGATGAGTTCCTGGATATCTGCGGCAGGATCTATTCGGAATGGAATGTTAATCCCATATTCGGAACTTCGATAGATACCGATATGCATGATTCGGCATCGGGCAGCATATGGATAAGACCTTTTCAGTGCCCTACAGGGCAAAAGCTTGAGGATATCAGTTTAGGTGGTCAGATGGCTCAGGTTGTAGCCATGTATTTCAGAACAAAACTTGTTGATCTGGGAATGGGTGCTGATGAGGCCAGGCAAAAGAGTGTGGCGGATACAAAGCTTATCATGGATATAGCGCTGGATACGGATCTGGAGCTGCTTGAGCTGATCTCAAAGGACTGGGGAGCAGCCATGCAGACGGCTGTTTACAGATCGGATAAAGAGATAGATGTGCTTTGTCCCAATGTGGGAGCAGACGGGATCCTGCGCACTATTGGTATCAGATCCGATATGGCAGACGGAGTTTATCTGTGGGATGAGGGACAGCTTTCAGGTATTGATTCGCTGCTGACTGAGGAACACCTGAATGAATGGCAGGACATAGCGGTAATGTGTTACATGAAAAGTATAGAAGACATGCTGCCTAAGGAATACGGAGGCCGGTCCTATTTATATTCCAATGACCTGCTGGCAAAAGACATGATAAAAATGCTTCTGCCTAAGGAATTGGGGGAGGAATACGTAAAGAATTATTATGATGAAGATACCGTAGCGGCTGTCGTTCAGATCACCGATGCGATAGTGGATGAATATATCGTGATGATAGATGACTGCGAATGGTTAAGTGATGAAGGTAAAACAGCGATAGCCGCAAAGCTTGATAATATGTTGTATTTTATCGGCGCAGATGCGCCGCATAAGATCAAAGCCGAAGATGCAAAGCTGGTAGGGCATTCCGTATACGAGACTAAACATAATCTTAATATGAGAGATTACAAAGATAACATGAAGGTGCTTAAGGAGGGCGTAGAAAGGAACGGATTTGAAATGATGGCACCGCAGACTGTGAATGCCTGCTATTCACCGGATATGAATTCCATCAATATAACCGCAGCCATCATGAATGCACCCTTTTACAGTCCGGACCAGAGCTACTGGGAAAATCTTGGAGGTATAGGAGCGGTAGTCGGTCACGAGATATCACATGCATTTGATAACCATGGAATGATGTATGACATGAACGGAAATTATGATCCGTCCTGGATACCGGAGGAGGACAGAAAAGCTTTTGATGAAATGGCATCACGTATTGAAGAGTATTATTCAGAGCAGAGAGTACTGGATATACATCCTGTGGACGGGGAACTCACACTTGGTGAAAACCTTGCGGATATAAGTGGAGTTGACTGCATACTGCGTCTTACAAAAAACAATGAACAGAGAAAAGAGCTGTTAGAGAACTATGCAAGGATCTGGGCAAGCGTTATGCCTAAAGACGATGTGCTTGGGCGGCTTTATATGGATGAGCACAGTCCTGCAAAGGTGCGGGTCAATGCAGTAGTGGCGCTCTTTGATCCCTTCTATGAAATATATGATGTAAAAGAAGGGGATGCAATGTATATAGCGCCGGAAGACCGTGTGACGCGCTGGTAACCGAAAGGAGATTATTTAAATGAACTTGATCATTAAACATTCAATAAAAAACATATTCGCAAAACCCCTGCGCTTATTGCTTCTTGTATTCTGTATCGCCTTTGCCTCCTTTGCAGCATTACTGGCGCTGGATATGAGGCACAATATACAGTCGGTTCTGCGCGGCTATGCTATGGACATGCTGGGCAAGGCGGATATTGTAGTTTATAATACCTCCTCCGACATACTGGAAGGGATTGATGATATAGCAGAGATAAAAGCAATCGGTATAGGATCTACCGGACAGTATGAGTATGAGAGGGAGGCCGCCAGCTATGAGTATTCATTTGAAAAAGATATCGATGTTGTATCCTTATCCGATATGGATATGGCAGTTGAAATGGCGTTTATCCCGGAGAGCGTAGAACTGGATGACGAGTCTGCCGTGATCAACCGGGCATATGCTGACACGTATGGAGTTTCGGTTGGAGATACCATTGAGCTCGAGACAATGGATGAAGTAAAGATCGAACTGAAGGTGGTTGGGGTGATAGATATAAAGAATGCCATTATATCCGGGGAAACGATTTTCGTAACCAATGAGACGGTGCGGCGTATCAATTGTATGGCGGATAATGAGTATACGATATGGATGATCGACGTTCTGAGTGATGCAAAGATAGATGCGGTTGCAGATGCGCTTCGAAATAACGATCCCAGGGCTGAAATTGAGAATATCAATGATGCGATGGAAGATTCCGAGATGCAGCAGATATATAATGTTTTTTATCTTCTGTTCCTTATTTCTTTCCTGCTTGTAATATTTGTAACAACATCCATAGCGGAAAAGATAGTAAATGAGAGGATGTCGGTTATAGGCACACTCCGAAGCCTTGGAGTAACACAGGGAAAAACCGCATTTGTACTGCTTATAGAGAATATCATATATGCGATCATCGGCTCCTGTATAGGAATAGCGCTGTATTCATTTGTAAAGCCGGCTTTTCTGGGGGCTATGTTCAATATGGAAGCAAGCGGATCATCGGTTGATTTCAGGCAGTACTTCGGACCGACGCCGGTATATGTTACATTATCGGTTATCGCCGGCGCGATCCTTGTTGAATGTGCATATCCTCTTTATGAGCTTAGAAAAGCCGTAAAGACGCCTATCAGGGACATAATATTTGATAACAAGGATACCGAATTCAAATACAGATGGGGCAGATTATATACAGGTATAGTTCTTGCGGTGGTATCCGTTGTTGCCGGACTGCTGGTCAAAAACTTTCTGACTCTGGCTGTATCGCTGACATGCGGCGTAGTGGCTCTGGCAGTGCTCATTCCCTTCCTGATAAATGTCTTTTCAAAGGGACTGACGGCGTTTTTCAGGAAGATATCTCTGCCGGTAGCTCAGCTTGCAGCAGAGAATATTTCCAGAAACAGGATAATAATGGGAACAGCGGTGTTATGTGTTACTTCGGTCACCCTGTCGCTTTTGATAGGAGGAGTCGGAGAGGCTCTTGCAAATGACCTGACATCGGATAATTATGATTGTGATGTGATGGTAGATATTTATGTCAGTGATAAGGATCATAATTACAGATATATAAGCGCCATCGATGATGTAGAGGAGTTGGATTATATATACAGGTCTTCTTCATACGGCGCCATAGGTGATGAAAAAGCAAAAAGCCTGTCTGTGTTCGCGGACAGTGCCCATACCATGATCAATGGGATGCCACCGGAAGGATATGGGCTTGGGGAAAACGAGGCTGTCATTTCAAAGGTAAAAGCCCAAAAGCTTAAGATCAACATAGGAGACGAGGTAAAGGTAGTCTTTAATCCCGATACAGACTTTCCCATGGAAAAAGTATTTATCATAAAGGATATCCTGGATACCGATGAATTGCCTGTGTACAACGTTGGATCCATTATCATAAATAAGGAGCTTTACGATCACATGTTTGCAGGGAACCTGGGCATGATACTGATCAGAACGGCCGATCCGGATAAGGTTAAAGCTGATATAGAAAAGTATTCCGAGACTTCGGGTCTGAGTGTTACCACAATAGAAGAGTATCGTAAAGATGATGCAGAGACTTCTAAAGGACTTCTGGGAGTGATGCGTTTTATAGTAGCGGGCAGCGTAGCACTTACCATGATAGGTGTAGCGGGTAATCAGTCGCTTGGATTTATAACACGCAAAAGAGAGACGGCGCTTTTATATTCGGTGGCGCTGCCCAGACATAAACTGAAACGGCTCCTTTTCCTGGAAAGCCTGTTTTCCATGGGAATATCAGCACTGGTTGCAGGGATAACGGCACCGTTCCTGTATAAGGTTCTGGGCAATCTCCTGGACGGGATAACGGATGGTGATCTGAACCTGCTCAGTGCAGGAGGCATTAATACGGCAGAAATGCTCATATATCTGGCGGTGATACTTGCGGTATATCTGCTGACAACACTGATACCCTCAAGATATTTAAGAAAAATGAAGATAGCAGAAGAACTTAAGTATGAATAAAAAGGAGAGAAAAAATGGATACGATAATAACGGTAGATAATGTATACAAATCATTCGGAAAAGACGAGCTGGAAGTAAAGGTATTACAGGGGGCTGACATGACGGTGCAGCGCCGAGAGTTTGTTTCGCTGATGGGGCCTTCCGGATCGGGTAAATCAACACTTCTGTATCTGATAGGCGGTCTTGACCGTAACTTTACGGGTGATATCGTGGTTTGCGGGGAGAACATAGGAAAGATAAAGGAAAAGAAACTCTCCGAGCTGCGGCTTTCAAAAATAGGTTTTATCTTCCAGTTTTATAATCTGGTACAGAATCTTTCGGTAGAGGATAATATCATGCTTCCTCTTAAGGTGGCAAACCGTTACGATTCTGCAGCGGCCAAAAGGCTGACAGAGATACTTGATATCACGGGGATCGCGGATAAGCGTAAGGTGATGCCGGCCAAGCTTTCCGGCGGACAGCAGCAGAGAGTCGCTATTGCCAGGGCTCTTATGGGTGAGCCGGAGATAATCCTTGCGGATGAACCTACGGGAAACCTTGATAAGGAGTCCGGTGAGAACATCATGGAGCTGTTTAAAAAGATAAATGAGGAAAAGGGAATGACTATCCTTCAGGTAACCCATTCCGAAAAGAACAGCGAGTACGGCAGCCGGGTGGTCAAACTCGACAACGGAAAGCTGGTTTGATACAATAAAATAGTCCTGTCATCCTGAGGAGCGCAGCGACGAAGGATCTTTATTTACCGGAGAAGAACATGCGGATTGCCATATGCGATGATGAAACAGTATTCTTAAGCGATCTTGAACAGAAGATCTATAAAGTCATCTCGAAGCTTGACTGTGAGGTTATACCTTTTTCAAGCGCAGAGGAGCTGCTCGCTGCACCCGTATCTTTTGACCTGATATTTCTCGATATAGAGATGGGCGGAATGGATGGTATGAGCGCCGCCAGGCAGATACGCGAAAAAGATTTCGAGATACCCATAGTTTTTCTTACCAGCCATACGGAGATGGCAATAGAAGGATACGAAGTAAATGCCTTCCGCTTCTTAAAGAAACCGGTTGAGGATGACAAGCTTCAGCAGACCCTTCAGGATATACAGCTGATGAAAGCCAGCCATAAGGGAGTCATGATCAAATCCGGAGGAGAAGAGATCGTTGTTATACCGTCTGAAGTTTTGTTTCTTGAATCGGACAATAACAATGTGCGCATAGTGACCACATCCGGATCTTTCACTACCAGGATCAAGCTTGGCGAAGCCATAGATATATTTAACAGGATCAACGATACCATTAGAAAGGTTCACCGCTGCAGCGCGGTGAACCTTGATCATGTAGCTCGCCTTAAGGATAAGGAAGCCATACTTGATGACGGCAGTATAATAGGTATAAGCCGTTCGTGTTTTACGGAGTTTAAAAAAGAACTTTATGACCATGTGAAGAAAACGGTGAGATAAATGCAGATCCTTTACTATGTTTCAGCCATAATACTGATCTTTGCAGCCGCATTCCTCATGTGGTTTTTTATATTCGGAAGAAGAGCCGGACGGGGTGACGGCTCTGCAGCGCCAATAAAGCGCAGCGAATATATCATATCTGCTGTACTCAGTGTATTGATCAGTTGTATCATAAGTTTTGATTTTCATCAGGCGCTTATAGCTCTGGAAAAATATGGTGAGCAGGAATTCCTGCATCTGTTCTTTTTCCCGGCAAGCGTTCTGGTCCTGTGTTTTTTGATGATCCCTTACAGTATAGTAAGTGTAAAAAGAGAAACGCTTATACCGGGAACAACGGTCATATTTATGGCTTTTCTTTTTATCCTTATGCTTAATCTGCTGTGTTTATGCCTGATCCATGATCATCAGACGGTATCTGCATCTTTATGTTTTCTTGTAACGGGACTGCTTTGCTGCATGGTGGTATATAATACGCCGCGTTTGTCTATGGATCGTTATAAAGCCGAGCTGCAAAAGATCGATGATATGGTTTCCGAGGCGCGTAACGCCCATTATGAAGCAGTAAAAAAGAGCAGCGTGGAAACCAGACGTCTAAGGCACGATATGAAAAACCATCTGATAGCCTTAAAGGAACTTGCTGCTCAGTCCCGCACCGATGAGCTGCTGGCATACATCGATTCCATAAATGAACAGATAGAGGCTGCCGCGCCGCCGTACCGGAGCGGTAACGATATAGCGGACGTGATCATAGCCGATAAGTACGCCAAGGCTGAAAAAAGGGGCCTTAAGCTTGTTATTTCCGGGGATCTTGCCGGGCTGGATATCGAGTCTGCCGATCTGGTTACCATACTGTCAAATCTTTTGGACAATGCCATAGAAGCGGTCAGCAGACTATACGGCAAAGATCTGCCTGATGAAGATAAACTTATCAGCCTGGAGTTTAAGAAGAATGCAAACTTCATTCTCATCCTGGAGAAAAACAAAAGCATGACAAAGCTGGTACCGGGGAATATCGTATCAGTCAAGAATTCGCCGGACCACGGCTTCGGGATCATGAATATACGCCGAGCCGTTAAAAAATACGGCGGAGAATACAATCTCAATTGCAGTGAAGACGGCGACCTCTACAATGTGGAGGTCGAGATACTGCTTCCTCTGCGTGACTGAGGACCCGGGGACAGTCCTGCTGTCTTCAAATTGCATATGACAGGGGGCGATCCTTTTGGCTTGATGTATTTATAAGCGCAGAGCATTCAGGCATGAATCGCAGACCGCCTATGTAGGAGCATAGAGGCTCTTGAAGATGCTAAACCAACCAGAAATGCGAAGCCTGGATGGCTGAGCAAGGGAGATATGAGGAATGGATTCCGAATATCGACCGGTTTCGGACGGTATAGAATACTTTGGGCAGCTTCTTAGAGCCTCTTGGCGACGGAATCGAGCGTGTCTGTGATCATGCCTGAGGCGCTGCGCATAAAGGAAGATCTGAAGCCAAAAGGACCGTCCCCGCATCTTCACAGGATGAGAACAGCAGGACCGTCCCCACATCTTTGTGGATGTCAAATGTGGATTTGACAAAATAAGAAAACGGCTGAAAAACCGCAATATCCGGCGCTGTAAAAAGCTTTTGACAGCGCTTTTTTTGTGCTTTTTTGGCCGATGTCAAAGACCTTGGATAGACGGATATGAGGATATGGTATTACGATGAGTCTGTAAACGGAAATGCGTCGTTCGGACGCTGAAGGGATCAAAAGGAGGAAGAAAAAATGTCAGGTAAGATGTTGGTTATCGTAACTATCATAGGCTATGCGCTCATCGCATACTTTATTTCGACCATAGTCCACGAGGTGGGACATGTGATCTGCGGCCTTCTGAATAAATGGCGCTTTTTTATGCTGGTGGTGGGACCGTTCAAACTGTACAGGGAAGATATAAACGGGAAGATACATTTCGGTCTTGAAAAGGATATTACACTCTGGGGCGGCTGCGGCGGCACGTTCCCGGCTAAACATGATGATAAAAATGTGGATATATTCGCAAGGATTTTGCTTGCAGGTCCGCTGGCTTCGCTGATATTAGGAGTTGTTATGTTGATCGTTTTCTTCATGACAAAACACGAACTGACATTGATGATCGGGCTGGTAGCTATAGGAGAAGGGATCGCATGCATACTCCCCATGAATATAAAGACCGGCATACTTTACAATGACGGGAGCAGATTTAAAAGGATAGTTAAGCATGGAAAGGAGAGGGAAGAGGAAAAAGCCCTGCTGAGCATCCTGATAACCGGCATGCTGGAAGGTGATGATGCGGTGTTTGAAGGAGAAACGATAAAAACCCTCTGCAGCTCGGAAGATGCGGATTATAAGTATTACGGTTTGTTCTATGCTTATCTGAATGCTCAAAAAGAAAACAATGAAGTAATGATGATGGCAATAAAAAAGGAAGCCGATGAGCTTAAGGAGAAGGCTTCAAAGTACACGCTGAGTGTCTGCGTGATGGAATAAATGCTTTTCAAAGAGCATGTTTTATGAGAAAATAGGCCTGTTGATCAAGGAGATAAGCTATGGAACTTGGAGAACAGATAAAAAAACACAGAGGAGAGCTGGGGCTCTCGCAGGAAGCCTTTGCAGAAAAGATCTATGTTTCCAGGCAGACCATATCCAACTGGGAAACGGGGAAGAATTACCCCGATATCAACAGCCTTCTCAGAATGAGTGAGATCTTCGGTGTTACCGTAGATGTTCTGTTGAAAGGAGATGTTGAGGAAATGAAAAAGATCATTAATGAAGAAGATATTCATGATTTCCAAAAGCTCAGCAACGTTTATTCCATACTTTTCTGCCTGATGATCATAACCCCTGTACCGTTGTCAAAACTGCTGGGATTTGCCGGCCTGGGTATTTGGGCAGTATTGGCGGCTGTGACCGTATGGGTTGCAATTGTGGTGGAGAAGAAAAAGAAGGTCCATAATATCGAGACATACAGGGAGATAACGGCTTTTTTGGAAGGTAAGACACTGGATGATATAGAAGCGATCCGGGAGGAAGCAAAAAGACCGTATCAGAAAATACTGCTGATGATCGCATCGGCGGTGATAGCCCTGGTTGTTGCCATATTAATGAATTGTTTTATCAAAACATGAGGAAGCTTAAGTCATGTTGCTTTGCCTGGAGTTTATAGCTTTCAGTATGATCGGCTGGATATATGAGGTGTGCATTATGTACTTTGAGATGCATGCCGGCTTTGTGAACCGCGGGTTTATGTATGGACCCTGGCTTCCCCTGTATGGTTTTGGCGGGATACTCATTATCCTTTTGTTCGGAAAGCTGAGGGATAAGAAGTTAAAGATAGGAAAGATCCCGTTTTCTCCGGTGGTCTGCTTTATACTGATCTGTCTTCTGTCAACGGTAGTAGAGCTGGCAGCCAGCTATATCGTGGAATATGTGACGGGGCATAATCTGTGGGATTACTCATCCGCCGGGTACGGACCGAATTTTGAGGGGCGCATTGCCTTAAGGTCCAGCCTGCAGTTTGGCCTGATAGGTATGGCAGTGCTTTATGGTGTGCAGCCGTTACTGGAGAAGGCGCTAAAGTGGCTTAAAGAAAAGAACATGACTATATACCATATCGTAGGCATATCATTTATTGGTGTTTTTGTTATAGATCTTATATATCACCTGATCTTCGGAAGTAATGCGCTGATGTAGGGCATTTCTGATTTGACATAAAACATCCTCTGGAGTAATATATGGTGTACGCGGCCGTGGCGGAATTGGCAGACGCGCCAGGTTTAGGTCCTGGTCCGCAAGGGTGCAGGTTCAAGTCCTGTCGGCCGCAGTGTTTCCCCTGTTTGTGCGGGGGATTTTTATTTTTGGGGTACTGTCATTGTGAAGAAACAGTTTATCGGAAACGCGATCCTGATCCTGACAGCGCTGATATGGGGCACTGCATTTGTATTCCAGCGTGTGGGCATGGATTCCATAGAGCCTGTCAGTTTCAATGCGGCCAGAATGGCACTTGCTGCAGTTTTTATAGGTATATTGGGGATATTCAGCTGGAATAAGGAAAAGAAAGCATCCGCCGAAAAAATGGAAGAAGATCAAAAAGCCTATAAGAAGTATACTCTGATGGGCGGAATATTCTGCGGTGTATTCTTATCGCTTGGAAGCATAATGCAGCAGATCGGTCTGGTCTATACTACAGCAGGTAAAGCGGGTTTCATAACCGCTATGTATATACTGCTGGTACCTGTCATCGGATTTATCTTTCTTAAGAGAAAGAACAGCCGGGTTGTCTGGATAGCTGTATTGATGGGCGTTGTCGGAATGTATTTTCTGTGCATCAGCGACGGATTCAGTTTTTCCACAGGCGATACCTTTGTATGTATCTGCGCTTTTTTCTTCAGCTTTCATATACTTTGCTGTGATCATTTTGTTTCGCGGGGAAATGCCATCTGTATATCGGCTATACAGTTTGCAACTGCCACGGTCATATCTGCTGTTGCCGCTCTTATCCTGGAAGAACCCGGTATTGATAAGTTTATATCTGCAATAATTCCCATAGTTTATTGCGGTATTGTTTCAGGCGGAATAGGATATACGCTGCAGATCGTCGGACAAAAATATACGGATCCCACCATAGCATCACTGCTTATGAGTCTGGAATCCGTATTTGCAGTTATCACCGGCGCCCTGGTACTTCATGAACAGATGAGCTTAAGGGAGATCGCCGGCTGCATTATTATGTTTGCGGCTATAGTCCTGGTTACACTGCGACATCGCAAATAACTTCAAAATCTACCTGCAGACCTGAATATATCAGACGATAGTTGCCTGCGTATTCGGGAGTTTCCCAGATCCCGTGATCCATGGCCATGAAATTCACATATATGCTCTCGCCCGGCGCAAGGGTAAAGACGGCTTCATCGGAATCAAGATCTATAGGCGTACGGTCCTTTTCGTACATCAGTACATGGGGCATGTCCTGAACATAAGTACTGCCATACATAAGGTTTACGGAGTCGCGCGCAAGTTCTGAAAAGTTCCCGTTTTCCTCACGTTGTATGATATATTCACCTCCCAGATCCCTGGGCTTGCTGTCATTATTGGTGATTTCTGTGTACACATAGTTATCAAAGCTGAATACTTTGATATGCAGTCCGTTGTCATCAGCTTCATAATTCATACTCATGGGAAGACGCAGGAAGTATGAATACTGGACCCCGTCTACAGGATCGGAGGGGGCAGACGAAGTGCCGCCTGATGAACTGCTGCCTGCCGGAGTGCATGAGGCAACCAATAAACTGCTTATCGTGCTGACAATGAGTAT